>NZ_CP163435.1:1577205-1892647 GCF_041051975.1 Streptomyces sp. R21 | reverse complement strand
CGAGGGAGGCGGGGGAGACGGACGGGTCGGCCCAGGAGGGCAGCTGCTGCTCGGTCATGGTTGGTGCGTCCCTGGAGGTCTCGGAAGTCTCAGTGGTTCATGAACGACGTGACGGGCAGGGCGCGTTGGACGATCCGGACGTCGCCGAGCCGTCCGTGCAGGATCTGGTCGATCCGGCCCGCGTACTCGTAGCCGCCGAGGAGCCACGGCAGCCCGACCGAGGCGAGGCCGACCGCGACCGCCTTCGGGTTGCGGACGGTCGGGCAGCCCTCGACGTAGAGCGTGGTGTGCTTGCCTTCGCTGACGACCGCGAGGTGCCACCAGGTCTCCAGGGGCGTTTCCTGGCCCCAGTTGGTGGCGATGCCCTCCTGGTTGAGCGGTCGTGCGGCCCACTGCGGCTCGCGGTCGTTGGAGAGCGAGAGTGTGGCGAGCGGTTCGTCGGGGTCGTCACCGGTCTTGCCCGCCGCGCCGCCCGTGCCGGTGCGGCTCACGATGCCGGACCAGGCGTGGTGGTCCGGGTCCCAGTCGGCGGGCAGTCGGTAGAACGCCTCGATGGTGTAACCGTTCCCGAACGTTGCGGAGTTGAGCGGCGCGCCGTCGACGGTGCGCAGGTACGCGCCCTTCAGCGGGGACTTGAAGCCCTGGAACTCCAGGCTGCCGTGGCCGGGCTGGTCGGGGTGGTGGTCGGACGACCAGTTCAGCGAGCCGCCGCCGACGGTGAGCAGTGTGAGGTCGTTCCCGCGCCCGGAGAGGTCGCGGACCGTGCCGGTCACGGCGGCGCCGTCGGCGTGACCGTCGAAGCGCCAGTAGGCGACGGTGCCGGGGACGAGCATCTTCGCCGCGGGCCGCGACGGGCGCGCGGGCGCCGGGGCGAAGCCGGAAAAGCGCTCCTCGAAGTCGATCGGCACCGAGAACCGGTCGGCGTCACCGCTGAGTTCGATCTCCTGCCGCTCCAGCTCGTTGAGCCCCTTCGCAGCCCGGCCCAGGATCCAAGGCGAGATCGTCTCGACGTCGATGACGTTCCGGTCCAGGTCGAAGCGGTAGAGCCGGATCATCGCCGCGCCGCCGAAATACCGGTTCTGATAGTTCGTCAGATGGAGGTGGACGTCATGTCCGGCCGTGTTCCTGCGTGTTGCGCGGGCGGCGGGCCAGTAGTGGCCGTTGAGGGTGAGGAAGATCTGGTCGTGGTCCGCCACGAGGCGGTCCCACAGCTGCTGGCCGTAGGCCGACAGGGTGTCGTCCTCGACGACCAGCTCGTGCGTCGTGAGGATCACCGGTGTCGTCGGATGCTGCGCGAGGACGTCCTTCGCCCACGCGTAACCCGCCGCCGACAGCCGCCAGTCCAGCGCGAGCACCATCCACTGCCGCCCGCCCGCCTCGAAGAGGTGGAAGGTGTTGTAGCCGTCCGAGGAGGCGCCCCCGAACGTGGCCGCGCCCTTGAACCGCTTCGGCCCGAAGGTGTCCAGGTACGGCGTCGCGCCGCGCCCGTCGTCGGTGGAGGACCGTACGTCGTGGTTGCCGGCGAGGACGCTGTAGCCGACGCCCCGCCGGTCCAGCGGCCGGAAGGCGTCTCCGATCGCCGCGAACTCCTCCTTCGCGCCGTTCTGCGTGAGATCGCCGAGGTGGGACAGGAAGACGATGTTCTCGTCCTTCCCGTGCTCGAGGAGATAGCGCAGGGATGCCTCGACGGGGGTCTTGTCGATGCTCGGACCGTCGAAGAGGTACTGGGTGTCGGGCATCACGGCGACCGTGAAGCGACGGCTTTCCGGGTCGGGCCGCCTGCTGCTCGCGCTCGCGGGAGCCGCCTCGGCCACGGTGGGCAGTGCGACCCCGGCCGTGGCGGCGGCGCCGAGCAGCGCCGTGGCCCTGAGGAAACTGCGTCTTGCGGCACCGGCCTGCTCGGCCTCGCCCTGGTTCTGGTCATGCGAAGTACACACGTGTGCTCCGTGAGAGGTGACGTAAGGGGAAAGGCGCGGGGGGTTCGCGGGGAGATCAGAGAACGCGCAGGGTCCAGCTCCAGCGGTGGACGCCCGGGGGGATGCGGTACGAGGGGGAGGTGTCGGGGCCGCACGACGCCGTGCCCAGCCCCCGGTGGGCCGCGTCGAGGTGCACCACGCACCCGGAGCGCGGCACCAGCTCGTCGTGGTGCGAGGCGGCCGTCAGGTCCTCGGCGCGGTGGTGGGTGACGGAGACCTGGAGCGGTCCGGCCGGCTCGACCGCGAGACCGGTGGCGTCCGGCGCCGACAGCGTGAACCGCCGTACGCCATGCCGGCCGCCGCTCTCCTGCGGGCGCAGATAGGGGGTGAACAACTCGTCCACGGGGAGGGAGTGATGGCCGACCGGTGCCCCGGCACAGCGGTCCGGATAGGACTCCCAAGGGCCCTGCCCGTACCACTCCAGCAGATCGAGGCCCGCGACCGTCTCGAACACCGAGCCGACCCGCGCCACGTCGTCGAACACGTCCGGCAGCTCGGCCGACTCCTCGACATGGAGACCGCCGTCGACCGGCGTGAACACCTGCCGGTGGTGGACGACGCCGAGCAGACCGGCGTACTCGGCGTCCACGGTCACCCGGCCGCCGTCATGGCGCACCGAGACGACCTTGCGGACGAGCGTGTCGAGACCCCACTTCCGCCAGCGCGAGGCCATGCCGCCGAGCTCGTCGTTGTCGGTGGGCGCCCGCCACAGGGACAGCACGGGCGGGGCCGTGAGCAGGGGATGGACGAGCAGGCCGTCCTCGTCGACCGGGACAGTGCGGTCGACCGGCGGGGCGGCCGGGGCTCCCGGACCGGCCGCCCGCAACCGCACCTGCGGTACACACACTTCGGTGCCGCAGGCCGCCCATGCCTCGTCCCGCGCCGTCCTCACCCGCAGCGTCAGCCAGGCCTCGCCCCCGTCGTCGGGGAGCGCGAACGGCAGCGGCACCACGGCCGAGGCGCCGGGCGCCACCTCGGGCAGGTCGGCCGGGGCAGTCAGGGTGCCGCCGTCCGCGAGCGACAGCTCCCACTCGGCGGCCAGCCACTCCAGCCCCCGGAAGTGCTGGTGGTTGCGGAGGACGAGAAGCCCGTTGTCGTACGACAGCCGCAGCGGCGCCGCGATCTCCCGGTGCTCGTACAGCACCGGCTTTGGCGTGCGGTCGGGGAAGACCACTCCGTCGGCGATGAAGGCGCCGTCGTGGAGTGTCTCGCCGAAGTCGCCGCCGTACGCCCAGCGATGGCCGGGGGCCGCGACACCGTTGTCATACAGCCCGGCGCCACCGCGCCCGGCCGGTCTTCCGTCGTTCACACGCTGGAGAATGCCGTGGTCCCAGAACTCCCAGATGAAACCGCCCTGAAGCCCCGGGGTCGACTCGATGGCCGCCCAGGTGTCGGCGAGCGTGCCGTTGCTGTTGCCCATGGCGTGCGAGTACTCGCACTGGACGATCGGCTTGGTCTGCCTGCCGGAGCGGGCGTGGGCGACGCAGTCCTCGATGGGCGCGTACATCGGGCAGGCGATGTCGGAGGCGACCGAGGGGTCGGCCCAGTCGAGCTTGGCCGCGCCCTCGTACTGGAGCGGCCGGGTCGGGTCGTGGCGGCGCAGCCAGCCCGCGGCCGCGTCGTGGTTGGCGCCGTAGTCGGACTCGTTGCCCAGCGACCAGATGATCACCGAGGGGTGGTTGCGGTCCCGCAGGACCATCCGCGAGACCCGGTCCACGAAGGCGCCGAGATAGCGCGGATCGTCGGCGATCTCGTGGGCGTGGTCGTGCGCCTCGATGTCCGCCTCGTCCACGACGTAGAAGCCCAGCTCGTCGGCGAGGTCGTAGAGCGCCGGGTCGTTCGGGTAGTGGGCGGTGCGGATGGCGTTGAACCCGAAGCGCTTGAGCAGCGCCAGGTCCGCGCGCATGTCGTCGTACGACACCGTCCTGCCCGTCAGCGGATGGAAGTCGTGCCGGTTGACGCCCCGGATGTAGACCCGCTCGCCGTTGACCAGCAGGTCCCGGCCGCGGATCGCGACGTCGCGGAAGCCGACCAGATGGTGCGAGGTGTCGCAGACGGAGCCGTCGGCGCGGTGCAGGCGCAGGGTCAGGTCGTACAGCTCGGGCGTCTCAGCCGTCCAGGGGCGGACGTCGGGGACGACCGCGGTGAGCCGGGCCTCGCCGAGGAAGTCGGAGACCCGGCCGTCCTCGGTGTTGAGACGGTCGAACTCCGTGTCCTGGGCGAGGAGTTGGCTCTCCAGGGCGCCGGTGACGTACCACCCGGAAGGCAGCGCGCCCGCCGCGTGCCGCACCTGGCAGTCGACCCGCAGCTCACCGTCGTGGCGCGCCCGCACCGCCACGTCCGCGAGGTACAGCGGATCGGTCGCGTACAGCAGCACCGAGCGGGTGATCCCGCCGTGCCACCACTGGTCCTGGTCCTCGATGTGCGAGGCGTCCGACCACTTGACGACGGTGAGCCGCAGGGTGGCGCACTGCCCGGGGCGTACGACGGCGGAGAGGTCGAACTCGGCCGCGAGGTGCGAGTCCTTGGAGATGCCGACCGGGCGTCCGTCCACATGGACGAGGAGCACGCTCTCGGCGGCCCCGACCTGGAGCACGATCCGGCGTCCGGCCCACTCGGCGGGGACGTCCACCTCCCGCTCGTACACGCCCGTCGGGTTCGCGGCGGGGGAGTGGGGCGGGAACTCGCCCCACGGCATGCGGAAGTTGGTGTACTGGGGCAGGTCGTCGGTGTCCTGCATGGTCCAGGCGCCGGGCACCTGCGCCGAGGACCACTCGGGGCCCGGCTCCGCGAAGGGGCTCGCCAGGAGCTGGAAGCGCCAGTCGCCGTCGAGGGACAGCGCCCGCCCGCGCCGGTCGACGGCGTGCATCGGCAGCCGCCCCCAGGAGGTCACCTCGGGCGCCTCCCAGGGGCGCAGCGCGAGCAGCGGATCGGCGGCCGGGGTACCACCGGTCAGGGGAGTGCCGGACATCAGCGGATGGCCCCCTTGCCGAGATCCGCGATGATCTGCTTGGCGCCGATCGCGAAGACGATCAGCAGCGGGACCAGGGCGAGCAGCGCGCCCGTCATGACCATTCCGTAGTCGGTGGTGCCATGGGTGCCGTTGAGCTGGGACAGGGCGACCTGAAGGGTCACGTTGTCCGGGTTGGTGAGGGCGATCAGCGGCCAGGCGTAGTCGTTCCACTGGCCCATGAACGTGAAGATGCCGAGGAAGGCGAGGCCCGGCCGGACGACCGGCAGCGCCACGTGCCAGTACTGGCGCAGGAATCCGGCGCCGTCCAGCTTCGAGGCGTCGAGCAGTTCGTCGTGGATCGCGTTCTTCATGTACTGGCGCATCCAGAAGATGCCGAACGCGTTGGCCGCGGCCGGAACGATCAGCGCGGTCATCGAACCGATCCAGCCGATCTTCGCCATGATCACGAACTGCGGGATGGCCTGGAGCTGCGCCGGCACCATGAAGATCGCCATCATCAGCGCGAACAGCACCTTGCGGCCCGGGAACTCGAACTTGGCGAAGACGAAGGCGGCCAGTGAGTCGAAGAACAGGACCAGGAAGGTCACCGTCACCGCGACCAGCAGCGAGTTCCACATCGACCCGAAGAAGTCGATGGCGTCGAAGAGATGGCGGACGTTCTCCAGGAAGTGCGAGCCCGGCAGCAGTTTCGGCGGGTAGGAGAAGATCTCCGACGACGAGTGCGTCGACATGATCACGGCCCAGTAGAACGGGAAGGCCGAGAGGAGGACGCCGAGGATCAGCGTCGCGTGCAGTCCGATGCTCCTGCGCAGGGAGCCCTTGATGGATGCCATGGTGACCGGCCTTCCTAGTCTTCGTCCCGGCGCTGCACCAGGCGCCAGTTGATGATGGAGAAGAGGACGACGACGAGGAAGATGCCCCACGCCACGGCGGCGCCGTAGCCGAAGTCGTTGTTGTCGAAGGTCTGCTGGAAGAAGTAGAGGACCATCGTCTGCCCGGCGTGGCCGGGACCGCCCGAGAAGGTGGAGTCGTTGGCGGTGGTCTGCAGCAGCACCTGCGGTTCGGAGAAGCTCTGCAGGCCGGTGACGGTGGAGACGACGAGCACGAACAGCAGCACCGGCCGCATCAGCGGCAGCGTGACCCGGAAGAAGGTCTGCACGGGACCGGCGCCGTCCATGCGCGCTGCCTCGTACAGCTCGGTCGGGATCGTCTGGAGCCCGGCGAGGAAGATGATCGCGTTGTAGCCGGTCCACTGCCAGGTCATCAGGGTGGCGATGGCGACCTTGATGCCCCAGGGGGTGTTCAGCCACGCCACCTGGTCGACTCCGACCGCGTGCAACAGGGCGTTGACCAGGCCGAAGTTGGTGGAGAACACCGAGCCGAAGATGATCGCGACGGCGACGACGGAGGTCACGTTCGGCAGGAAGAACGCGAAGCGGTAGAGGTTCTTGAAGCGGACCGCCGAGTTGAGCATCACGGCCGTGACCATCGCCAGGAAGATCATGGGGAAGGTGGCCAGCGCCCAGATGATGATCGTGTTGCCGATCGCGTTCCAGAAGTCGCTGTCGGCCAGCAGGTACTTGTACTGCGCGAGGCCCGCCCACTCCATCGAGCCGAGCCCGTCCCAGCGGTGGAAGGACAGGTAGAGCGAGAAGCCGACCGGGATCAGCCCGAAGGCGAGGAAGAGCAGGTAGAAGGGGGAGATCGCGGCGTACAGCCGCCAGTACTTCAGGATGCCCTTGCGGGGCCGCGCCGCCGGGGGTTCGGCGACGGTCAGCGGGGGCTTCTCCAGCGCGGGGGCGGTGGCCATCAGAAGCTCACCCCCAGGTGCTGGGCGATACGACGGCATTTGCTCATGGCGTCTTTCCAGGCCTGGTCGGGATCCTTGCCGAGGACGCCGACGTTCTTGATCTCGTCCTTGACGGGCTGCCCGAGGGCGATGTCGTACGGGCTGTTGTAGGCGACCGGGATCTTCTGCGCGGCGGGCCCGAAGACGTCCATCGTGTTCTGGCCGCCGAAGAACGGGTCGGGCTCCTGGAGCTTCTTCATGCCGTACGACGCCGGGGTGGACGGGAAGAGTCCCGCGTCCACGAAGCCCTGGGCCTGGTTGGCGGGGTTCAGCAGCCAGGTGATGATCTCGAAGGCCTTCTCGGGCTCCCGGCACGCCTTGGTGATCGCCAGGAAGGAGCCGCCGATGTTGGAGGGGCCGCCGGGACAGTTCGCCACGCGCCACCTGCCCTTGGTCTTCGGGACGCCGAGCTTGAGGTCGCTGGTGGACCAGGAGGCGTTGAGGTTGCTGGGCAGCTTGCCGTTCTCCTGGGCCGACAGCGCGTCCGGCGTACCGCTGACGATGCTCGACACGATCGCGCGCCGCTTGGCCTCCACGGCCAGGGCCCAGGCGGCCTTGATGTGCTCCTGGTCGCCGATGAAGTGCCGGTCCTTGTCGACGTACTGCTTGGTGCCCTGGTTGACCGACATGGTGAAGACGCTGGTGATGTCGGTCAGCAGGTAGGTGCCGGGAATCCGCTTCTTCAACTGCACACCGGCGGCGAAGAACTTCTCCCAGGTGTCGATCTCCCGCGAGACGTCGGCGGGTTCGGACGGCAGGCCGGCCTTCTCGAAGACGGCGGGCTGGTAGTAGTGCGCGACCGGGCCGCAGTCGATGGGGAAGCCGACCATCGTGCCGTCGTCCGCGATGCCCTGGTCCCATTTCCACGACAGGTACTGGCTCTTGTACTTCTCCGCGCCGAGTGTCCGCAGGTCCACGAACTGGTCCGCGTTGGGCAGGTAGGACGCCATGTCCTCGCCCTTGAGGCCCGCGATGTCGGGAAGGTGGGCGCGGCCGGCCATGGTGGTGATCAGCTTGGACCGGTAGTAGCCGCCGATCTGGATGGCCTGGAGGTCGACCGTGCTGCCGTAGCGGCTCCTGGCCTGCTTGACGACCGTGTCGCTCAGGCCGCCGCTCCAGTACCACAGGACCATGTTCCGGCCGGTCGAGCCGGTCGGAACGGCGCAGCCGGACGCCAGGCCGCCGAGCGCCGTGGCGGCCGTACCGGCCAGGCCCGCGCGCAGCAGGCCTCTTCGTGAGAGCCGCACAGCTCCCACCGCCTTTCGGATCTTTGTGTCTGAGGGGTGCGGATCATTGGGGAGTGACGGGGGCACCGTGGGTGGGCGGGCCCGGGTTCGCCGGGATGCGGTCGGCGAGGAAGCCGTACGCGCGGCGCAGCTCGGGGTCGTCGAGGGCGCGCCACCACCGGTCGACGCCGTACCAGCCGGGCGCGGCGAGCGCGCCGCTGTGGCGTTGCACGGAGAGGCTCGCGGCGAGGACCGCGAAGCGCAGCCGCTCCTGAAGCGGCCAGCCGCCGAGCGAGGCGGCGACGAAGCTCGCGCCGAAGACGTCGCCGGCGCCCGTCGCGTCCAGGACCTCGACGTCGAGGGCGGGCACGTCGGCGTACTCGCCCGTCGTCTGGTCCACCGCGACGGCCCCGTCACCGCCGCGGGTGATCACGGCGACCGGCACGAGTTCGGTGAGCGTGCCGAGCGCGGCGAGCGCGCTGTCGGTGCGGGTGTAGGCCATCGCCTCGGCCTCGTTGGGGAGGAAGGCATGGCACAGGGAGAGCTGGTCGAGGAGGTCGCGGGACCACTGCTGGGTGGGGTCCCAGCCGACGTCGGCGTAGATCTGTGTGCCGTTCGCGGCGGCCTTGCCGAGCCAGCCGCGCGGCTCCGCCTCCAGGTGTACGAGGGCGGTGCGGGCCTCGGGCGGGTCGCCCATCAGCGCGTCCTGCGAGTACGGGGGCTCCTGGCCGTGGGTGACGAGGGCCCGGTCGTGGTTGTAGGCGAGGGAGACGGTGACGGGGGTGTGCCAGCCGTCCGCGGTGCGGGAGAGCGAGAGATCGACCGATTCCTGGTCGGCGAGGACGCCACGGCAGTACGCGCCGTAGTAGTCGTCGCCGAAGACCGTGGCGAGGGAGGTCCTGAGGCCGAAGCGGGCCGCGGCCACCGCCAGGTTGGCGATGCCGCCGGGGCTGCTGCCCATGCCCTCGGTCCAGATCTCCTCGCCGGGCGTCGGGGGCTTCCCCAGGCCCGTGAGGACGAGGTCGTAGAAGAGCAGCCCGGTCAGCAGCACGTCGGGCCGGTCGTGGTCCACGGGTGCGTCCTCTCGTTCCGGTCGTCGCAGGGAGCTCGTCCCGTTCGGGAGAGTCCGTTCCGTTCTGGAGAGCTCGTCAAAACTCTTCATTTCGGTGACCGGAATCGTGCGCCGCTCCGCGAGATTGGTCAATACCTGAGCAGAATTGAGCATAGAAATGATTGAAGATGACGAGTAGTGTTCACGCCGTGCTGGCAGAACGACGACATCAACTCATCCTGCGGGCCCTGCGCTCCGGGGGCCCCGCGGCCGTGACCGATCTCTCCGAGCGACTGGGCGTGAGCCCCGCCACGGTCAGACGTGACCTGGTCAAACTCGAGGAGGACGGGCTGCTCACCCGGGTGCACGGCGGCGCCGTCGCCGACGAGGGCGACCAGCCCTTCGCCGAGGTCGCCGAGGTACGGGTGTCCGAGAAGGACGTCATAGCCGCGCACGCCGCGGCGATGATCGAGGACGGCCAGTCGGTGCTGCTCGACATCGGCACCACCGCCTACCGCCTGGCCCGGCAGTTGCACGGCCGGCGCATCACCGTGATCACCAGCAACCTGGTGGTCTACGAGGAACTCGCGGACGACGAGGGCATCGACCTGGTGCTGCTCGGCGGCATGGTCCGCCGCGAGTACCGCTCCCTGGTCGGCTTCCTCACCGAGGACAACCTCCGCCAGCTGCACGCCGACTGGCTCTTCCTGGGTACCAGTGGAGTACGGCCCGGCGGTCAGGTGATGGACACGACGGTCGTCGAGGTGCCGGTCAAGCGGGCCATGATCAAGGCGAGCGACCGGGTGGTCCTGCTCGCAGACGCCGCCAAGTTCCCGGGCACCGGGATGGCGAAGGTCTGCGGGCCCGAGGACCTGGACGTGGTGGTGACGAACGCGCCGGTGAACGCGGCGACGCGGGCCTCCCTGGAGGAGGCGGGCGTCGACGTGGTCGTGGCAGGAGAGGCAGGAGCAGCGTGAAGCTGACGATTCTGGGCGGCGGCGGATTCCGTGTGCCGCTCGTGTACGGGGCGCTCCTCGGGGACCGCGCCGAGGGCCGCGTCACCCATGTCGTGCTGCACGACCTGGACGCGGAGCGGCTGTCGGCCGTGACCCGGGTGCTGGCCGAGCAGGCTGCGCAGGTGCCCGACGCGCCCGAGGTGACCGCCACCACCGACCTCGACGAGGCGCTGCGCGGGGCCGACTTCGTGTTCTCCGCGATCCGCGTCGGCGGCCTGGAGGGCCGCGCGAACGACGAGCGGGTCGCGCTCGCGCAGGGCGTCCTCGGCCAGGAGACGGTCGGCGCGGGCGGCATCGCGTACGGCCTGCGCACCGTGCCCGTCGCCGTCGACATCGCCCGGCGGGTGGCCCGGCTCGCCCCCGACGCGTGGGTCATCAACTTCACCAACCCGGCCGGGCTGGTCACCGAGGCCATGTCCCGCCACCTCGCGGGCCGCGTCATCGGCATCTGCGACTCGCCGGTCGGCCTCGGCCGTCGTATCGCCCGGGTGCTGGGCGCGAACCCGCGCGAGGCCTTCATCGACTACGTCGGCCTCAACCACCTCGGCTGGGTGCGCGGCCTGCGCGTCGCCGGCCGGGACGAGCTCCCGCGCCTGCTCGCCGACACCGAGCTGCTCGGCTCCTTCGAGGAGGGCAAGCTCTTCGGCCCCGACTGGCTCCAGTCCCTCGGCGCCGTCCCGAACGAGTACCTGCACTACTACTACTTCAACCGTGAGACCGTCCGCGCCTACAGCCAGGCCGAGAAGACCCGAGGCGCCTTCCTGCGCGACCAGCAGGCCGGTTTCTACGAGGAGATGAAGCGGCCCGAGGCCTCCGCCCTGACCGCCTGGGACCGCACCCGCGCCGAGCGCGAGGCGACCTACATGTCCGAGAACCGCGAAAGCGCGGGCGCCGGCGAGCGGGAGGCCGACGATCTTTCCGGCGGCTACGAGAAGGTGGCGCTCGCCCTGATGCGGGCCATCGCCCGCGACGAGCGCACCACGCTGATCCTCAACGTGCGCAACCAGGGCACGCTGTCCGTCCTGGACGCGGACGCCGTCATCGAGGTGCCGTGCCTGGTCGACGCCAACGGCGCGCACCCGGTCGCCGTCGCCCCGCTGCCCGACCACGCGACCGGGCTGGTCTGCGCGGTGAAGGCGGTCGAGCGCGAGGTGCTGGCCGCGGCGGAGTCCGGCTCCCGTGCGACCGCCGTGAAGGCCTTCGCGCTGCACCCGCTCGTCGACTCCGTGAACGTGGCCCGTCGGCTGGTCGAGGGCTACACCGAGGTCCATCCCGGCCTCGCGTATCTTGGGTAACCCCTCGCCGGAAAGCGCTTTCCCTCTCTTTCTTCTGGAGAACCGCCATGCACGACGAACGCCGCCGGATCGAGGAGCGCGCCGAGCGCATCCACAACCAGCGCATCAAGCCCGCGATCCACGCGGCATCCGTCCCCTTCACGGTCGAGGCCTGGCAGGCGCCGGGGGAGCCGGTTCCCTTCGAGGAGGCCGCGGCCGCCGCGTACGAGCCCTTCGCCATGGACACCCCCTGGGGCCCGCCCTGGGGCACGACCTGGTTCCGGATGCGTGGCCAGGTGCCCGCCGAGTGGGCCGGCAGGCGCGTCGAGGCAGTCATCGACCTCGGCTTCGTGGGCGACTGGCCCGGCAACCAGGCCGAGGCGCTGGTCCACCGCACGGACGGGACGCCGCTGAAGGCGGTCAACCCGCTCAACCAGTACGTGGCGATCGCCAACCCGGCGACGGGCGGCGAGACGATCGACTACCTGGTCGAGGCGGCCTCCAACCCCGACATCCTCGCCAATGACTTCGCGGGCCCCACCCCGCTCGGCGACGTCCTCACCGCCGGCGACAAGCCCCTCTACACCTTCAGGCGTGCCGACATCGCCGTCCTCGACGAGGAGGTCTTCCACCTCGACCTCGACATCCAGGTGCTGCGCGAGCTGATGCTGGAGCTCGGCGAGCACGAGCCGCGCCGCCACGAGATCATGCACACCCTGGACCGCGCCCTGGACGTCCTCGACCTGGACGACATCTCCGGATCGGCCGCGGACGTGCGGGCGGTGCTGAAGCCGGCGCTGTCGAAGCCCGCGCACGCGAGCGCTCATGTGCTCTCCGGCGTCGGCCACGCGCACATCGACTCCGCCTGGCTGTGGCCGATCCGCGAGACCAAGCGCAAGACGTCCCGCACCTTCTCCAACGTCACCTCGCTCGCCGACGAGTACGACGACTTCATCTTCGCCTGCTCGCAGGCACAGCAGTACGAGTGGGTGCGCGACAACTACCCGAAGGTGTGGGCCCGCATCCAGGAGTCCGTGAAGAAGGGCCAGTGGGCGCCGGTCGGCGGCATGTGGGTGGAGGCCGACGGCAACCTGCCCGGCGGCGAGGCGCTCGCCCGCCAACTGGTGCACGGCAAGCGGTTCTTCATGGACCACTTCGGCATCGAGACCAAGGGCGTCTGGCTGCCGGACTCCTTCGGCTACAACGCGGCCTACCCGCAGCTCGCCAAGCTCGCCGGCAACGAGTGGTTCCTGACCCAGAAGCTGTCCTGGAACCAGACCAACAAGCTGCCGCACCACACCTTCTGGTGGGAGGGCATCGACGGCACCCGCATCTTCACGCACTTCCCGCCGATCGACACCTACAACGCCCGCTTCAGCGGCGAGGAGATGTCCCGCACCGTCCGCAACTACGCCGACAAGGGCCGCGGTACGCGCTCGCTGGCGCCGTTCGGCTGGGGCGACGGCGGTGGCGGCCCCACCCGCGAGATCATGGAACGGGCGCGCAGGCTCGCCGACCTGGAGGGCTCGCCCAAGGTCGTCGTCGAGCACCCCGACACGTTCTTCGCCGCCGCCCGCGAGGAGTACCCGGACGCCCCGGTCTGGGTCGGCGAGCTCTACCTGGAGCTGCACCGCGCCACCTACACCTCCCAGGCCCGCACCAAGCAGGGCAACCGGCGCAGCGAACACAAGCTGCGCGAGGCCGAGTTGTGGGCGACGACGGCCGCACTGCACGCGCCGGGCTACGCCTACCCGTACGAGAAGCTCGACCGCCTCTGGAAGACGGTCCTGCTCCACCAGTTCCACGACATCCTGCCGGGGTCGTCCATCGCCTGGGTGCACCGCGAGGCGGAGGCCGAATACGCGCGCGTGGCCGAGGAGTTGGAGGTGCTGACGGCCGAGGCGGTCGGCGCGCTCGGCGGCGGCGGGGCGCGGGTCTTCAACACGAGCCCGTTCGACCGGGCCGAGGTGGTCCGCACGGCGGCCGGTGACCCCGCGTACGTGGAGGTCCCGGCGAACGGCAGCGCGGCTCTCGAAGGCGCCCAGCCCTCCCGGCCCGTGACGGTCTCCGGTCGCGTCCTCGACAACGGGCTGGTCCGCGTCGAGGTGGCCGAGGACGGCACCCTGGCTTCCGTCCGGGACCTCGTCGCAGGCCGCGAAGTCCTCGCCGACAAGGGCAACCTGCTCCGCCTCCACACGGACCTGCCCAACTACTGGGACGCCTGGGACATCGACAAGCACTACAGGAACCGCTACACGGACCTGCTGGACCCCGAGTCGGTCACGGTGGTCGAGGACGGTCCGCTGCTCGGTGCCCTGAAGGTGGAGCGGGCCTTCGGCAAGGGATCCCGCATCACGCAGACGATCACCGTCCGCGCCGGCAGCCCCCGCATCGACATCGAGACCGACATCGACTGGCACGAGGCCGAGAAGATCGTCAAGGCGTACTTCCCGGTCGACATCCGGGCGCCCCACTCCTCCGCCGAGATCCAGTTCGGCCACGTCCAGCGCCCCACCCACACCAACACCAGCTGGGAGGCCGCCCGCTTCGAGGTCTACAGCCACCGCTGGGTGCACATCGGCGAACCGGGCTACGGCGTCGCGGTCATCAACGACTCGACGTACGGCCACGATGTCACCCGCACGGTCCGCGAGGACGGCGGTACGACGACCACCGTCGGCCTCAGCCTGGTCCGCGCCCCGCGCGTCCCCGACCCCGAGGCCGACCAGGGCAGGCACCGCTTCACCTACGCCCTGCTGCCGGGCGCGACCATCGAGGACGCGGTCGCCGAGGGCTACGCCCTCAACCTGCCCCTGCGGGTCGCGGACGCGGCGGGCGCCGCTCGGCCGGTCGTCTCCGTGGACGGCGACGGGGTCACCGTGGAGGCCGTCAAGCTCGCCGACGACGGCTCCGGCGACGTGGTGGTGCGGTTGTACGAGTGCCGCGGCGGCCGCGCCAGTGGTGTGCTGCGCACCGGCTTCCCGCTTGCCGACGCACACATCACCGATCTGCTGGAGCGCCCCCTGGCGCCGGTGGACGCCGATGGGGACACGGTGGCCGTGTCGCTGAGGCCGTTCGAGGTGCAGACGCTGCGGCTGGCCGTGGGCAAGTAGGGCTCTCAGCGGGAAGGCAGGTGACGGCGGACCGCGTGGAGCGGTCCGCCGTCACTGTGTGCCCGACCCGGCGGTGGGGTGGCCGGGACGGGAGAGGGTCAGCCCGTGAACCCGGCTGTGGTGGACGTGAACTGCCAGTTGCTCTGGCTGATGCCGGAGCAGTTGCTCACCACGCCGCCGCCCGGGCAGGGCCGGTCACGGTTGACCGACCAGAACGCGAGCCGCGCGATGTGGTGCGAGTTGGACCAGTCGCGGATCTGGGTCCAGATCGCCGGAGTGGTGTTCTCCTGCTGGTCGGACAGGCCGTTCATGCCGGAGATGCCGATGTGGGAGTACGCGGTGGCGTCGTCCCAGCCGAAGGTCGACTTGAGCTTGGTCTTCAGGCCCTCGGCGGCGTTCACCGTGTTGCCGTACATGTCGGAGCCGCCGCCGAAGTCGAACGGCATGATCGTGAAGACGTCGATGCCCGCGTTGAGGGACTGCGCCTGCTCGATGAGACGGTTGCCGTAGTAGGTCGGGCCGGTCGTCGAGGTGCCGAAGGTGACGATCGTCTTCAGGCCGGGGTTGTTGGCCTTGACGGTCTTCAGGGCGGTGAGGATCTTGGCCTGGACGGCCTCGTTCTCGAACTCGTCCGAGTTCTCGATGTCCATGTCGATCGCCTTGAGACCGTAGGCGTCGATCACCTTCTGCAGCGCACCTGCCAGCGCGCTCGCCGACGAGCAGTTGGCGCCGAGCTTGCTGCCCTGCCAGCCGCCGAAGGACGGGACGATGTCACCGCCCGCGGAACGGATCTGGTTGATGGCGGTCTGGTCGACGCCGCCGGTCAGCGGCCTGCTGCCGTCCCAGGCGGGGGTGCAGCCGCCGGAGTCCAGCACGAACGCCATCGTGAACCACTTGATGCCGGTCGCGCTCATCACCGTGGTCGGGTTCGGGGGGTCGCCCCAGCCCTCGTAGAGGTACGGCGCCGCCTGCTTGAAGCCGGTGCCGCCGCCACCGCCCGCGCTCGTCGTGACGCTCACGGAGTTGGAGGCCGGCGAGGTGTTCCCGGCTGCGTCCCGCGCCTTCACGGTGAACGTGTAGGCCGTGCTCGCCGACAGCCCGCTGACCGTGGCGCTCGTGCCGGAGACGCTGAGCACCTGGTTGGAGCCGCTGTAGATGTCGTACGCCGTGACGCCGACGTTGTCGCTCGACGCGCCCCACGACAGGGACACGCTGGAGGAGGTCTTGCCGGTGGAGGTGAGGTTCGTCGGCGTGGTCGGCGCCTGGGTGTCCGAGCCACCGCCACCGCCCGGACCGTCCAGGCTGATGTCGTCGGCGTAGTAGGTGCCCTGCGCGTACCAGCCGTGCACATAGATCTTGGCGCTGGTCTGCGAGGCACCGGTGGTGAAGGACACCTGGAGCTGGCTGTACGCCGACGGTGACGTGGTCCACGTCGAGGCACCGCCGTCCACGCCCAGGTAGACGTAGCTGCCGCGCACCCAGCCCGACAGGCTGTAGGTGGTGTTCGGCTGGACCGACACGGTCTGGCTGCACTGCGCGTTGTCACTCGAACTCACCGCCCCCGCAAGGGCCTTGGAGCCGGAGTGCGCCGGGCTGGAGACAACGGAGCCCAGGTTGCCCGTACAGGTCCAGGGGGAGAGACTGCCCGACTCGAAGCCGGGATTGGACAGGATGTTGGCCGCCTGGGCCGTACCGGGCAGGGCCACCGCCCCGGTGAATGCCAGGGCGGCGGTGCCGAGCAGAGCGAGGAAGCGACGTCTGGAACGTCTGAGATGTGTGATGCGCACGCGATCTCCCTGGAGAAATGGGGGTGTTCGGGAGTGCCGAAGAGTGCGCAACCAAGTTGGTATGGACCAATCGCGCTGTCAAGATGCTGTGCGTCGATTGGTCCAGACCGGTGTGAAGTGGTGAGGGTGGGCCGGGTCAGGCCGGAGCGCCCGCCTCCGCGGTGGACGCGCCGACGGAGTTCGCGGTCGGGAGGCCGACCGGCGCGGTGGCCTGCGCCGGCAGCGCGGGCAGCGGCACGGCGGACGCGTCCTGCAGCGTGTCGGCGGTCTCCTCCGCGCGCTGCCGGGGAAGCGACACGGCCCGGAGCGGACGCAGGCCCGAGACCACCGTGTAGTCCGTGCCCAGGAACGGCGGAACCACCTCGCCCGGGTCCTCGCCGAGCGCCAACTGCACAGCGGCCCAAGGGGCGTTGACGCCACAGAGGGACAGCTGGTGCAGCCCGCCGGCCGGACGGGTGTTGACGTCCATGAGCACCGGCTCGTCGCCCAGCATCCGGAACTGGATGTTGGACAGATAGTGCAGCCCGAACGTCTCCGCGAGCTGCCGCGCCGGCTTGATCCACTGCTCGTGGAGCGAGAAGCCGCGCCGGCGGCCGTTCTTGGTGCGGGCGATCGCCATCCGGATCCGGTCGTCGGGCCCGGTCAGGCAGTCCACCGACACCTCCGGCTGCTCCAGGCGCGGCATCACCAGCCAGTCGACGGGCTCCTCGGCGTCCCGCACCGCCTGCGCGGCCAGATCCAACGGCACGTACGGGCTCGGGAATCCGTTGAGGTGGGACAGCGAGAAGGGGGCGCGCGTGATGATGCGGAAGCCCACCCCGCCCGCACCCGACGCCGGCTTGAAGCACGCCTTGTACTCGCCGGCCTCCAACTCCTCGACCGCGGCCAGCAGTTCGTCCTCGGTCGTCACCCGCCACCACGGCGGCACCGGGATGCCGACCTTCTGCACCGCCTCGTAGGCCGTCACCTTGTCCTCGAAGGCGTCGATCGCCTCGGCCGGCGGCGCGAGCAGCGCCGTACCGACCGCCTCGAACTCGACGCGGTGCGCAGCGATCGCCGCCTGGTGCAGCCGGGGCACGAACACGTCGATGCCGCGGCGCGCGCACTGGTCGAGCGCGAACTCGACGTAGGCGGCCGGGGACAGGCCCTCGGGCTCCAGGTCGGCGGTGTCCGCGGCGGCCAGGACGGGGGAGTCGGCGTCACCGTGCGTGGCATGGATCTCGACCGCGCGATCGTGCGGATTTCTCCGCAGCTGATCCATGAAGAACACGTTCTCCGCGTACGTGCGGTTGAGCCAGACGCGTACGCGAGAGCCCATGCAAGCCACCTTTCACGGTTCGCGGGCACGGCGAAGCAGGCCGTGCCCGGCCAGGGGAGAGGGAGGTACACATGACCGCCGTACGCGGCAAGCGTCCGTGGCGGGTGTGTAGGGGCGATCATAGGCCCTCCGCGACCCCCGCACGGCTACGCGCGTGTTACGGAATCTGCGTCCCTCTGTTCAAGGGACGCGCGGACCTCGTGTGCGAGGGACATACGGATCTCGTGTTCATGTGCCCGAGATCGCTCTTGTCCCTCCCCGGGGCCATGTGTTCTTGTGTTCTTGTTGTTCCCAGTCGGGTTCGCGGAGGTGGCGAGAGTGCAGTCGACGGCCGGCGGCCCGGGGAACCTGCTGGCGATCAGCGACCTGCACATCGGATACGCCGAGAACCGCGCTCTCGTCGAGAAGATGCGCCCCGAGTCCGACGACGACTGGCTTCTGGTGGCCGGTGACGTCGCGGAGACCGTCGCCGACATCCGCTGGGCCCTCGGCAGGCTCGCCGAGCGCTTCCGCAAGGTGATCTGGGCGCCCGGGAACCACGAGCTGTGGACCCACCCGCGCGACGAGGTGCAGCTGCGCGGCGTCGAGCGCTACGAGCATCTCGTGGGCGTCTGCCGGGAGTTGGGCGTGACCACCCCCGAGGACCCCTACCCCCGCTGGGACGGACCGGGCGGACCCGCCGTCGTCGCACCGCTCTTCCTGCTCTACGACTACTCGTTCCTGCCCCCGGGCTGCGCGACCAAGGACGAGGGGCTGGCCTACGCCCGCTCGACCGGGATCGTCTGCACCGACGAGACCCTGCTGCACCCCGACCCCTACCCGAGCCTGGACGCCTGGTGCCGGGCCCGCGTCGCCGAGACCGAACGCCGGCTCGCCGAGCTGCCGGACGACCTGCCCACGGTCCTGGTCGGCCACTACCCGCTGGACCGGCACCCGACGGACATCCTGCGCTACCCCGAGTTCGCGATGTGGTGCGGCACCCGGCTGACCGCGGACTGGCACCGGCGCTTCCGTGCCGAGGTCATGGTCTACGGTCACCTTCACATCCCGCGGACCACCCGCCACGAGGGCGTCCGCTTCGAAGAGGTCTCGGTGGGCTACCCCCGTGAATGGCGGGTCCGCCCGGGGCCCCCGGGGGTGCTGCGCCGCATACTGCCGATGGAGGTCAAAGCCGATGATGGCGGAACTGCTTCCGGAGTCGGTCGTGACCGTGGAGGCCTTCGGTGACACCTGGCCCGAGGGCGCGACGCTGTATCCCGAGGAGGAGGCGCTCGTCGCACGGGCCGTGGAGAAGCGGCGCCGCGAGTTCACCACCGTGCGCGTCTGCGCCCGGGCCGCCATGGAGAAGCTCGGCGTAGCCCCGGGGCCCATCCTGCGCGGCGCGTTCGGAGCGCCGCGCTGGCCCGCCGGACTGATCGGCAGCATGACGCACTGCCAGGGCTACGGCGCCGCGGCGCTGGCCCGCGCCGGTGACCTGGCGTCGATCGGCATCGACGCCGAACAGCACGAGAGGCTCCCGGAGGAGGGCCTCGGCGCCGTCGTCCTCGCCACGGAGGTCGAGCGGCTGGCCGGCCTGGCCGCCGAACACCCCTCCGTGCACTGGGAACGCGTGCTGTTCAGCGCCAAGGAGTCCGTCTACAAGGCGTGGTTCCCCCTCACCGGACAGTGGCTGGACTTCTCCGAGGCGGACATCGAGATCTTCACCGACCGCGCTTCCGGAGCCCGTCCCGGCGCCGGGGACGAGGTCCGCTCCGGCCACTTCCGCGCCGAACTCCTCGTCCCCGGACCGCTGGTGGGCGGAGCGCGGGTCGGCTCCTTCGATGGCCGCTGGGCCGTACAGGGGAGCCTGCTGGCGACGGTCGTGACCGTGCCCCATGCCTGATGGTGCCTCAGGGCGTCGGGCACCAGGTGTGGAGCAGGCGGAAGAACGCTTCCTCGTTGCCCGCGAGACCGGCCGCCGCGAGGGCCTGCTCCGCCTCGGCCAGGGCACCGGGCGGCACCATGGGTGGTCGGCGGCCGTCCGGTGGGCCGTCGAAGGCGGCGCGGACGGTCCCCAGGAGGCGCAGGTAGGCCTGCACGGCGGCGCGCTCGTGGTCGGTCAGTACGGCGGTCGGCATCGGACGGCTCTCCCCTGGTCGGCTTCATGCTGCGCTTCATGCGATTCGCGAGGTGTCCGCGGTACCCATGACGGATGCGCCCCCGCACAGCGGTGACGCATATCCAGCTTGCCTGCCGGCACTGACAATCCCGTTCCGGGCCGTGCAGGTTCGCCCGCTTAGCGGAGGCGAAACATCACGGAAATCCCTTGTGGGACAGGGGCCCTAGGCTGGACAAGGGAGTTGGTGGCCGCCCGCGGGCGGCCCGGGAATCGGGAGGTGGGGCCATGGTCGACGCATCGCATCGGCGTCCGCGGCTGCGCTCGGTGGGCGACGGGGAGCTGAGTTTGCGCTACCGCGTCGTGCACGGATACCGCAGGGCCTACCGCATGGCGGGGGAGGGGCCCGCCCTGGTCCTCATCCACGGCATCGGGGACTCCTCGGCGACCTGGGCGGATCTGATCCCCGACCTCGCGCGCACCCACACCGTGATCGCCCCCGATCTGCTCGGCCACGGCGCCTCCGACAAGCCGCGCGCCGACTATTCGGTGGCCGCGTACGCGAACGGGGTGCGCGATCTGCTCACCACGCTCGGCATCGAGTCCGCCACGCTGGTCGGGCACTCGCTCGGCGGCGGCGTCGCGATGCAGTTCGCCTACCAGTTCCCCGAGCGCACCGAGCGGCTGATCCTGGTCAGTGCGGGGGGTGTGGGAGGAGAGGTGAACCCGGTGCTGCGGGCCGTGTCGCTGCCGGGCGCGCATCTCATGCTCTCCACCCTCCAACTGCCGGGCATGCGGATCCAGGTCGGCCTGTTCTTACGGCTGATGAGGATGCTCGACACCGATCTCGGTCTGGACGCGCCGGAACTCCTGAACCTGGTGGACGCCCTGCCCGACACGACCTCGCGCAGCGCCTTCATCCGCACCCTGCGCGCCGTGGTCGACTGGCGCGGCCAGGCGGTCACCATGCTCGACCGCTGTTATCTCACCGAGGGCATGCCCACGATGCTGCTCTGGGGCGACCGGGACAGCGTGGTGCCGGTCCGGCACGCCTACGGGGCGCACGAGGCGATGCCGGGCAGCCGCCTGGAGATCTTCGAGGGCGCCGGCCACTTCCCCTTCCACAGCGACCCCGCGCGCTTCCTCGCCCTGGTCGAGGAGTTCACCCGCACCACCTCCCCCGCCGACTGGAGCCGCGAACACTGGCGGGACCTCCTCTGCGAAGGCCGCCCCGGCACCTCCGCGGGCCGGCCCGACACCGCGCAGAACCGCGCGGTGGAACGGGACCTGCGGGAGGCGAGCGAACGCAGCGCCACGTGAGCGGGGACGGGGCCGCGCTGCGACGGGCGGCGCCCGCCACAACGGCCCGGCGGCGGCCACCCGACCGCCGCCCGGCACACGTCCGCTAGGGAGAAGGACACCCTCGTGCCTCCGTGCCCGAGATCTCCGGGGCGTCGAGGACCGTCTTGAGTTCCTCGTCGGTCAGGGGTGGTTCGGTGAGTCGGGGGCGGCGGGGGCCGCGCAGGACCGCGAGCAGGATGGCGGGTTTGATCAAGGTGGCGACCGGCTTCGACAGGGTGACCACGTCGAAGAACGCCTTGGCGACGAGCGGGCGGCCGGTCGCGGTGAGCATCAGGCGGTTGACGTAGCGGCCCAGGAGCTTGTTCATGAGGCCCGGCTGCTTGCCGATGGCACCCGGGTAGAGGATGTCCGTGCTGGTGGCGAACTCCCAGGCGGTCGCCACGGGCCGCGCCACCGCCCGCTGCACCCGCCGCGCCAGCCCGGGCGCCGCGGGCCCGTACTCCGCCACGTGTTCACGCAGCGCCACCGCTCCCTGCGCGGCGACCGAGAGACCGTGGCCGTAGACGGGGTTGTACGTGGCGACCGAGTCGCCGATCGCGACGAAGCCCTCGGGCCAGTCCTTCACCTTCTCGAAGAAGCGCCGCCGGTTGACTGTGCTGCGGGTGATGACGACGTCTGACAGCGGTTCCGCACGGGCGATCAGCTCCCCCACCACGGGATGTCTGACCCCGCGTGCGAACGCCTCGAACTCGTCGACGGAGTCCGACGGCTGGCCGCCTCGCGTGCCTGACAGGGTGACCAGCCAGCGCCCGCCCTCTATGGGCACGATGGTCGCGCTCTGGCCCGGCACCGGTTCCGACGGGTCCGACTGCACGTTGACCACTGGGAAGTCCTCTGTGCCCGGCAGCGCGCGGAAGACCCGGCTGGCGTACGCGAGTCCGGAGTCGACCTCCTCCATCGGTGCCTGTGGGACGCCCAGTGCGTCGAACCAGGTGGAGGCCCGGGAACCGCGTCCAGAGGCGTCCACCACGAGATCGGCCGGCAGAACGCGCTCCGTGCCCTCAGGCGTTCGCACACGCACGGCCGTCACCCGCGAGGCATCGCCTTCCAGGCCGAGGAGCTCCGTGTTTTCGAGGACGTCCATCTGCCCTTGCTTGGAGACCTGTTGACGGATGGCCGAGTCAAGCAGGTCACGGCTGCACGAGATCATGAACTGCATCTCGGGCCAGCGCCGGATCCAGCCCCGCGCCGACAGGGATACAAGACCTGTCGGGAGCGCGATCCGCCGGGCGCCGGCAGCAAGCCAGGCGGCGGTCACCCCAGGCAGCAGGTCTTCCATCGCGGCGGCGCCGCCGGACCAGAGGAGGTGGGCGTGGCGGGCCTGCGGGAGGCACTTGCGCGGCTCGGGCCCCTCGGGCAAGGTGTCACGCTCGACGACGGTGACGTCGGTGTACGCCTGCAGGGCGGCGGCGGCCAACATGCCGGCCATCCCTCCACCGATGACGACGGCCCGACGGGAAGCCGCACCTCTGGAGGCGCTAGTGGGGCTGCTCATGGAAGTCGCTCTCTGACCTGGTCGGAGCCTGCTCTCGGGCGGCCGCGACGACGGGTGACTGACGCAGGGCGATGGACATCCGCACGAGGTCGCGCGGGCCCGTAGTGGACGGGTCGGCGGTGGGCTCCGCCGAGTTGATGACCCTGCCCTCCGGGTCGGACTCCTTGGCCCGTACCGCCGCCGTCACCATCGCGGCGTCGGCCTCGGCCTGCGCCTGGGCGGGGTCGGAGCCCGCCGCCAGGGCCGCCTCGTGGGCGCGTGAGCGCACCCTGGGGTCGAAGTAGGGGTACAGGTTGAGCATGCCGTCGTGGATGTCCGACTCCCGTTGGGTCACCTGCAGTTCGGCGGGTGACCACCAGGCGATCTGCACCGTTCGGATTCGGTGCGCCGACACGGACCTCAACTCGCGCCACAGTGGCCCGAGCCGACGGTACGTCGACCAGGTACTCCAACTGTCTCCGATGCGCTGGCAGGCCAGCGGAAGACAGAAGCCGACTGCGCTGACCTGGGCCCCGACTGAGGCCAGCACGGGCGCCACATAGGTGCTCAGATAGTCCAGATCCCCGCCGTTCCAGCGGGCGACCACGGCGATGAACTTGGTGGCCGAATAGGGGATGTTGAACATAAAGCCGAACGCGATGATCAGAAGTCCGGTCCGCAGCCAGCCGTGCACCTGGAGTGCCCAGCGCCAGCACATGACGTTCATCGCGACACCCGCCACGGTGAGCGACACGAGATACAGAATGATCATCTCGCGGATGAAGGGTGTGTTGGCGTAGTAGGTGTCGAGGTCCCGCAGATGCTCGACCGGGGCGTCGCCGAGTACAAACAGCAGGACCAGGGCGACGCTCACCGCACCGTATCCGGTGATCCAGCGGCGCGAGATGCGCCGCGTCACGTCTGGCGGCCCGCCGCGCCAGTTGACGATCAGTACCAGACAGGAGGCGCTGAACGCGCTCAGCAGACAGTAGACGAGCGGCGCCGAGACGTTCGGGATGCCGGTGACGTGGTTGACCGCAGCGATCGTCGGCGGGGCGGCGAATGCGAACACCAGCCCTGCCAGTGCGAGCAGTACGCATACGGACCGCATCAGTGGGTCTCGCCAGGAGCGGATGAGCGCGGGCGCCTTGAAGGCGAGCGCGATCCCCATCGCGACTGCCGGTATGTAGTAACTGGACCCGTCCATGGCGTCGTCGGCTAGCCCTGCGGCCCGCGATAGCCCAGTGACGCCTCGATGCGGCCGGCGAGGTCGTCGCGTCGTACGGGACCGCGCAGTGAGGAACCGGCAAGCCACGTACGGCACTTGCTGGCGAGCAGCAGGCCGAAGCTCTCGGCGTCCTTCTCGTCGGTGAGGTCGAACCGGGTGCGGGCGGCCACCTTGAGGACCGTCGCCTGAAGGTCGGCGTCGTCGCTGAGCAGGCGGGCCGCGACGGCCGCGCCCTCGACGTGGTGGCTGCAGTGCCCGGCCTTCATGTGCCACAGCTCGTGGCCGAGGATCACCAACTGGTGGTCGGGGGCGGTGCGTTCCTCGATGACGACGAGGTCCTGGTCGGCCATGTCGAGCCACAGCCCGCTGGCCGTGCCGGGTGGGAAGACCGCCGTACGGTACTGGACGGGACGGCCGCGGCGTCTGCTCATGGCGTCGCACAGGGCGCCGTACAGGTCGCCCGGCTCCGCGGGTGCGGGGAGCTCCAGCTCCGCGACCAACTCGCCGCACAGGCGGCGCATTTCCCTTCCGATGCCCACAGTTCTCCCCCGGATCACGACTCGGGCCGCTTGACGCTTTCCAAGAGCATGTCCAGCCACTCGGCGACCTTGTCGCGGTGCTGGTCGGTGGGCAGTTGGGCGGCCCGCCACGCGATGCCGCGCACGCCGTGATCCTGGAGAAGCCGCTCCAGCGGGTCGTCCGCGGCCACGGCCGCGGCGCGCTCGCGGTCGGCGAGCTGCTGGAGGAGCTCCTGCTCGGAGCGGCGCAGGGCGTCCACGAGCGCCTCGGAGTCCTCGGCCGTGAGGAAGCCCGCGTGCACTCTGAAGAAGCGCTGGATGGCGTCGCAGTGCTCCATGGTGGGGCGCCGGTCGCCGTTGATGAGGGCGCCCGCCTGCTGGCGTGACATTCCCGCGCCGTCGGCGATCTCCTGCTGGGTGTACTTGCGTCCGTTGGGCTTGAGCCGGGTGCGGCGCAGCAGATCGAGGCGTTGCAGGAAGCGGGCCTGGAGATCGGGCTCTCCGGCGGGGCGGCCGCCGAGCAGCGCCTTCACCACCGGTTCCGGCACGCCGGAGGCGGCGGAGAGCCGCTGGACGTCGAAGACCACCGCGTGCTGCACACCCAGCCGGTCGGCGAGTGCGGTGACACGGGCCACGACGGTCGGCAGCAGACCCGTCGCCGTGGCGCCCGGAACCTCGAAGCCATCCGTCACCGACAGATCTCCTACATCTCTTCTCAGGTCGTTCTCATGATGACCCGGAACCATGGGAAGGAACACCCCGGGCAGCGCGGAGTGCACCGTGAACTGATCGGAGACTAACCGCTCGTTCGAACTCGCATCCAGGTCTCGCCACATCTGTGGCCAGATTTAGCCGTCAACCACCGCCAAATGCCACGATAGTTGACACGCCTCGGCTCGGGGCAGCAGGATCAAGGCGCCGCGTGAAGGCCGCAGAGGCAAGAGGGGTGACCTCCCGATGGCGTATCAGGCAGGTGGGCAGCGGTCCGAGCCGCGACCCGCCCCCGCAAGTATCGAGGCCCAGGCGTATCTGCAGGACTACGCGGCGCTCCTTGAGTCCGTCCCCTTTCCCTCCGTCGTCTTCGACCACCGCTGGGACGTGGTGCTCTCCAACCCCGCATTCGAGACACTTTTCCGCGGGGTCGGCCCGCATCCCACGGCCATGCCGAGCGACAACTTCCTCCGGTTCGTCCTGTTCCATCCCGACGCGGGCGCGGTGCTCGGCGATCACGAGTCGAGCTGGTGCCTGCCGATGCTGGCCCACTTCGCGGCCGCGATGGAGCGGCACGGCCAGGACCACGGGCTGCAGTCGATCCTCCGGGACATCGCCCAGGACCCGATCATGGACGCCGCCTACCGCCACGGACTGCCGCACTGGATCCGCGCGGTCGGCCCCGACGCCGTCGAGCACGACGGCGCCGTACGCCCGCTGCTGCACCCTGACCCGCGGTGGGGCCGTACGGACTGCCGGATCGTGGACGAGACCCCCAAGGCCCTTCGGGACATGGGCTATTCGCGGATGACGCTGGTGCTGCGCGAGGCGCGGCGGGCCGCCGTCGCACCGCGCAGGGCCCGCGCGGTGCGCCACGGAGGCACGCACCTCAGGGTGGTCTGAGCCCGTCCGCCCGGCGTTCCGGCGGCACCGGGACGCCGGACACGGCCACCAAGGGCCCGGTCCGGGTGGGTAGGTTGGACGGATGTCCGCGCACCCCGTGATCCTGCTGCTGTCCGGAAGCCTGCGCTCCGGCTCCTCCAACGAGTCCGTGCTGCGTACGGCGGTGGAAGTGGCCCCCGCTTCCGTGCGTACCGTGCGCTACGTGGGACTCGCGGCGCTCCCGCACTTCAACCCCGACGACGACACCGAGCCGCTGCCGCCCGCGGTGGCCGAGCTGCGCGCGGCGATCGCCGGGGCGAGTGCGGTCCTCATCTGCACCCCGGAGTACGCGGGCACCCTGCCTGGGTCCTTCAAGAACCTCCTTGACTGGACGGTCGGCGGCACCGAGATCTGCGACAAGCCCGTCGCCTGGGTGAACGCGGCGGCCCCCGGCCGTGGTGCGGGCGCGGAGGCCACCTTGCGAACCGTGCTCGGCTACACCGGCGCCGCGATCGTGGAGAAGGCGTGCCGGAGGATCACGGTCGACCGGCGGACGGTCGGCGCGGACGGAGTCATCACCGACCCGGAGGCCTGCGAGCAGCTGCGCGAGCTGCTCGGCGTGCTGGCCGGGTGAGGTCGAGGTCTACGGCGTCCAGGGCTGGCCGACCGACCAACTGACGTCGTCCGCCCAGGAGGTCGCGCTGTCCCAGGCGTTCGAACCACCATTGCTCGCGATGTACACCGTGTTGTTGTAGTGGCGGATGAACCGCGTCGGATAGTTGTACGACGCGAACGAGGTCCCGGTCCCGTTCTTGCCGGTGCTCGGGCAGAACGTGGCGTCCTGCCGGAAGACCGATGTGCCGTCCATCGGCTGGCGCAGCAGTTGGTAGTTGTAGTGGCGCAGGAAGTCGCCGGGGTAGTTCCGTGACTCGAAGGACACGCACGAGGCGCTGGCGAGGCCGCGGCGTACGATCCACGAGGAGTCGGCCTTGTCGAGTGCCGAGCTGCTCGATGTGACCACCGAGGTGACGGCGTTGTTGTTCTGGTGGCGGATGTAGCGGGTGTTGGAGGCCGCGGTCAGCGCGCGCAGCGAGATCGTCGAGCCGGGGGTCAGCGAGCCGCCCGCGACCGGGCTCGGGCCGCCGTAGCCGACCGAGGTGATGTTGGACTGCACCGCGTTGTCCGCCGCGTCCGTCGGCAGACCGCTGGTCATGACGCCCTCGAAGAACGAGCCGATGGACCCGTTGCTGTTGTCACCACCCGTTCCGAGGACGATGGAACCCTCCTGGTGCATCGGTGAGTAGCCGCTTGTCGTCGGCTCCGCTCCGGCGTACTGCGTGGTGAGGCCGCCCGACTGGGCGTTGCCGTTCTTGAGCGCGAAGTAGTTCTGCCCGTTGTTCTTCAGCAGCGCCGTGACGAACGGCGCGCTGTTGCCGGTGTTCGAGGTGTTCTGGCTGCCGCCGGCGCTGGACTGGAACAGGCCGTTCTCCAGGTCCGCCTGCACCCAGGGTCCCGATCCGTAGCAGGGCGAGAACCAGCACTCCGTACCGAAGTTGATCGCGTCCATGTGCCCGTTACCGGTGTCGGCGACGGTCACCTCGGCGTTGCCGTAGTCGAAGCAGCAGCGGTTGTTCACATGCGTGCCCGACGTCACCATGTACATGCCTTCGGCCTGGCCGTTGACGGCCACTCCGCTGCCCGCCGTCTTCCGGTAGCCCATCACGCCGGAGAACGACGCCCCGTAGACCGCGTGCCCGCCGGCCGTCACCGGCAGCGCGTCCGCGGGTACGCCGGAGTCGGCGCCGCCTGCGGTACCGGCGCCCTCGATCGTCAGGTTGTTGTGGCGCGACGACTGGTCGTAGATGACCGTGATGACGCACGTCGTGCCCGAGCAGAAGGTGTCCTGCGTGGCGGCGTTGGCATAGCCGCCGGCCGTCAGCAGGCCGACGTCGGTGGTGGCGCCGTCCGAGGCGCGCTTCACCTGGTAGAGGGCGCCGCTGTAGGAGGCGAACAGTGCCCGGGTGGTGCTGTGCGCGGCCACACACGGGGTGCCGGCGGCGGCGTAGAGGTCACAGGGAAGGGAGGAAGCGGCCTGTGACACACCGGGGTTGGCGACGAGGACGCCGAGGATCAGGGCGAGGATCGCACTCGCTGACAGGAGTGCCCTTCTCAGACGTGGCAAGGGGGAGCGACTCATGGGGGAACCTCTTCCGTTCCTGGGCGTTGCCTGACGACGCCCTGAGGGGTGGAGCTGGAGGGGAGCTCGGGGGTGGAGCTGGAGAGGGGTGGAGCCTGAGTTGTGCAGCTTCAGGTCGCCGCCGCGGAGGCGGAGGTTGCCGCCCGGAACGAAGAGGTGGTCGCACCCTTGGCGAGATCTGTGGTGTGTGACATAGTACTGACGTGACTTTGCCTCTGACCTGCGATGTTGTGGTCGTCGGGGCCGGTATGGTGGGCGCGGCCTGCGCCTTCTACGCCGCCCGGGCGGGCCTGGATGTCGCCTTGGTGGACCGTGGCTCGGTGTCCGGCGGGACCACCGGCGCCGGTGAGGGAAACCTGCTCGTCTCGGACAAGGAGCCCGGCCCGGAACTCGAACTCGCCCTGCTTTCCCAGCGATTGTGGGCCGACCTCGCCGAACAGCCCCTGCTGGCAGCGGCGATCGAGTACGAGGCCAAGGGCGGCGTGGTCGTGGCCTCGGCGCCGGAGGGGCTGACCGCGCTGGAGGCCTTCGCGGCCGGGCAGCGCGTTGCCGGAGTGCGGGCCGTGCCCGTGGCGGCGGACCAACTCCGCGACCTGGAACCGTACTTGGCGCCCGGGCTCGCCGGTGCCGTGCACTATCCGCAGGACGCTCAGGTGATGCCCGCCCTGGCCGCGGCCCATCTCGTACGGGCGTCGGGCGCGCGACTGCTCACCGGCCGCACCGTCACCGAGGTGCTGCGGCGCGCGGCGGACGGGGCGGTGCGCGGGGTGCGCACCGCACGGGGCGAGATCCACGCCCCGGCGGTCGTGAACGCGGCCGGCACCTGGGGCGGCGAGGTGGCCGCGCTCGCCGGGGTCCGGCTGCCGGTGCTGCCCCGGCGCGGCTTCGTCCTCGTCACCGAGCCGGGGCCCCGCCGGATCCGGCACAAGGTGTACGCCGCCGACTACGTCGCCGATGTGGCCAGCGACTCGGCAGCGCTGCAGACCTCGCCGGTCGTCGAGGGCACGGCGGCCGGGCCCATCCTGATCGGCGCCAGCCGTGAACGCGTCGGCTTCGACCGCTCGTTCTCGCTGCCCGCCGTGCGCGCCCTGGCGGCGGGAGCGACCCGGCTGTTCCCGTTCCTGGCGGACGTCCGCGCGATGCGCTCGTACCTCGGCTTCCGCCCGTACATGCCCGACCATCTCCCCGCCGTGGGACCGGACCCGCGTGTGCCAGGTCTCTTCCACGCCTGCGGGCACGAGGGCGCGGGCATCGGACTGTCCACCGGGACGGGGCACTTGATCACGCAGGTGCTCACCGGCAAGACGCCGGACCTGGACCTCGCGCCGTTCCGGCCGGACCGCTTCACCTCCGAGGAGGGCGCGTCGTGAACCCGCTGGAACTCGCCGACGCCCGGCCGGGCCCCGCGTTCACCGTCACCCTGGACGGACGTGAGATCCCGGCACTGCCCGGACAGACGGTCGCCGCCGCGCTGTGGGCCGCCGGGATCACGTCCTGGCGCACGACACGCGGCCAGGGCCGCCCGCGCGGGATCTTCTGCGGCATCGGCGTCTGCTTCGACTGCCTGGTGACCGTCAATGACCGCCCGAACCAACGGGCTTGCCTTGTCACGCTCCGCCCCGGCGACGCCATCCGCACCCAGGAAGGGACGGGCCACGATGACTGAGCGACCGCACCTCGCGGTGATCGGCGCGGGCCCGGCCGGTCTCGCCGCATCCCTCGCGGCGGCGGCCCGGGGCGTCCGCGTCACCCTGATCGACGCGGCCCCGGACGCGGGCGGCCAGTTCTACCGGCAGCCGGCCACCGGACTCGGAGCGCGCCGCCCGCAGGCACTGCACCACCAGTGGCGGACGTGGGAGCGGCTGCGGGACGGGCTCGCCGCGCAGGCCGACATCCGGCATCTGACGGAACATCATGTCTGGTGCGTGGAACGGAAGTCCTCGGGGTCGGACCGGCCCGACGCCTTCACCGTGCACGCCCTCCTCGGCCCCCTCCAGGAAGAGCCCGCCACCGTCCACGCCGACGCGGTACTCCTCGCCACCGGCGGCTACGAGAGGGTGCTGCCGTTCCCCGGCTGGACCCTGCCCGGCGTGGTGACCGCCGGGGGAGCGCAGGCCATGCTCAAGGCCGGCCTCGTCGTGCCGGGCCGTGTTGCCGTCGTGGCCGGGACCGGGCCCCTGCTGCTGCCCGTGGCGACCGGGCTCGCCGCGGCGGGCGTCCGGGTCGAGGCGCTCGTCGAGTCGGCCGACCCGAAGGCCGTCGTGCGGCACACCCGGGCACTGGCCGCCAAGCTTCCCGAGGCGGCCCGGTACGCGGCCCGACTCCTGCGTCACCGTGTGCGGTTCCTGCCCCGCAACGCCGTCGTCGAGGCCCATGGCGACGAGCGCGTCGAGTCCGTGACCGTCGCCGCCCTCGACGCGGACGGACGGGTACGGCCCGGCACCGGGCGGCGCATCCCCTGCGACACCCTCGCCATCGGCCACGGCATGCTGCCGCACACCGACCTCGCCGAGACCCTGGGCTGCCGCCTCGACGGGGTGCGCGTGCACGCCGACGAGGAGCAGCGCACCGACGTCCCCGGCGTCTGGGCCGCCGGGGAGTCCACCGGAATCGGCGGCGCGGCCCTCTCGCTCGCCGAGGGACACATCGCCGGACGGTCCATCGCGGCCCGGCTCGCCGGACGCACCCCCGACCCGCGCGGCTGGGCGACGGCCGCCAAGTCCCGTACGAAACTCGGGGAGTTCGCGGCGGCACTCGACACCGTCTACGCTCCGCCGGCGCACTGGACCGAGCAGGTCACCGACGACACCGTCGTCTGCCGCTGCGAGGAGGTCACCGCCGGCGCGATCCGCGAGGCCGTCGGTGGACTCGGCGCCGCAGACGTGCGCACCGTGAAGCTGCTGACCCGTGCCGGGATGGGCTGGTGCCAGGGCCGGATGTGCGGGCCTGCGGTCGCCGGACTCGCCAGCTGTGAACTCACCCCGGCGCGGCGGCCGTTCGCCCGCCCCGTACCGCTCGGCGTCCTCGCCCAGGAAGCCCAGGAAGCCCAGGAAGCCGAAGCGACCGACGCCGCCGAAGCGGCCCGCGAGACCCGCAAAGCGCAGGACCACGCCCACCCCACCGAGAAGGAGCTCTCGTGACCGACCACCGCCCCTGGCGCGGCGTCCTCGTCGCCACCGCACTGCCGCTGACCGCCGAACTCCACGTCGACTACGACAGGTTCGCCGAGCACTGCGCCTGGCTCGTCGAGCAGGGCTGCGACGGCGTCGTGCCGAACGGCTCGCTCGGCGAGTACCAGGTGCTCACCCCCGAGGAGCGCGCCAAGGTCGTGGAGACGGCCGTGGCCGCCATCGGAGGCTCCCGCGTGATGCCCGGCGTCGCCGCCTACGGCTCCGCCGAGGCCCGCCGCTGGGCCGAACAGGCCCGTGATGCCGGCTGCCAGGCAGTGATGCTGCTGCCGCCCAACGCCTACCGCGCCGACGAGCGCTCCGTCCTCGCCCACTACGCGGAGGTCGCGAAGGCGGGCGTGCCGATCGTCGCGTACAACAACCCCATCGACACCAAGGTCGACCTGGTGCCGGAGCTGCTCGCGAAGCTGCACGGCGAGGGGTACATCCACGCCGTCAAGGAGTTCTCCGGTGATGTGCGCCGCGCCTACCGGATCGCCGAACTCGCTCCGGAACTCGACCTGTTGATCGGCGCCGACGACGTGCTGCTGGAACTCGCCGTCGCGGGCGCCAAGGGCTGGGTGGCCGGCTACCCCAACGCCCTGCCCGCGGCGAGCGTCGAGCTGTACCACGCGGCCGTCGACGGTGACCTCGCGACGGCGGGCGCCCTCTACCGGCAGCTGCACCCGCTGCTGCGCTGGGATTCCCAGGTCGAGTTCGTGCAGGCCATCAAGCTGTCCATGGACGTCGTCGGCCGGTACGGCGGACCGGTGCGCCCGCCGCGCGTCGCGCTGCTGCCCGAGCAGGAGGCAGCGGTCCGAGCCGCCACGGAGAAGGCCGTCGCCGCCGGACTCGCGTAACGGATAACTCGTCACAGTGACAAGGGAGTTGGGTCATGCGCAGCAAACTCGTCCTGCACGCCGTCGACTCGCACACCGAGGGCATGCCCACCCGGGTGATCACCGGCGGGGTCGGTACGATCCCGGGCGCGACCATGAACGAGCGACGGCTGTACTTCCGTGAACACCGCGACGACATCAAGCAGTTGCTGATGAACGAGCCGCGCGGTCACTCCGCGATGAGCGGCGCGATCCTCCAGCCGCCCACCCGCCCCGACTGCGACTGGGGCGTCGTCTACATCGAGGTCTCCGGCTATCTGCCCATGTGCGGCCACGGCACGATCGGCGTCGCGACGGTGCTCGTGGAGACCGGCATGGTGGAGGTCGTCGAGCCGGTGACCACCATCCGGCTGGACACCCCGGCGGGCCTGGTCGTCGCCGAGGTCGAGGTCGAGGACGGCGCCGCGAAGGCGGTGACGCTGCAGAACGTGCCGTCCTTCTCCGTCGGCCTCGACCGCAAGATCACGCTCGCCGACGGGCGGACGGTGACCTACGACCTCGCCTACGGCGGCAACTTCTACGCCATCCTGCCGCTGGAGGAGTTCGGCCTGCCCTTCGACCGCTCCCGCAAGGACGACATCCTCCGGGCGGGCCTGGACCTGATGGACGCCATCAACGCCGAGGGCGAGCCCGTCCACCCCGAGGACCCGTCCATCCGCGGCTGCCACCACGTCCACCTGTACGCGCCCGGCTCCGACGCCCGCCACTCCCGGCACGCGATGGCCATCCACCCCGGCTGGTTCGACCGCTCGCCCTGCGGCACGGGCACCAGCGCGCGCATGGCACAGCTGCACGCGCGCGGCGAACTGCCCCTGCACACCGAGTTCTTGAACGAGTCCTTCATCGGCACCCACTTCACCGGACGCCTCCTCGGCGCCACCGAGGTCGCCGGCATTCCCGCCGTCCTGCCAAGCTTCACCGGGCGCGCCTGGATCACCGGCACCGCCCAGTACCTGCTCGACCCCACCGACCCGTTCCCCGCCGGATTCGTCCTCTAAGCCGCCCAGGAGACCACCGATGCCCGCCCAGCGCACCAGCGCGCCGACATCCGCACCCGCCCTGCCCGCGCTGGGCGGCAAGAAGCCCAGCTACCGCGAGCGGGTCGCCGACGCGCTGCGCGCCGCACTCATCGCGGGGGAGCTGCGGCCGGGCGAGGTCCACTCGGCGCCCGGCCTGGCGGCCCGCTTCGGCGTCTCCGCGACCCCCGTGCGCGAGGCCATGCTCGACCTTGCCAAGGAAGGCCTGGTCGACACCGTCCCCAACAAGGGCTTCCGGGTCACCGCGGTCTCCGAGCAGCAGCTCGACGAGTACACCCACATCAGGTCGCTGATCGAGATCCCCACGACGGTCGGCCTCGCGACCACCGCCGACCCGGAGGCCCTGGAGGCGCTGCGCCCGGTCGCCGAGGAGATCGTCACCTCCGCCGCGGCAGGCGACCTGATCGCTTACGTCGAGGCCGATCTGCGCTTCCATCTCGGGCTGCTGGCGCTCGCGGGCAATGACCATCTCGTGGAAGTCGTACGGGACTTGCGGCGCCGCTCCCGTTTGTACGGGCTGACCGCGCTGGTGGCGCAGGGGCGCCTCGAGGCCTCGGCCCAGGAGCACATCGAGCTGCTCGATGCGCTGCTGGCGCGGGACGCGGAGGCCGTGCGGGAGGTGATGGCCCGCCACCTGGGCCACGTCCGGGGGCTGTGGGCCAAGCCCTAGCGCAAAGAGCTGAGATTTGCGCAAGCAGCTTGCATTTCTTGCGCTATTCTTGCGCGCATGACGCGACGACTTGCGCAGGTGGCGAAGAAGGTCGGGGTCAGTGAGGCCACGGTCAGCCGGGTGCTCAATGGCAAGCCCGGTGTCTCCGACTCCACCCGGCAGGCGGTGCTCTCCGCACTCGACGTCCTCGGCTACGAGCGGCCCACCCAACTGCGCGGCGAACGCGCCCGGCTGGTCGGCCTCGTCCTGCCCGAGCTGCAGAACCCGATCTTCCCGGCGTTCGCCGAGGTGATCGGCGGCGCGCTCGCGCAGCTCGGCCTCACCCCGGTGCTGTGCACCCAGACCAAGGGCGGCGTCTCGGAGGCCGACTATGTGGCGCTGCTGCTCGAGCAGCAGGTCTCCGGCGTGGTGTTCGCGGGCGGGCTGTACGCGCAGGCGGATGCCCCGCACGACCACTACCGCCGGCTCGCCGACCGCAACATCCCGGTCGTGCTGATCAACGCGGCCATCGAGGATCTCGGTTTCCCCGGCGTCTCCTGTGACGACGCGGTCGCCGTCGAGCAGGCCTGGCGCCATCTGGCCTCCCTCGGCCACGAGCGCATCGGGCTGGTCCTCGGCCCCGGCGACCACATGCCGTCGGCGCGCAAGCTGACGGCCGCCCGGGCGCTGGGCGTGCAGCTGCCCGACGAGCACATCGCGCGGGCCATGTTCTCGATCGAGGGCGGTCACGCGGCGGCCGCCCGGCTCATCGACCGCGGGGTGACCGGCATCATCTGCGCCAGCGACCCGCTCGCCCTGGGTGCGATAAGGGCCGCCCGGCGCAAGGGACTCGGCGTCCCCACCGAGGTGTCCGTCGTGGGCTACGACGACTCGGCGTTCATGAACTGCACCGAACCGCCGCTCACCACCGTCCGCCAGCCCATCGAGGCCATGGGCCGCGCCGCCGTGGAGCTGCTGAACGCGCAGATCGGCGGCAGCTCCGTACCCGCCGACGAGCTGCTCTTCGAGCCTGAGCTGGTCGTTCGGGGGTCGACCGCGCAAGCGTCGCGCGGCTGAGATCGAGGAGATCCAACCGACTGTCAAATAATTACAGACTCTGCGCGACATCTTGCGGACGGATGTCGGCGGTGCTTGAGTGTGCGGCGCCAGCCAGGCCGACATGGCCTTGGCCCGGCGGCGCGCACCCCCGCGTGCTGCCGTGGGCCTTCCACGCTCCTGCCCAGAGGGGTCCACCGATGAGAAGCACCGGGTTCCGTCGTACCTTCCTCACGCTCATGGCCTGTTCGCTGACTCTCACCGCCTGCGGGTCGAGCGACGACACGGCCGACGGGAAGACCCGCATCACCGTCAACTGCATGCCGCCCAAGAGCGCCAAGGTCGACCGGAAGTTCTTCGAGGCGGACGTCGCCGCCTTCGAGAAGCAGAACCCGGACATCGACGTCGTCGCACACGACGCGTTCCCCTGCCAGGACCCCAAGACCTTCGACGCCAAGCTCGCCGGCGGCCAGATGGAGGACGTCTTCTACACGTACTTCACCGATGCGGGCCATGTCGTCGACGTCAACCAGGCCGCCGACATCACCAGTTACGTCAAGGACCTCAAGAGCTACAGCACGATCCAGCAGCAACTGCGCGACATCTACACCGTCGACGGCAAGATCTACGGCATCCCGCGCACCGGCTACTCGATGGGCCTGATCTACAACAGGAAGCTCTTCGCGAAGGCCGGACTCGACCCCGACAAGCCCCCGGCGACCTGGGAGGAGCTGCGCGCCGACGCCAAGAAGATCGCCGCGCTCGGCAACGGCACCCTCGGTTACGCCGACTACAGCGCCCAGAACCAAGGGGGTTGGCACTTCACCGCCGAGCTCTACTCGCAGGGCGGCAACGTGGTGAGCGAGGACGGCAAGAAGGCCACCGTCGACACCCCCGAGGGCAAGGCGGTCCTGCAGAACCTCAAGGACATGCGCTGGAGCGACAACTCCATGGGCAGCAAACAGCTGCTGGTCATCAACGACGTCCAGCAGCTGATGGGCTCCGGGAAGCTCGGCATGTACCTCTCCGCCCCCGACAACATCCCGATCCTCGTCAAGGAGAAGGGCGGCAACTACAAGGACCTCGCCCTCGCACCCATGCCCGGTGGCAAGGGCACGCTCATCGGCGGCGACGGCTACATGTTCAACAAGAAGGACAGCCCCGAGCAGATCAAGGCCGGCCTGAAGTGGCTCGACCACATGTTCCTCACCCCCGGCAAGGGCTTCCTCGGTGACTACGCCCGCGCCAAGACGGCCGACGCCCCCGTGGGCCTGCCCGAGCCGCGCCTGTTCACCGGCGCCGCCGACACCAGGGACCAGCAGGTCAAGAAGGCCAACGCCAACGTTCCCGTGGACAACTACCAGGCCTTCCTCGACGGCAACCAGAGCCTGGCCATGAAGATCGAGCCGCCGCACGCCCAGCAGATCTACTCGGTCCTCGACGGCGCCGTCTCCGCCGTACTCACCAAGAAGGACGCCGACATCGACCAGCTCCTGAAGGACGCCTCCGGCAAGATCGACGGCATCCTGGCCCGGGGCTGACCCTGCCGATGAAGACCGCATCGAGGCCCGCGGCGCCTCCACCCACGGCCGTACGCCGGGTGGAGGCACCGCGACCGGGCCCCCGCACCCGACCACTGCGCCGCCGCCTCGCCGACCAGTCCCGCGCATACGCCTTCCTGATCGGCGGCCTGCTCTGCTTCGCGCTGTTCTCCTGGTACCCGGCGATCCGCGCGGTGGTGATCGCCTTCCAGAAGTACACACCGGGTTCGCCGCCCGAGTGGGTCGGCACCGCCAACTTCACCCGCGTCCTGCACGACCCGGAGTTCAGCGCGGCCTGGCGCAACACGCTCACCTTCACGCTCCTGGCCCTGCTCATCGGCTTCGCCGTCCCGTTCGTGATGGCGCTCGTCCTCAATGAACTCCGGCACGCGAAAGCCTTCTTCAGAGTCGTGGTGTACCTGCCGGTGATGATCCCGCCGGTGGTCAGCGCCCTGCTGTGGAAGTGGTTCTACGACCCGGGCGCGGGCCTCGCCAACGAGGCGCTGCGCTTCCTGCACCTGCCCACCTCGAACTGGTCCAACGGCGCCGACACCGCCCTCGTCTCGCTCGTCATCGTCGCCACCTGGGCCAACCTCGGCGGCACCGTCCTCATCTATCTGGCCGCGCTCCAGAGCATCCCCGGCGAGCTGTACGAGGCGGCCGAACTCGACGGCGCGAACATCCTCCAGCGCATCCGTCATGTGACGATCCCTCAGACCCGGTTCGTCATCCTCATGCTGATGCTCCTTCAGATCATCTCCACCATGCAGGTCTTCACCGAACCCTTCGTCATCACCGGCGGAGGACCTGAGAACGCCACCGTCACCGTCCTCTACCTGATCTACAAATACGCCTTCCTCTACAACGACTTCGGCGGAGCCTGCGCCCTGAGCGTGATGCTCCTCCTGCTGCTCGGCGCCTTCTCCGCCCTCTACCTCCGGCTGACCCGCACCGCAGGGGAGGACGCATGAGCACCCGCACACTCATCTCGCCACTCACCCTGGCCCGCCCCCGCGGCAAGGTCCTCTACTGGACCGTGTTCACCGGCGTCGTCCTGCTCTTCGCGCTCGCCTTCCTCTTCCCCGTCTACTGGATGGTGTCCGGCGCCATGAAGTCGCCGGACGAGGTCGTGCGCACGCCGCCCTCGCTGGTGCCGGAGCACTGGCACCTCTCCGGCTACACCGACGCCTGGGACCTGATGCAGCTCCCGACCCACCTGTGGAACACGGTCGTCCAGGCCACCGGCGCCTGGCTGCTGCAGCTCGTGTTCTGCACGGCGGCCGCGTACGCCCTGTCCAAGCTGAAGCCCGCCTTCGGGAAGCTGATCCTCGGCGGCATCCTCGCCACACTGATGGTCCCCGCCCAAGCACTGGTCGTCCCGAAGTACCTGACCGTCGCCGACCTGCCGCTGATCCACACCAGCCTGCTCAACGACCCGCTCGGCATCTGGCTGCCCGCCGTCGCCAACGCCTTCAACCTCTACCTGCTCAAGCGATTCTTCGACCAGATCCCGCGCGATGTCCTGGAGGCCGCCGAGATCGACGGCGCCGGACGTCTGCGCACCCTCTGGTCGATCGTGCTGCCCATGTCGCGGCCGGTGCTCGGCGTGGTGTCGATCTTCGCTCTGGTCGCCGTGTGGCAGGACTTCCTCTGGCCGCTGATGGTCTTCTCCGACACCGACAAACAGCCCATCAGCGTGGCACTCGTCCAGCTGTCGCAGAACATCCCGCTGACCGTGCTCATCGCCGCGATGGTGATCGCAAGCATCCCCATGGTCGCGATGTTCCTGGTGTTCCAGCGGCACATCATCGCCGGGATCAGCGCGGGCAGCACCAAGGGCTGACGCCGCCTCCTCCGACAGAAAGGCACGCATCGTGGGACAGCCCACCCCTGCCCGGAAACAGGCCGACTGGTGGCGCACCGCCGTCATCTACCAGGTGTACGTCCGCAGCTTCGCGGACGGCGACGGCGACGGCACCGGCGACCTCGCGGGCGTCCGCGCCAAACTCCCCCATCTCGCCGAACTCGGCGTCGACGCCCTGTGGTTCAGCCCCTGGTACCTCTCCCCGATGAGGGACGGCGGCTACGACGTCGCCGACTACCGTGCCATCGACCCGGCCTTCGGCACCCTCGCCGAAGCCGAGAAACTCATCGCCGAGGCACGGGAGGCAGGCATCCGCACGATCGTCGACATCGTGCCGAACCATGTCTCCGACCAGCACCCCTGGTTCCGCTCCGCCCTCGCCGGCGGCCCCGAACGCGATCTGTTCCACTTCCGCCCGGGACGCGGACCGAACGGCCAACTCCCGCCCAACAACTGGGAGTCCCAGTTCGGCGGACCCGCCTGGACACGCGTCCCCGACGGCGACTGGTACCTCCACCTCTTCGCCCCCGAACAGCCCGACCTCGACTGGGCACACCCCGCCGTCCGTCAGGAGCACGAGGACGTACTGCGCTTCTGGTTCGACCGGGGCGTGGCCGGCGTCCGCATCGACTCCGCCGCGCTCCTCGTCAAGGACCCCGACCTGCCCGACTTCGTCGAGGGCCGCGACCCGCACCCATACGTCGACCGCGACGAACTGCACGACGTGTACCGCTCCTGGCGGGCGATCGCCGACGCCTACGACGGCATCTTCGTCGGCGAGGTCTGGCTCCCCGACACCGAACGCTTCGCCCGCTACCTCCGCCCCGACGAGCTGCACACCGCCTTCAACTTCTCCTTCCTGTCCTGCCCTTGGGACGCGTCGCGGCTGCGGACGGCGATCGACGGCACCCTCGCCGAGCACGCCCCGATCGGCGCTCCCGCCACCTGGGTGCTGTGCAACCACGACGTGACGCGCACGGTCACCCGCTACGGACGCGCGGACACCGGCTTCGACTTCGCCGCGAAGTCCTTCGGCACCCCGACCGACCTGGCCCTCGGCACCTGCCGCGCCCGCGCCGCCGCACTGCTCTCGCTCGCCCTCCCCGGCGCCGTCTACCTCTACCAGGGTGAGGAACTCGGCCTGCCCGAGGCGGAGATACCCCAGGGCCGGATCCAGGACCCGATGCACTTCCGGTCGGGCGGCACCGATCCGGGCCGGGACGGCTGCCGGGTCCCGCTGCCATGGATCGCGGAGGCGCCGTACGCCGGTTTCGGCTCGCGGGAGGAGCCCTGGCTCCCGCAGCCCGAGGGCTGGTCCGCGTACGCCGCCGACCGCCAGGCCGAGGACCCCGGCTCGATGCTCTCCCTCTACCGGGAGGCCCTGCGCGTCCGGCCCGACTTCGCAGACGGGCCCCTCACCTGGCTGACCGCACCCGAGGGTGTCCTCGCGTTCGCCCGTGCGGCGGGCCCGGTGTGCGTCGTCAACTTCGCGGACACCCCGGCCGAGCTGCCCGCGCACTCCCGACTCCTGCTCTCCAGCGGCCCGTTGACGGCCGACGGACGGCTCCCGCAGGACACGGCGGCCTGGCTTCACCTCTGAGACCGCACCCGCGCTTTCCCGCTATCCCCGCACCCCCACCCCGAAGGGATCAGCACATGCACAGCTCCAGATCTGTCAGGCACATGCCACTGATGGCGACCGTGGCAGCCGTCGCCCTCGCCGCCGGCATGCTGAGCCCCACCACAGCACACTCCGTGGCAGCCGCCGCCGGCGCCGACCTCCCCTTCACCTCGGTCGAGGCCGAGTCCGCCACGACCACGGGTACGAAGATCGGCCCGGACCACACCCAGGGCACCCTCGCCTCGGAGGCTTCCGGACGCCAGGCCGTACGGCTCGGCGGCGGCCAGCGCGTCGAGTTCACCGTGCCCCGCGCGGCCAACGCCGTGAATGTCTCCTACAGCGTCCCCGACGGCCAGTCCGGCACCCTCGACGTCTACGTCAACGGCACCAAGCTCGCCAAGACCCTCCCCGTCACCTCCAAGTACTCCTACGTCGACACCGGTTGGATCCCCGGCGCCAAGACCCACCACTTCTTCGACAACGCCCGCCTGCTGCTCGGCCGGGACGTGCAGGCGGGCGACAAGGTGGCCTTCGAGGCGACCGGCACCCAAGTGACGGTGGACGTCGCCGACTTCGAGCAGGTCGCGGGAGCGGCGACCAAGCCGTCCGGCGCGGTCTCCGTCACCGACAAGGGCGCCGATCCCAGCGGTCAGGGCGACTCGACGGGGGCCTTCCGGGACGCCATCGCCGCCGCCCAAGGGGGAGTGGTGTGGATTCCGCCGGGCGACTACCGCGTGACCTCCTCGCTCAGCGGCATCGCGAACGTCACCTTGCAGGGCGCAGGCAGCTGGCACTCCGTCGTGCACACCTCGCGCTTCATCGACCAGAGCAGCTCGGCCGGAGGCGTCCACCTCAAGGACTTCGCGGTCATCGGCGAGGTCACCGAACGTGTCGACTCCAACCCCGACGACTTCGTCAACGGGGCTCTGGGGCCGGGCAGTTCGGTCTCCGGGATGTGGCTCCAGCACCTCAAGGTCGGCCTCTGGCTGATGGGCAACAACGACAACCTCGTCGTCGAGAACAACCGCATCCTCGACACCACCGCCGACGGCCTCAACCTGAACGGCAATGCCCGCGGGGTCCGCGTCCGGAACAACTTCCTGCGCAACAACGGCGACGACGCCCTCGCCATGTGGTCGCTCTACTCACCCGACACCGACAGCAGCTTCGAGAACAACACCATCACCCAGCCGAACCTCGCCAACGGAATCGCCGTCTACGGCGGCACGAACATCGGGGTCAAGAACAACCTGGTCTCCGACACCAACGCCCTCGGCAGCGGCATCGCGATCTCCAACCAGAAGTTCCTGGACCCGTTCTCCCCGCTCGCGGGAACCATCACCGTCTCCGGCAACACCCTCGTCCGTGCGGGCGCGATGAACCCCAACTGGGACCATCCGATGGGTGCGTTGAGGGTCGATTCGTACGACAGCGCCATCGAGGTGACCGTGAACATCACCGGCACGACGATCACCGACAGCCCCTACAGCGCCTTCGAGTTCGTGTCGGGCGGCGGGCACGGCTACGCGACCAAGAACATCACTGTCGACGGTGCGACCGTCCGGAACACCGGCACGGTCGTCGTCCAGGCCGAGTCGCAGGGCGCCGCCAAGTTCAGCAACGTCCAGGCCACCTCGGTGGGCGCGGCCGGCGTCTACAACTGCCCCTACCCGACCGGCTCCGGCACCTTCGCACTCACCGACGGCGGCGGCAACTCCGGCTGGAACAGCACCTGGTCCGACTGCTCCAGCTGGCCCCAGCCCGGCTCCGGAAACCCGGACCCCGACCCGGGCCGCAACCTCGCCAAGGGCCGCCCCGCCACGGCCACCGGCTCGCAGGACGTCTACACACCCGGCAAGGCGGTCGACGGCGACGCGGGCTCCTACTGGGAGTCGACGAACAACGCCTTCCCGCAGGCCTGGACGGTCGACCTCGGGTCGACTCAGCCCGCCCGACGGCTCGTTCTGAAACTGCCGCCCGCCGCGGTCTGGCAGGCGCGCACCCAGACCCTGTCCGTGCAGGGCAGCACGGACGGCTCGGCGTACACCACCGTGGTCGCCTCGCACGACTACCGCTTCGACCCGGCGACCGGCAACACGGTGACCGTGACGCTTCCCGGCAGCACGAACCTGCGCTATCTGAGGCTGACCGTCACCGCCAACACCGGCTGGCCCGCAGCCCAGTTCAGTGAGGTGGAGGCGTATCTGTCCTAGCAGCGGGGGCCCCGCGCTTCGCCACCTGGATCTGCTCGTACACATGGGTCCGCAGTTCGGCGAAGCGCGGGGCGACCCGGGTGCGCAACTGGTCGCGTTCGTCCGGCAGATCGACCTTCAGCTGCTCCTGCACGACGGTGGGGGAGGCAGACTGTTGGGACCCGAGGTGCTCCGACAGGCTGTGCGCAGACAGCCACAGCATGCGCACAGCCTGTTCCGGACCCACCCGGACGGCCCAGGTCAGAGGTCCAGCACCAACCGCTTTCCTTGGCACCGGGACACGCAGAGCATCATCGTTTTGCCGGTCTCCCGCTCCGCGTCGCTCAGAACCGAGTCCCGGTGCTCCGGCGTGCCGTCGAGGACGTCGGTCTCGCAGGAGCCGCACGTGCCCTCGGAGCAGGAGTAGAGCACGTCAACACCGGCGGTCTGCACGGTTTCCAGCACGGAGACGTTGGGGAGCACGGTCAGTGTCTGCCCCGAGCGCTCCAGCACGACCTCGAACTCGCCGTCCGGGCCGGTCTGTTGGACCTTGGGTGCGAAGCGCTCCAGGTGCAGCTGCCCAGTGGGGCAGCGCGCCTCGACGGCGTCAAGGAGCGGTCCCGGACCGCAGCAGTAGACAAGGGTGTCCGGCGGGAGATCGGCGAACTCCGCATCGAGGTCCAGCAGTCCGGTCTCGTCCTGGGGTGCGATCCGTACCCGGTCGTCGCCGTACCGGGCCAACTCCTCGGTGAACGCGATCGATTGGCGCGTACGGCCGCCGTAGAGCAGCGTCCACTGCGCACCCGCCGCCTCGGCCGCGGCGATCATCGTCAGGATCGGGGTGATGCCGATGCCGCCCGCGACGAAGCGGTAGCGGGCGGCGGGTTCCAGCGCGAAGTGGTTGCGCGGACTGCGGACACGCACCTTGTCGCCCTCGCCCAACTGCCCGTGTATGTACGCCGATCCGCCGCGGCCCTGCGGCTCGTGCAGCACCGCGATGCGCCAGACGGACCGGTCGGCCGGATCGCCGCACAGCGAATACTGCCGCTCCAGGTCCGGCCCGAGCAGGACGTCTATGTGGGCGCCCGGCTCCCAGGCCGGGAGTTCCTCGCCCAGCGGGTGGCGGAAGGTGAGGACGAGCACGCCGTCGGCCGCGGTCTCCCTGCGGTCGACGACGAGTTCGAGTTCGTACGAGGTCATGGGCGGGGTCCTTTAGGCTCGTGCTCCCGGGGTTTAGCGCCTGGGGAGTCTCTGTTCCGGGGATCCTTGTTGTGGGGGTGCGTGTCCTTCGGGGTGGGCGAGCATCCACCCCCACATCTCGATCGGGTCCTGGGCGGTGTGCTCGGCGCCGCAGTGGCAGGTGCCGTGCAGGATGTCGGTGCCCGGGAGCCAGTCGACGCGGTAGATCTCTCCCGTGGGGCTGGTCATTGGACCTTCTCCACGGGCTTCTTGCCCTCCTCGACGAGGCGGGCGAGGATACGGCGGGCCGCGAGACCGCCGGTGTCGATGTTGATGCTCAGCTCCTGGTATCCGGCCCGCTCCGAACCCAGCGTCCGCTGAAGCAGATTGAGCGCTTCGACGTCCTGCATCACCACGGTGTGATTGAAGTCCCGCAGGAACGTGGTGACTTCTTCGTCGTCCCGCGCGAAGTCCCGGGAGACCGCCCAGAAGTCGTACACCTTGCCGTCTCCGGACGGCGTGATCGCGTACGTGATCTCGGTGTGGAAGGCGTTCGGATCGCTGCCGTCCGCCTCGGGCAGCACGCCGACCGGGGCGATCCGGCTGTGCAGCAGATACAGACACGGCGCGAAGTACTCGATGTCCTGCCAGCGCGTGATCCGGCCCTCGATGCCGGTCGAACGGGCGTAGAACGGCGGGCACTCGGCGTCGTCCATGTGCCGGCTCACCCGTACGATCCCCGCGCCCTCGTCGACCTCGGTGGTGATCGGCGTCTCGGCGACCTCGGGCGTGCCGATGTACCCGCCGTGCAGATAGGTCTCGTGGGACAGGTCGAGGAGGTTGTCGACGAGCAGCCCGTAGTCGGCGTCGATGGGCTCCATGCCGGACACCGTGGTCCACTCCGGCGAGTCCATGTGCCGGGCCCGCGGGATCGCCCCCGGGTCGGCGAGGGCCGGGTCACCGATCCAGACCCAGACGAACGCGTCCTGCTCGACGACCGGGTAGGAGGCGACGCGGGCCGTGCGCGGAATCCGCTTCTGGCCGGGCACGTACACACAGGTGCCCGTGGTGTCGTACGTGAACCCGTGGTATCCGCAGACGATCCGGTCCCCGTCGAGCCGGCTCTCCGACAGCGGGAAGCGGCGGTGCACACAGCGGTCGGACAGGGCGACGGCCGTCCCGTCGTCCTCGGTGCGGTAGAAGACGAGCGGCTCGCCGAGGATCGTCCGGCCGAGCAGTTCGCGCCCGACCTCGTGTGAGTAGGCGGCTACGTACCACTGGTTCCTGGCGTAGGAGGTCATGTGCGGCATGGCGTTCCCGTCCCTGAGGGCGGGGCCTCTTCACCCCGCTGGGCACCACATTCGTGACGGCGGCCACAGCCGGACAAGGCGGATTCCGCCTGACGGAAGGGCTCGTCGCATGGTCCTCGGAAGGGCTTGTGGATCGCTTAGGAGGGAAGGCCTCCTGGAATCCGCGGAGGCAACCATTCGTCTCGCGTACCGCCGACTTTCACATCGACGCCACAAGACCCTTCCCTGACGTTTGGTGCTCTTGGAACACTCCTTCCGCGCACGTTCCATCAACATCCCGTACCTTCCGGCCATCCGTACCCCGTCAGGACAAGAGGTCATCCACCCATGCCCCAAGTGAATCGGCGCCGTTTCCTCCAACTCGCGGGCGGCACCGCGGCGTTCACCGCGCTGTCGGACAGCATCGCCAGAGCCGCGTCCCTGCCCGCCGCGCACCGCAGTGGCACGATCGAGGACGTCGAGCACATCGTCGTCCTGATGCAGGAGAACCGGTCCTTCGACCACTACTTCGGCTCGCTGCGGGGCGTCCGCGGCTTCGGTGACCCGCGTCCGGCGACGACCGAGCCCGGCGCCAAGCCGGTCTGGTACCAGTCCGACGGCACCAAGGACGTGCTGCCCTTCCACCCCGACGCCGACGACCTGGGCCTCGCCTTCATCCAGGACCTGCCGCACGGCTGGAACGACGGACATGCCGCCTTCAATCAGGGCAAGTACGACAAATGGGTGCCGTCCAAGTCGGCGACCACCATGGCGTATCTGAACCGCGACGACATCCCGTTCCACTACGCGCTCGCCGACAGCTTCACCATCTGCGATGCGTACCACTGCTCCTTCATCGGCTCCACCGACCCGAACCGCTACTACATGTGGACGGGCTACACGGGCAACGACGGCTCCGGCGGCGGCCCGGTCCTCGGCAACGACGAGAAGGGGTACGACTGGACGACGTACCCCGAGCGCCTCGAAGCGGCCGGGGTCTCCTGGAAGATCTACCAGGACGTCGGCGACGGCCTCGACGCGAACGGCTCCTGGGGCTGGATCAACGACGCCTACCGCGGCAACTACGGCGACAACTCCCTGCTGTACTTCAACAAATACCGCAATGCCAAGCCCGGCGACCCCCTCTACGACAAGGCCCGAACCGGCACCGACGCCCGCAAGGGCGAGGGCTTCTTCGACCAGTTGAAGGCCGACGTCAAGGGCGGCACCCTGCCGAAGATCTCCTGGGTCGTCGCCCCCGAGGCCTTCACCGAGCACCCCAACTGGCCCGCGAACTACGGCGCCTGGTACATCGCCCAGGTCCTGGACGCGCTCACCTCCAACCCCGAGGTGTGGGGAAAGACGGCGCTGTTCATCACGTACGACGAGAACGACGGCTTCTTCGACCACCTCGTGCCGCCCTTCCCGCCGCAGTCCGCCGCGCAGGGCAAGTCCACGGTCGACGTCGGTCCTGACCTCTTCAAGGGCGACGCCGGTCATGTCGCCGGGGCCTACGGCCTCGGTCAGCGGGTGCCGATGCTCGTCGTCTCGCCCTGGAGCAAGGGCGGTTACGTCTGCTCCGAGACGCTCGACCACACCTCGATCATCCGGTTCATGGAGCGTCGCTTCGGCGTGCACGAGCCCAACATCTCGCCCTGGCGGCGCGCGATCAGCGGCGACCTCAGCGCCGCCTTCGACTTCAGCTGCAAGGACACCCGGCCGGCCACCCTGCCCGACACCGCGGGCTACCAGCCGCCGGACCACGACCGCCACCCCGACTACGTGCCGGCCCCGCCCGCCAACCCCGCCCTGCCCAAGCAGGAGCCCGGCTCGCGCCCGGCCCGCCCCCTCAAGTACGCGCCCCTGGTGGACGGTTCGGCGGACCCGGCGGCCGGAAAGTACACGCTCACCTTCGCCTCGGGGGCCAAGGCGGGCGCGGCCTTCCTCGTCACCTCCGGCAACCGCACCGACGGCCCATGGACGTACACCACCGAGGCGGGCAAGACCGTCTCCGACGCCTGGAACTCGGCGTACTCGAACGGCTCGTACGACCTCACCGTGCACGGCCCGAACGGCTTCCTGCGCACCTTCAAGGGCCCCGGCAAGGCCGCTGGCCCCGAGGTGACCGCGCGGCACGTCGGAAACGACGTGGAGCTGACCTTCACCAACAAGGGCTCCGGCACGGTGAATCTGAAGCTCACCAGCGGCTACGGCGGGAAGGCGCAGGTGTTCAAGGTGCGCGCGGGCGCCACCGTGAAGCAGACCGTGGACCTGCGGGCGAGCAGGCGCTGGTACGACCTGACCGTCGTGTCCGACGCCGACGCAACGTTCCTGCGGCGCTTCGCCGGACATGTCGAGAACGGCCGCCCCGGCGTCAGTGACCCGGCGATCGTCACCGGCTGATGGATACGCCGCCGGATACCGAACACCTGGTTGTATTCCTATGGGCTCGCGGTAGTGTGCCCCGGTGACCACGCATTCGAACACTCCTGCCGGTTGGTTCCCGGATCCGCAGGGAGCGTCCCAGACGCTGCGCTACTGGGACGGTTCCCAGTGGACCGAGCACACCAGCCCGGCCCAGCAGGCCCAGCAGGCCCAGGCGGCCCAGCAGGTGCCGCAGCAGGCTGCCGGTCCCGACCCGCGCGTGCAGCAGCAGGTGCATCAGCAGGCGGGGGTCGCGGCCGGTGCCGCCGGCGGCGGCACCCTGTTCACCGAGCCGGTCCTGGTGGTGAACCAGAAGGCCAAACTGATCGAGGTGACCAACGAGTACAAGGTCATGGATCAGAACGGCAACCAGCTCGGTACCGTCACCGAGGTCGGGCAGAGCGCGCTGAAGAAGGTGCTGCGCTTTGTCTCCAGCCTCGACCAGTTCATGACGCACCGGCTGGAGATCCGTGACGCGTACGGCCAGCCGCAGCTGCTGCTGACGCGGCCCGCGAAGTTCCTCAAGTCGCGGGTGGTCGTGTCGCGTCCGGACGGCTCGCCGGTGGGCGAGATCGTCCAGGAGAACATGATCGGGAAGATCAACTTCGCGATGAACGTCGACGGTCAGAAGGTCGGGGCGATCAAGGCGGAGAACTGGCGCGCCTGGAACTTCGCGATCGTCGACCACGCGGACAACGAGGTCGCCCGGATCACCAAGACCTGGGAAGGTCTGGCGAAGACCATGTTCACCACCGCGGACAACTACGTCCTGCAGATCCACTTCCAGCTCCCCGAGCCCCTGTTGAGCCTCGTCGTGGCGACGGCCCTGACCGTCGACACGGCCCTCAAGCAGGACTCCCGCGGGCTGGGCTGATCGCCGGCACACACGACAGCGGCGGGCGGCGCGTGCACAGAGCACGCGCCGCCCGCCGCTGTCATGTCGACGGCTCTCAGAGCGGGGTGAGGTGTCCCGGGCTGGAGGTCTTCGGCTGCTGGGGCATCAACGACGGCTCGTAGCGGGCCGTCCGGGGCTGCAACGCGAGGACCGCGGCCACCGGGTGGTCCTCGTCGACGGGTTCGGTCACCAGCCGGTCGGTCACCAGCGGCTCGGTCATGCCCTGTCCGGCCACGATCCGTCCGCGCGGGACCCCGTCGGCCAGGGCCGGTTCGGGCGCCGAACGCGACAGCGTCACCACGCCCCACGCCGCCACGGCCCCGCCGGCGGCGGCCAGCAGCAGACCCGCCGCACCGCCCTGGAGCCGCTCGCCGAGCAGCGAGAGGCCGATCACCACCGCGGCCATCGGGTTGGCCAGCGTCACCACGGCGAGCGGCGCGCCGAGACCGCCCCGGTAGGCGGTCTGCGAGAGCAGCAGCCCGCCCGCCGCGAACGCCGCGACGAGCAGCGCCACCACGATCACCTGGACACTGAGCAGCGGGCCCGTGCGGTCCGTCACCGCCACGGTCACGGTCTGCGTGAGCGCCGACGCGACACCCGAGGCGAACCCGGAGGCCGTCGCGTGCCGCAGCCCCGGGCGGGTGCCCGGCCGCGACAGGAGACCGATGGCGGCGGCCGTCGCGGCGGCGACGGCCAGCGCCTCCGGCACGCTCAGCACGTCGTCGGGCGCGGGCCCGGACGCCGTGACGAGCAGCGCGGACAGGCCGATCAGCGTGAGCGCCGTACCGCGCCACTCGACCGGGCTGACCCGGCGCCCGGCCACCCGCGCCCCGAGCGGCACCGCGGCCACGAGGGTGAGCGCGCCGAGCGGCTGCACCAGCGTGAGCGTTCCGTACTTGAGGGCGGCGACGTGCAGCAGCGCGGCGGACGCGTTGAGCGTCACCGACCACCACCAGGCGCCGGAGGTGAGCATCCGCAGCGTGCCCGCGCCGGTGCTCCGCGAGGCGAGCCGCTCCTGCGCGACGGCCGCGGCGGCGTACGCGACGGCCGAGAACAGCGACAGGACGATGGCGGCGAGGGTGGCGTTCATCGTCCCGCTCCCACGAGTTCCGGTGCTTCCTGTACGGAGTCGTCGGCGCCGACGAGTTCCTGCGCGCGCCCCGCCGTGGTGGCCGTGCGGTGCGGCGAGCGAAGCGAGATGGGGGTCCCCCCGGACGAAGTCCGGGGGAGGATCACGGCGAGGGCGATGCCGAGCAGGGCGGTCGCCACGATCGCGTCGAGCCAGTAGTGGTTCGCGGTGCCGACGATCACCGTCAGGGTGACCAGCGGATGCAGCAGCCACAGCCAGCGCCAGCGGGACCGGGTCGCGGCGATCAGGCCGATCGCCACCATCAGGGCCCAGCCGAAGTGCAGCGAGGGCATCGCCGCGAACTGGTTCGCCATCGAGTCGGTCGCCGGCGCCGCGCCGTACACCGTCGGCCCGTAGACCTGCCCGGTGTCCACCAGGCCGGCCGCGGCGAGCAGCCGGGGCGGGGCCAGCGGGAAGGTGAGGTGCAGTACCAGGGCGGCGGCGGTGAGTACGGCGAGCACCCGGCGGGCCCAGACGTAGTGCGTGGGGCGGCGCAGGTAGAGCCAGACCAGGAAGGCCGCGGTGGCCGGGAAGTGCACCGTCGCGTAGTAGGTGTTCGCGATGTGCACCAGGGTGTCGCTGTGCAGCAGTGCGGTCTGCACGGCGCCCTCGCCCGGCAGGTGCAGGGTGCGCTCCAGGTCCCACACGCGGTCCGCGTTGTGGAAGGCCTCACCGGTGTGGCCGGTGCCCAGCCGCCGGCCGAACTCGTAGACGGCGAAGAGGCCGACGACGAGCAAGAGCTCACGGATCAGCGGCGGCCGCGTTGCGGTGTTCCGCGACGACGGCCGCCGTATCGACGCGTCCGGCTCGGATTCTGCAGGCTCGGTTCGGGATTCCATCCCCCGGCCCCCTTGCTTCGTTCTTGCGTGGGGTGGTTCGTGGTGAGCCCAGGAAAGGGTCCACTCGACAGGGTGGGTCCTGTCCAAGGCTCATCGATACGCCAGTGTACCGAAACGAATCCGTACCGGTACACTGGCGTATCGGTACACCAACGTATCGATTCGGTAGACTGGGAATAACCGCACCATCACCGTCGGCAGCACCACGACACGAGCGAGGAGACGAGCCATGACGTCGCAGGCAGCGGAGGTACCGGAGACGGTCACCAACTCGCGCCGCTCCAAGATCACGCCCGAGCGTGAGAAGGAGTTCTACGACGCCGTGATCGATCACATCCGCGAGTCCGGCTATGACGCCCTGACCATGGAGGGCGTGGCCGCCAGCACCCGGTGCAGCAAGTCCACGCTCTACCGGCAGTGGAAGACGAAGCCGCAGTTCGTGGCCGCCGCGCTGCGCGCCAACCGGTGTGTGCGCTTCGGGGGCATCGACACCGGCTCGCTCGCCGGTGACCTGCGCGAGGTGGCCCGGGCGGCCTGCGAATGGTCGGGCAACGACACGACCAGCCTGTTCCAGGCGCTCGGTCATGCCGTGCTCCAGGACGAGGAACTGCAGAAGGCGCTGCGTGAGGCGATCGTGGAGCCCGAAGTCGCCGCGCTCCAGGTGATGATCCGCCGTGGCGTCGACCGGGGCGAGATCGCGGCCGACCACCCGGCGCTGGAGTACGTCCCCGGGCTGCTGTTCGGCGCCCTGCGTGTGCGTCCCGTCCTGGTGGGAAAGCCCGCGGATGCGGCATATCTCACACGGTTCGTGGAGGCGGTCGTGATCCCGGCACTGGGCCTCACCTGAGACTCAGGTCACCGTCCGCGGATTCCCGGGCGGAGGCCTGTTCGCGCCGCACCGTGGGGACGGGGGCGGCGCGCACCCCCCGGCCGGGTGGGGTTCCTCTTGAGCGGAGAGGCGCCCCACCCGGCCGAACTCTTTCCGGGCCGCAGGACCGAAGGGGTGTGGGCTACACGTTCTGCCCGTTGCCGCCCGCTCCGGACGCCTCCTTGATGCCCTTGGTGATCTCGTCGATCACGGACTGCTTGGGCGCCTTGGAGCTGACGTCGATGCCGAAGCGGACGACGACGAGCGACTTGGTGTCGGCCGGGGAGGGGAAGACGAGCGACTCGACGTAGCCGTCGTCGCCCTTGCTCGTGACGACCTTCCAGCGGACCAGGTAGCCCTTCTCGCCGGCCACGGTGACCGCCTCGGAGGCGAGCTCCTGGTGCGAGGTGATCTTGCCGTACCCCTTGCCGTAGGACTCCGTGGCGTTCTTGGAGATGTCCTCCTTGGCGGCCGCCTCGGCCGTGGTGGCCTTGAGCTTCTGCGTCTTCGCACTCGCCGAGTACGCCCCGCCGCGCTGGCACTTCTCGGCGGTGTCGCCGGGGCAGGGGTAGGTGTCGGTGGTCGCCACCCCGGCGCCCGCCGAGGTCGTGCCGCCCGCCCAGCCGTCGGGCACCGGGATGCTGATGCCGCTGACGGCGTCGGTGGCGTAGCCCTCCTCGGTCCCCGGCTGGCCCGGCTGGCCCGACTGGCCCGGCGCCGGAGCCTGGCCGCCGGATCCGCCCGGTCCACCCGAGCCGCCCGAGCCGCCGGGAGCGCCGCTCTCCCCGCCGCCCGGGCCGCCCTGGCCGCCGCCCGGGCCGCCCTGGCCGTTCTGACCGCCGGGTCCCTGGGAGTTGGCGGTGCTGCCGCCGTTGCCGTCGTCCTTGGTCAGGGCGTACACGCCACCGCCGATACCCGCGAGGACCGCGATCGCGGCGGCGACGGCTATACCGGTCCGCAGGCCGCGCCGCGGAGTGCCCGGAGCCCCGGGAGTGCCGGGCGCGCCGAAGGAGACGACGTCCGGATACGGTCCGGCGGCCGGCGCGTGCGCCGGGGGACCCCAGGAGGCGGCCGACCCGACGGGGCGGGTCTGGTCCGTCCATGCCTTGCCGTCCCACCAGCGCTCGGTGGCGGGACTGTCACTTGTCTGCCCGGGATCGGGATACCAGCCGGGGGGAGTCACCTGCGTCATGGTGCCCACCGTATGAGGTGTGGGTGAAAGACGGATGAGAGGGCTTGGGGAGGAGACCGGGGAGATCTCCCACGGCCGCCTCGCCGCAGAGGCTTGGCCGGGCCTGACGGGTGGTCACTCCAGCACCAGGCGCGCCGGCGGTTTCGGCGCGGGCGGCGGCAGCCGAAACCCGTCCCGCCCCGGAGTCAGGGAGCCGAGCACGCTCGGATGCCGGGCTCCGGTGCTCGCCGGTGCGGTGCCCGCGAGCCCGTGCAGCGTGAGGAAACCGAGGACGGCGAAGGCGTAGGCCTCCTTCGCGGCCGACGGCAGACCGAGCTCGCCGGAGTCGCGCAACGCCACGCCCGGCAACTCGGCGGCCAGCATCCCCATCAGGACGGGGTTGCGGGTGCCGCCGCCGGAGGCGACCACCTCCGTGGCGCCCGCCCCGCGTACGGCGTCGGCGACCGTCCGGGCGGTGAGCGCGGTGAGCGTCGCGATCACGTCCTCGGCGGGCAGCGTGCCGACCCCGGCCAGCGCCTCGTGCAGATGACCGAGGTGGAACAGTTCCTTGCCCGTCGTCTTGGGCGCGGGGCGCGCGTAGTACGGCTCGTCGAGCAGCCGGTCCAGCAGCAGCGGATGGACCCGGCCCCGGGCGGCCAGGGCGCCGTCGACGTCGTACGACAGGCGTCCGCCACTGAACCCCTGGGCCGCCGCGTCGATGAGCGCGCACCCGGGCCCGGTGTCGAAGGCGGTGCCGTCCGGCGCGGTCAGGTTGGCGATCCCGCCGAGGTTCAGCGCGACGGGAGTTCCCGGCCGCCCGCGCAGCCACAGCAGGTCGACCAGGCTGACCAGCGGCGCGCCCTGCCCGCCGGCGGCGATGTCACGCGGGCGGAAGTCGGCGACCACGGGCAGCCCGGTCGCCTCGGCGATCCACGCGGGCTGCCCGATCTGCAGCGTGCCGCGCACCCGGGAGTCCTCGACCCAGTGGTAGACGGTCTGCCCGTGCGAGGCGATCAACTCGGCGTCCCCGTCGCACAGTTCACGGTTTGCCCGGACGGCGGTCGCGGCGAAGGCCCGCCCGATCAGAGTGTCCAGGCGGCACACCTCGGCGAGCGTGGTGGACGCCGGTGGCAACGCCGCCGCGAGCGCGTCGCGCAGATCACCGTCGTACGCCTCGCTGACGAGCCCGAGCGGCCGCAGTGCCAGGGTGTCCCCGTCGAGGACGAGGTCGGCGGCCGCCGCGTCGATGGCGTCGTACGACGTTCCGGACATCAGGCCGATCACGCGCATGGGGTCAACTTGCCTTTCCTGCCGGGAGATATGCGCGCTCACCGGGCCCGTCGCCGTCACCGGCTTGGAGTGCCGGGCGCCGGACAGTCACGCGCATTCCTTCAACTCTGCGTCCCCGCCCGCCACTTGGCGCACCGGAGCCACGGAGAGAGCGAGCGCGCTCAGCGCGCACGCCGTCGCCGCGTAGTACGCGGGGATGTCCACGTTCCCCGTCCGCTTCACGGTCTCCGTGATGATGAGCCCGGCGCAGCCCGAGAACACGGCGTTGGACAGGGCGTAGGCGAGTCCCAGGCCCGTGCAGCGCACGCTGGTCGGGAACATCTCCGCGAGCATCGCGGGACCCGGCCCCGCCATCAGCCCCACGACGGCTCCCGCGCCGAACACCGCAGCACCCTTCACACCATGCGAAACGCCCGTGTCCTGAAGAAGGTTGAGCAGCGGGATCGCGAGGGCCACCACCAGCAGCGCCCCCGGCAGCATCACCGCCCGCCGCCCGACCCGGTCGCTGAGCAGCCCCGCCGGGATGATCGTGACCGCGAAACCCAGGTTGGCCAGCACTGTGGCGGTCAACGCCTGTTGGAAGCTCGCGTTCAGCGTCCTCTGCAGATACGACGGCAGCACGACGAGGAAGGTGTAACCGGCCGCCGCCCAGCCCATGACGCGCCCGGCCCCGAGCGCGACGGCCCGGGCGACCTCGCGCGCGGGAGGGCTCTTGGCCCCGTCGAAGGACGCTCCCTCGAGTGCCGCCTCCGCGGAGACCTCCGCCTCGAAGGCCGGCGTCTCGTCCAGCCGGAGCCGCAGCCACAGCGCCCCCAGCCCCAGCGGCAGCGTCAGCAGGAACGGCAGCCGCCAGCCCCAGTCGCCCAGCTGCCCCGCACTGAGCACGGTGGCCAGCAGCGCCGCGACCCCCGCGCCGCCCAGCAGCCCCAGCGCCACCGTGAACGACTGCCACGACCCGTACAGCCCGCGCCTCCCCGGCGGTGCGAACTCCGTCATCACCGAGACCGCGCCCCCGAACTCCCCGCCCGCGGACAGGCCTTGGACCATCCGGAGGAAGGTGAGCAGCCAGGGCGCGAGGGCACCCACCGCGGCGTACGTGGGCAGCGCGCCGATCAGCGTCGTCGCGCCCGTCATCAGGGCGATCACCAGGATCAGCACCGGACGGCGCCCGATCCGGTCCGCGAGCCGCCCGAACAGCGCGGCGCCGACCGGCCGGAAGAAGAAGGCGAGCGCGAAGGACGCGTACGTCTTCACCAGGCCCTCGACCTCGCTGCCGCCCGCCGGGGTGAAGAACCGCGCGGCGATCACCGTCGCGAAGTAGCCGTAGACACCGAACTCGTACCACTCGATGAAGTTGCCCACCGAACCCGCCACCAGAGCCCTGCGGGACCGGCCGGGCCGGGTGACGGGCAGGGCCGGACCAGGTGCGGGGCTGCTCATGTCGGTTCCTCCCGGGGTCGAGCCGAAGGAGCGGAACCCGTCGGTCCGCGACGGGGCGATGCCGGAAAGCTAGCTTCATTCCGGCGGCTGTTGACGGTCAATCACCTTCACGGAGGCTGGTGGGCGCGTCGCCGCGTCGCCCTCGCACACCCCACGTCACCCATCTCGGCAACAGGTGCCCGGACCGGCCTCCACATCGGGTTCCGTCCCGCTACGCTCGATGTCTGTACGTCGTTTGGGCGACCTGGGGAGGTAGCGGGATGACGGAGGCACGGCCCGGACCGGCCGCACCGGCCGCCGTGGCCTCGTTGTGGGAGCGAGACGCGGAACTCGCCGGTGTCGAGCGGGCGGTGGAGGCCCTGCGCGCGGACGCCACGACATCGGGCAGTCTGCTCGTGTTCAGCGGCGAGGCGGGCATCGGCAAGACCGCGCTCCTCGCGGAGGTCCGCCGGATCGCGGAGGCCGGCGGCTGCACGGTGTGGTCGGCCCGTGGCGGCGAGACCGTCACGTCCGTCCCCTTCAACGTCATACGTCAGCTGCTCCAGCCCGCCCTGCTCTCGCTGTTGCCCGAGGAGGCACGCGAGTACCTGGGCGACTGGTACGAGATCGCGGGCCCCGCACTCGGCGTCACGGACCCGGGCGAGCGCACCGCCGACCCGCAGGGCGTGTGCGACGGCCTGGTCGCGGCCGTACGGCGGCTCGCCAAGCGCGAGTGGCCGCTCGTCCTCGTCATCGACGACGCGCACTGGGCCGACCAGGAGACCCTGCACTGGCTCGCCGCGTTCGCCGAGCGCCTCGACGACCTGCCCGTCCTCGTCGTGGTCGCCCGCCGCCCTGGCGAGGTCACCGGCGAGCGCGCCCGGCACCTCGAGGCGGTCGCCGCCGCGACCCGCCGGGTCGCCACGCTCAGCGCGCTCACGCCCGACGCGGCGGCCGGCCTGACCCGCGCCACGGTCGGGGAGCACGCGGATGCCCCGTTCTGCCGCGAGGTGTGGGCGGTCACCGGCGGCAACCCGTACGAGACGGTGGAACTCCTCGCCAAGGTCCAGGACAGCGAACTCGAACCGGCCGAGTCGTCCGCCGCCGAACTGCGCGCCCTGAACCGCTCGGCGCGCGGCCGCGGACTCGTCGCCCGACTCGAAGGACTCGGCATCGACGCCACCCGGTTCGCCTGGGCGGCCGCCATCCTCGGCACCGAGATCTCCCTCGACCTCGCCGCCCAGCTCGCCGGGATGCCACACGACGAGGCGGTCCGTTGCGCCGAACTGCTCGGCGCGGCCCGTATCCTCACCGCCGCCCCCGAGTCCGCGGGCGGCCTCGGGGCCGACGGCGACCTGGAGTTCGTGCACCCGCTGATCGCCACCGCCGTCTACCGCTCGATCCCCGACGCGCTGCGCACCGCCATGCACGGCCAGGCCGCCTGGGCGGTCACCGAGTCGGGCCGGGGCGCGGCGGCCGCCGCCCGCCACCTCCTCGAAGTGCACCCGGACGACGACCCGGAACTCGTCGAGCAGATGCGCGAGGCCGCCCGTGAACACCTCGCGGTCGGCGCCCCCGACGCGGCCCGCCGCTGCCTGGAGCGCGCCCTCGCGGAACCGCCGCTTCCCGAGGTGCACGCGCGCGTGCTCTACGAACTGGGCTGCGCAACCCTCCTGACCGCGCCCGCCACGACGATCGGCCACCTGCGCGCCGCCCTCGACCGGCCGGGCCTCGAAGGCGACCTCCGTGTCGACGCCGTCTTCCGCCTCTCCCAGGCCCTGCTGCACAACGATCAGCTGGACGAGGCCGTGCGCACGGTCGACGCCGAGGCCGCCCGCCTCGCACCGGGCTCCGCCCGCATGCGGTTGCAGGCCGTGCACTACATGTGGGAGGGCATCCACGCAGGGGAGGAGCACTCCCCGGACCGCTCCCGCAGCCTCGCCGAACTCGTCAGGACGTGCACCGGCCGCGACAACTCCGAACGCGCCCTGCTCATACTGCGCGGCTTCGACGCGATGACCCGCGGCGAGAGCGCCGAGGAGGTCGTGGAACTCTGCGACCGCGCCCTCGTCAACGGCCGCCTCGCCCCCGGCCTCGGCTGGACCGACACCGAGTGGGGCATCGAACTCCTCATGATGCTGGGCAGTTCGTACGCCTACACCGACCGGCTGGAGCGGGCGGAGAGCCTCTTCAGCGAGGCCCTGCGCGCCTACACCACCGCCGGGTGGAGCGGCGGCCACCTCGCCCTCGCACACGCGTTCCTCGGCCTCGCGTACCGCAGGCAGGGCCGCCTCAAGGACGCCGAGGCCATCCTGCGCGACTCACTGCGGCTGGCCGAGCGCGTCGGCCGCGGGCTGCCGCTGTACTGGTCCGCGACCTGCGGGCTCGTCGACACACTGCTCGCCCGCGGCCATGTCGACGAGGCCGCGGAGATCGCCGAGCGGTACGGCTTCGCCCCGCCCTACCCGTCCACGATCGTCCTGCCGGACACCCGCTCCGTACGCGGCCGGCTGCTGCTCGCCATCGGCCGCACGAAGGAAGGCATCAACGAACTGGAGGCGGCCGAGAAGGCGGCGGGCGCCCGCGGCCACCACAACACGGTGATGGCCCCCTGGGCCGTCGACCTCGCCCGGGCACTCGCCAAGGAGGACCCGCCCCGCGCCGCCGCCCTCGCCAAGGACGCCCGCCGCCAGGCCGAGCGTTTCGGCACCGACACGGCCATCGGGGAGGCGCTGCGCTGCGCCGCCGCCCTGGAGACGGGCCAGCGGGCGATCCAGCTGGCCCGCCAGGCGGTCGTCTACCTGGAGGCCTCCCCGTGCCAGTACGAACACGCCGCCGCCCGCGTCGAGTACGGCATCGCCGCCCGGTCCGTGTCCGACCTCAACAAGGGTCTGGCGCTGGCTCGTTCATGCGGGGCCGACGGTCTGGCGGTCAAGGCGCAACAGGTGCTGGTGACGGGGCAGGGGCTTCGGTAGGCGTTCAACGCTTGAGCCAGCAGGAGCCGTTCGGCTCCTTCAGCTAGGTCGGCTCCGTGGGCTCCTGCAGCTCCTTCAGCTCGTTCGGCTCCCGAGGAGTTGGTCCGTGACGGCCTCCAGGCGCCCCCGCACGGCGAGGTCGTACGTGCCGGGGTGCGCCCGCGACGGGCTCGTACCGTCGAAGTACCCGCCCGTGCCCAACTCCCTTGTGGCCAGCGCCAGTACGCCCGCCGCGCCGTCGGCGACGGTCGACCACGGGCTGACTCCCGCCTCGCGGACCATCGTCGTGTCCATGTAAGTGGCCGGGTGCAGGACGTTCACCGAGACGCCGCTGTCCGCCAGCTCCCCGGCGAGCGTGAACGTGTGTGCCGCGAGCGCGAACTTGCTGCGGCAGTACGCCGATACGCCGTTGTAGCCGCGGGTCAGCTCCGGGTCGTCGAAGTCCAGCGGCTCCTGGCCGGCCGAACCGACGTTGACGATGCGGGCGGGGGCGCCCCCGCGCAGGACGGGCAGCAGGGCGCGGGTGAGGGCCACAGGGGCCAAGTAGTTCACCGCCAGGCGCAGTTCATGGCCGTCGGCGCTCACCTCGCGGCCCGCGCCGCGTGCCCCGCTTCCCACGCCGGCGTTGTTGACCAGCACGTCCAGGTCGGGGTGGGCAGCGGCGACGTGCTCGCCCAGCCGGCGCACCTGCGCCAGCGAGGCCAGATCGGCGACGAATCCCTCGGCGTCGCCCTCGGCGCGCAGCTCGTCGACAAGCCGCTCGGTGCGGCCCGGGTCGCGGCCGTGCGCGAGGACGGTGTGCCCGGCGCGGACCAGCTCGAAGGCGACATGGCGACCGAGGCCGGAGGTGGAACCGGTGATCAGGATGGTGGACATGCCTCCACCGTAGGCACACGGCAGAGCGATTCGCGTGGTGCTGCTGAAGCTACCACCGGCAGGGTCACCCTCCGCTGCCGTCCTCCTCGGCCAGCACCCGCTGGGCCGTCGCGAACGCCGCGTTCGCCGCCGGCACCCCGACGTACACGGCGGTCTGCATCAGCACCGCGCCGATCTCCTCCGGCGTGAGACCGTTGCGCCGCGCCGCCCGCACATGCATGGCCAGCTCGTCGTAGTGGCCGTGCGCGACCAGCGCCGTCAGCGTGATCATGCTGCGCTCGCGGCGCGAGAGGGTCGGGTCGGTCCAGATCTCGCCCCAGGCATAGCGCGAGATGAAGTCCTGGAAGCGCGCGGTGAACGGCGTCTGCCGGGCCTGCGCCCGGTCCACGTGCGCGTCGCCGAGCACCTCACGCCGTACCTCCATGCCGCGCTTGGCCCCGCCGTCGAGGTGCGTCCGCAACACGGTGAGCACGGCCTCGGGGCACTGGGCAGGGGCGAGGTGCGAGGCGCCCGGCAGCTCGACGAGGGCGGCACCCGGCACCGCGTCCGCGATCTCCCGCAGATGCGCAGGCGGCGTCGCCGGATCCTGCCGCCCGGCGATCAGCAGGGTCCGTACGGCGATCTCCGGCAGGCGCTCGCGCAGATCGAACGCGGCCAGCGCGTCGCAGCACGCGGCGTACGCCTCGGGGTCCGCGTCGCGCTGGTCGGCGACCAGCTCCGGCACGGTGAAGCCGGGTGTGAACCAACGGGCGTTCGCGCTCTCGGCCAGTCCCGCCAGGCCCTCGCGCCGCACCAGCGCGGCCCGCTCCTCCCACGGCTTCGACCCGTTGAAGTGGGCCGATGAGCAGATCACCGCCAGTGACGAGACCCGCTCCGGGTGGTGCAGCGCCAGGTGCAGTCCCACCGCGCCGCCCAGCGACACACCCGCGTACGCGAACCGCTCGATGCCGAGGGAGTCGGCGAGCGCCAGCACCAGGTCGGCGAGGTCACCGACGGTGGCCCCCGGGCCGATCAGGTCGGCTGCGGAGCCACCGTGCCCCGGCAGGTCCCAGCGGACCACCCGGTGTGTGATGGACAGTTCCGGAGCGACTTTGTCCCACAAGGCGTACGAGGTGCCCAGCGAAGGCCCGAGCAGCAGCGACGGAGCGGAAGTCGGTCCCTCGGCACGGTGGTTGAGGAGTTTCACGGTCAACGTCGCTCCAGAGCACGATCGGTGAGGTCACCGGCGCTGCCGGTGTAATGAGCGGGGTCGGTGAGCCCGTCGAGGTCGATGCCCTTCATGTCCGGTTCCTCGGCGAGGAGTTCGGCCAGCGTCCGGCCCTCGGCGTACGTCCGCCGGGCGAGGTCGGTCAGCAGGGCCTTGGCGCGGGCGCGGCCGAGCACGGGGGCCAGCGCGGCCGACAGCCGCTCGGAGACGATCAATCCGTGGGTGAGACCGAGGTGTTCCCGCATGGCCTCCGGGTGCACGCTCAGCCCCTCGGTCAGGTCGGCGGCGTGGCTCGCCGCGCCGCCGGTCAGCCGCAGGAGGTCGCGCAGCGGGGACCACTCGGCGTGCCAGGCCCCGGCCGGCCGCTCGTCCTCCGCCGCCATCGACCCGTACAGGGTGGCGGCGAGCTGCGGCGCGCGCCGGGCGGCGGCCGCGATCAGGGTGGACCGTACGGGATTCGCCTTGTGCGGCATGGCGGACGAACCGCCGCCGCTGCCCTCGCCGACCTCGGCGATCTCGGTGCGGGAGAGGGTGAGCACGTCCACGGCGATCTTGCCGAGCGCCCCGGCGGTGAAGGCCAGGGCCCCGGCGAGGTCGGCGACGGGCGTGCGCAGCGTGTGCCAGGGCAACAGTGGTGCGGCGAGGCCGAGTTCGGAGGCGTACGTCTCCGTCAGTGCCCGCGTGTCCTGAGTGCCGTACGCCTGGAAGGCCGCCAACGTCCCGGCAGCGCCGCCGAGTTGGGCGGGGAGCGAGCCTCGGACCCCGGTGATGCGATCCCGTGCGTCCAGGACCAGCGAGCGCCACCCGGCCGCCTTCAGCCCGAAGGTCGTCGGCACGGCGTGCTGGGTGAGCGTGCGACCCGGCATCGGGGTGTCGCGGTGTTCGGCGGCCAGCCCGGCCAGCGCCCGCTCGGTGCGGACGAGGTCGGCGAGGATCAGGTCCAGGGTGCGTGCGGCGACCAGCATCGTCGCCGTGTCCATGATGTCCTGGCTGGTCGCGCCTCGATGCACGTAGGGGCCGTACTCCTCACCGACCGCCGTGGTGAGGTCGGCGACCAGGGGAATGACCGGGTTCCCGCCGGTGAGCGTGCGCGCAGCCAGGGAGCGGAGGCCGAAGCCCGCCGGTACGGCCGCCTCGTCCACCGCCGCCGCGGCCTCGGCCGGGGCGAGCCCCAGCGTGGCCTGGGCCCGGGTCAGCGCGGCCTCCGCGTCGAGCAGCGCCCGCAGATACGCGTGGTCGCCGGTCTCGTGCGCGGCGCCGGACAGTCCCCACTCCGGGGAGAGGAGGCCGGTGTCGGCGTACGGAGGAGAAGCGAATGTCACTGGAACTCCAGGAAGACCGTTTCGCCTTCGCCCTGAAGGCGGATGTCGAAACGGTACGTTCCGCGGCCCTCGTCGGCCGCGATCAGCGTGTCGCGCCGCTCCTGGTCCAGTTGCGCGAGCAGCGGGTCGGCGGCGAGCGCCGCCCCGTCGCCGGGCAGGTAGATCCGGGTGAACAGGTGGACGAGCAGGCCGCGCGCGAAGACGCACACGCTGAGGTAAGGGGCGCTGTGCCCGCGCGCGCCGGGCCGCAGCGTCCGTGCGTACCAGTGGCCATTGGCATCCGTCTGGATGCGGCCCCAGCCGGTGAACTCCACGCCGTTGCGGCCCAGATGGCCGCCGCTCGCCGGGTCGCGACGCATCGAGCCGTCCGTGGTCGGCAGGTTGCCGTCCGGGTCCGGCCCCCACAGCTCGACGAAGGCGTCCGGCAGCGGCTTGCCCTCGCCGTCGTACACGTATCCCTGCACGGTGATGGTGTCCGGGTGGCCGACCGGCGCGATGTCACCGCCACCCGGGAAGGGCAGCGCGTAGCCGTAGAAGGGGCCGACCGTGTGCGACGGGGTGGGGAGCACGGTCTCCGGACGACTCGTGTCGATCTTCGTCATGGCAGCTCAGCGTCCTTCTTCGATCCAGGTGGCGTTCGGCCCGTCGAGCACGATGTCCCAGTGGTAGCCCATCGAGAACTCCGGCACCGACAGGCTGTGGTCGTACGTCGCGATCAGCCGCTGCCGGGCCGCGTCGTCCGTCACCGACTGGATGATCGGGTCGTAGGGGAACAGCGGGTCGGCGGGGAAGTACATCTGCGTCACGAGCCGCTGGGTGAACGCCGAACCGAAGAGCGAGAAGTGGATGTGGGCCGGCCGCCAGGCGTTGACGTGCTGGCGCCAGGGGTAGGGGCCGGGCTGGATGGTGGTGAAGTGGTAGAAGCCGCTGTCGTCGGTCAGTGTGCGGCCGACGCCCGTGAAGTTCGGGTCCAGCGGGGCGTCGTGCTGCTCGCGCTGGTGGGCGTAGCGCCCGGCCGAGTTGGCCTGCCAGACCTCGACGAGCTGGCCCCGGATCGGCCGCCCGTCCCGGTCCAGCAGCCGGCCGGAGACGGTGATGCGTTCACCGATCGGTTCGCCGTTGTGGTGCCGGGTGAGGTCGTTGTCGATCTCGGTGATGTCCCGCTCGCCGAAGGCGGGCGAGGCCAGTTCCACCAGCTCCGGGTCCTTGCTGACGTCGATGGTGACCGGTGGCTGCTTCGGGTGGCGCAGGGTGGAGGAGCGGTAGGGGGCGTAGTCGCGGCGCGGCTGGTGCTCGACGGGGGCGCCGTCGGCGATGCGCTTCTCGTACGCGGCGTGCTGGGCCGCGATCTCCAGGTCGATGTCCGCTTGCGTGAGAGTCATGGGGGTTCCTGGCGCTTCCTAGCGTTCGAGGACGAGGGCGAGGCCTTGGCCGACGCCGATGCAGAGGGTGGCGACGCCGATACCGCTGCCCTGGCGGGCGAGTTGGTGGGCGACGGTGCCGGCGAGGCGGGCGCCGGATGCGCCGAGCGGATGGCCCAGGGCGATGGCGCCGCCCTGCGGGTTGAGGATCGTGGGGTCGAACTCGGGCCATTCGGCGACGCATCCGAGGACCTGGGCAGCGAAGGCCTCGTTCAGCTCCAGCACTGACAGGTCGTCAAATCTCTTGCCCGCCTTGGCCAGTGCCCGGTTGACTGCCTGGACGGGGGCGAGCCCGAAGTACTGCGGGTCGATGGCGGAGACGCCGGTCGCGCCGACCCGGGCGAGCGGTTCGCGGCCGGTGGCCTTCAGTCCCTCCTCGTCGACCAGGAGCAGGGCTGCGGCGCCGTCGTTGAGCGGGGAGGCGTTGCCCGCGGTGACCGTTCCCCCGGCGGGGCGGAAGGACGGCTTGAGCCTGGCCATCGCCTCCAGGGAGGCGTCCGGCCGTACGCACTCGTCGGCGGTGAGGACGAGCGGGTCGCCCTTGCGCTGCGGGATGGACACCGGCGCCAACTCGTCGTCGAAGAGGCCTTGTTGCGCGGCTGCGGCGGCCTTCTGGTGGCTGGCGAGGGCGAACTCGTCCTGCTGCTCACGCGTGATCTTGTGCTTGTCGGCGATGAGTTCCGCCGACTCTCCCAGCGGGATCGTCCACTGCGGGTCCATCTTCGGGTTGACCATCCGCCAGCCCAGCGTGGTGGAGTACAGCTCGGCGTGCCCGGCTGGGAACGGCCTCTCCGCCTTGGGCAGCACGTACGGCGCCCGGGTCATCGACTCCACCCCACCCGCTACGGCGATGGAGGCGTCCCCGACGGCGATGGCGCGGGCGGCCTGGATGACCGCCTCCAGCCCCGAGGCGCACAGCCGGTTGACGCTCACGCCCGGCACGGAGGTGGGCAGCCCCGCGAGCAGGCCCGCCATCCGGGCGACGTTGCGGTTCTCCTCGCCCGCGCCGTTGGCGTTGCCGAAGTACACGTCCTCGATCCGGGACGGGTCCAACGCGGGTGTACGGGTGAGGAGTTCACGAATCGCGTGTGCGCCCAGGTCGTCCGGGCGCACCGAGGCCAGTGCGCCGTTGTAGCGGCCGATCGGCGTGCGCACGGCGTCGACGATGTAGACGTCCTTCACTTCAGGTCCTCCGCGACAGTCAGCTTGGCGTCGGTCTTGGCGATGATGTCCTCGGTGCTCACGCCGGGCGCGCGCTCCACCAGGACCAGTCCGTCCGCCGTGACGTCGAGGACGCCGAGGTCGGTGATGATCCGGTTCACGCAGGCCTGCCCCGTCAGTGGCAGCGCGCACTCCTGGAGGATCTTCGGGCTGCCGTCCTTGGCGGTGTGCGTCATGACGACGATGACCGTACGGGCGCCGTGCACCAGGTCCATCGCCCCGCCGATCCCGGTGATCAGCTTGCCGGGGATCGCCCAGTTGGCGAGGTCCCCGGCCGCGGAGACCTGCATGGCACCAAGGACGGCGACATCGATGTGGCCGCCTCGGATCATCCCGAAGGAGAGCGCCGAGTCGAAGAAGGAGGCGCCCGGCAGGACGGTGACGGTCTCCTTGCCGGCATTGATCAGGTCCGGGTCGACCTGTTCCTCGGTGGGGTAGGGGCCGGTGCCCAGGATGCCGTTCTCCGACTCCAGGATCACCTCGACGCCCGGCGGCAGGTAGTTGGGGATCAGTGTCGGCAGACCGATGCCGAGGTTGACGTACTGCCCGTCGTGAAGCTCGCGCGCCGCCCGCGCGGCCATCTCTTCCCGCGTCCAGGTCATCAGCCGCTCACCTGTTCCTCTGTCGCGGGCGCCGAGATCGTCCGCTTCTCGATCATCTTCGCGGCCGCCTGCTCCGGAGTCAGCGCGACCACCCGCTGCACGAAGATCCCCGGCAGATGCACCGCATCCGGATCGATCTCCCCGGGCTCCACGAGTTCCTCGACTTCGGCGATCGTCACCCGCCCGGCCATCGCCGCCAGCGGGTTGAAGTTGCGGGAGGACTTGTTGAAGACCAGGTTGCCGTGCCGGTCGCCCTTCCAGGCGCGGACCAGCGCGAAGTCGGTGCGGATGCCGCGCTCCAGCACGTACTCGGTGCCGTCGAACTCCCGCACCTCCTTGGGCGGCGAGGCCAGCGCGACGCCGCCGGAGCCGTCGTAGCGCCAGGGAAGTCCGCCGTCGGCGACCTGCGTGCCCACCCCGGCCGGCGTGAAGAAGGCCGGAATCCCGGCCCCGCCCGCGCGCAGGCGTTCGGCCAGCGTGCCCTGCGGGATCATCTCCACCTCCAGCTCCCCGGCCAGGTACTGGCGGGCGAACTCCTTGTTCCCCCCGATGTAGGACCCGGTCACCCGCGCGATCCGACCGGCCGCCAGCAGTACCGCGAGGCCCGACTCCATCGCCCCGCAGTTGTTGGACACCACGCCCAGGCCCGAGATCCCACGCTCGTAGAGAGCCTGGATCAGCACGTTCGGTACACCGCTCAGCCCGAAGCCGCCCACGGCGAGCGTCGCACCGTCCGGCACATCGGCCACCGCCTCGACGGCTGTGGCGACCACCTTGTCCATCCGTGAAGCCCCATCTCTGGCGAGCGGCCAGCGCCCCAATTAGTCAGGGCACTGATTATTTATTCGAGATTTCAAACACGCTGCCACCCGATCTCCTGGCAGTCAAGACCCAGGATGAACATGCAGGTGGGAGTCTTCAATCGGTTGGGGAGACAGGGTGCGGTGCATCCTTGTATCGTTCAGTACACCAATCAAAATGATTCCGATGCGCGGCGAGGCGCGGCGCGTACCTGGAGCTGAGGAGCGCACATGGCCGCCGTGGACCTGTCCATGCACCCCGGGCACCTGGCCCGGCGGCTCCAGCAGGCGCATTATCTGCTCTGGAACACGATGGTGTCGGAGGAGATCACCTCACCGCAGTTCGCGGTCCTGAACGCGCTCGTCGCGGAGCCGGGCCTGGATCAACGGACCGTGGGGGAGCGGGTCGGCCTCGACCGGTCGACCATCGCCGAGGTGATCAGCAGGCTCAGCCGTCGCGCGCTGCTGGACAAGGTGCGCGACCCGCAGGACGGCCGCCGCTTCCTGCTGCGCCTGACGGACGAGGGGACGCGCACGCACCGCAAGCTCACCGTGCGCACGGCCCGGATGAACCAGGTCTTCCTGGCCCCCCTTTCCGCCGAGGAGCAGACCGTCTTCTTCGATCTCATCCAGCGTGTCTCCGACGCGGCCGAGGGGCTCCGCAATCCCGCTCCGGCGGACCCCCTCGTCACCCAGCGCTGACCCTTGCACTCTCAGGTCCTGTGGTTCACGCCTTCGCGAAGACGACCCACACCTGGCCCTTGGCGAAGTTCATCGGCGCGCCGTCCGGCGTCGTGAACTCGGTGCCGCTCGTCGCGGTCTTCCGCTGCCAGTCGACGTCGAAGACCCGTCCGTCGCGCAGCACTTCGGCCTTCCCCGAGCCCACGGTCTCCGTGTACGGCGTGTTGTTGCCCAGATAGTCGTGGAACTTCGACTTGTGGACCTTCACGTACTGCACCACCACGGTCGCGGGGGCAACCTGCTTGCCCGAGGTCAGGACCGTCGGCGTGCCGTCCATCGCCACCAACCAGCGCGACCGGCTCGCCGACCAGGTGAAGGTGAAGCGAGCCGAGGGGAAGCGGACCGTGCGCTCGGTCTTCGGGCTGCCGCCCGCGGGTGCCGCGCCGTAGTGGAAGCCCGTCGTCAGGGCCGCGGAGCCCGCCGCGGCCCCCACCAGCTGCTTGGGGTGGAGATAGAGATTGTGCGGCGCGGGCTTGTCCGTGCCCCGGTAGTAGCCGTTGGCCCCGTCGTCCGCCGGCCGTGCGTGCAGCGGTGCTTTGTTGATCATCGGCAGGAGCTTGTGCTGCGCCCCGGAGAAGGCGAGCGTCGGGTCGTCGAACTGGCGCAGCAGCTCCAGATCGGATTCGCGCGCACTGCGCACCGGTCCGACGGACTTCGGCAACTGGGTCGCGAACACCGCCATCAGCCGGCTCAGACCGCCCTCGACCTGTTCCGCGTACACGACGTCGGCCGCGTCCAGACCCGTCTGGGGACGGGCCGCGCCCACGTTGTCGATCTTCACCGCGAGGACCGAACCACCGCTGGTGGCAGTCTCGTTGTGCTGACCTTCGCCCTGGCTCTGGTCCGGCCCCTGGCTCTGGTCCTGCCCCTTGCCGCGCCCGTCGTCGATCCCGCCGCCGCTCACGGTGCAACCCGTGATCAACGAACCCACCACCGCTGCGGACAGCAGTGCTGCCGTCATCGCACCGCGCCGCATCCGCGCCACCTGTCCCATGGCCACCGTGCCACCCTGTCCCGTGTCATTCATTGTGCGCTTATACGTTCTTTGGTGGCCATACCCGCTCGGTTCTGATTGTGCGCGTTATGTAGGCCGATCGGCGCAGCACGGCCACGCGGCAGGGGTGGGCCGCGGGCGGGGTGGGGACAGGGAGGGGCTCGGGGCCGAGGGGGCCGACGGGCCCGGGGTGGTCATTCCTGCGGGCCGAAGACCTCCGCGAGGTCGTATCCCACCGGCTCCTCCAGCTGGCTGTAGGTGCAGCTCTCGGCCGTGCGGTCGGGGCGCCAGCGGCGGAAGCGGGCCGTGTGGCGGAAGCGGACGCCGTTCTCCATGTGGTCGTACGCCACCTCGGCCACCAGCTCCGGCCGCAGCGGCACCCAGGAGAAGTCCTTCTTCGTGGACCACCGGCTGGGCGCGCCCGGCAGTCGTGCGCTCTCGTGCGCCGCCTCGTCCGACCAGGCCGCCCAGGGATGCTGCTCGACGTCCTCCAGCCGCAGCGGCTCCAGCTCCTCCACCAGCTCCGCACGCCGCGCCATCGAGAACGCGGCGCTCACGCCCACATGCTGCAGGGTGCCTGCGTCGTCGTACAGGCCGAGCAGGAGAGAACCGACGACGGGCCCGCTCTTGTGGAGGCGGTATCCGGCGACGACGGCATCCGCCGTGCGCTCGTGCTTGATCTTGAACATGGCCCGCTCGTCCTGGCGGTAGCGCAGGGTGAGCGGCTTGGCGACCACCCCGTCCAGGCCCGCCCCCTCGTACTGCTCGAACCACTGCTGTGCCACCTCGCGGTCCGTCGTCGCGGGCGCCACGTGGACCGGCGCCGTCACTCCGGACAGGGCCATCACCAGAAGGGCGCGCCGGTCGGCCAGCGGGACGTCGAGGAGCGACTCGTCGGCCAGCGCCAGCAGGTCGAAGGCGACGAACGAGGCAGGGGTCCTCTCGGCCAGCATCCGCACCCGTGAGTCCGCCGGGTGGATGCGCTCCGTGAGCGCGTCGAAGTCGAGCCGCCCCTCCCGGGCGATCACGATCTCGCCGTCCATCACGCAGCGCCCCGGCAGCCGCTCCTTCAGCGCGGCCACGAGCTCGGGGAAATACCTGGTCAGCGTCTTCCCAGTACGGCTGCCGAGCTCGACTTCGTCGCCGTCGCGGAACACGATCGCCCGGAACCCGTCCCACTTCGCCTCGTACTGCATGTCCGGCGGGATCTTCGCCACGGACTTGGCGAGCATCGGCTTCACGGGCGGCATCACCGGCAGATCCATGCTCCTGATTCTGCGGCGTCCCCTGATGTTTCGCCCGGTATGCGATGTATGGGGGATACGCCTACCGTGGCTCGCATGGGTGATGCGGTGGAACTGGAGGCAGCCGGGAGGACGGTACGGCTGTCCAGTCCGGGCAAGATCTTCTTCCCGGAGCGCGGCTTCACGAAGCTGGACCTCGCCCAGTACTACCTGGCGGTCGGCGACGGCATCCTGCGCGCGCTGCGCAACCGCCCGACCACCCTGGAGCGCTACCCGGACGGCGTGGCGGGCGAGTCCTTCTTCCAGAAGCGGGCGCCGAAGAACATGCCCGACTGGATCCCGACCGCGCACATCACCTTCCCCAGCGGCCGCAGCGCCGACGAGATGTGCCCCACCGAGCCGGCCGCCGTCCTGTGGGCCGCCCAGTTCGGCACGCTCACCTTCCACCCCTGGCCCGTGCGCCGCGACGACGTCGACAGCCCCGACGAACTCCGCATCGACCTCGACCCGCAGCCCGGCACGGACTACGCCGACGCCGTGCGCGCCGCCCACGAACTGCGCGAAGTCCTGCACGAGTACGGCGGTCTGCGCGGCTGGCCCAAGACGTCCGGCGGGCGCGGCCTGCACGTCTTCGTGCCGATCGAGCCGCGCTGGACCTTCACCCAGGTACGCCGGGCCGCGATCGCCGTCGGGCGCGAGCTGGAGCGCCGGATGCCCGATCAGGTGACCACGCACTGGTGGAAGGAGGAACGCGGCGAGAAGATCTTCGTCGACTACAACCAGACCGCCCGCGACCGCACCATCGCCTCCGCCTACTCCGTACGCCCCCGGCCGCACGCCCCCGTCTCGGCACCCCTGCGCTGGGACGAGGTGGAGGACGCCCGGCCCCGGGACTTCGACCTGGCGACCATGCCCGCGCGCTTCGCCGAACTGGGCGACGTGCACGCCGACATGGACGACCACGCCTTCTCCCTGGAGGCCCTGCTCGAACTCGCCAGCCGGGACGAGCACGACCACGGCCTGGGCGACCTGCCGTACCCGCCCGAGTACCCGAAGATGCCGGGCGAGCCGAAGCGGGTGCAGCCGAGCCGGGCCAAGCACACGGACCAGTAGTCCTGCGGACCGGCGGGGGTCCGGTGATGTCCTCGGCGGGCATACGACGCCTGCACAACACCATTTCGGGGAGGCGGACTTCGTGCCCGGGAGCGCTCTCACCGCGCTCACCCGCGCGAACGATCGCGGCTATCCTGATCGGCAACCGCCGCCCGTTGAGGAGTCCCGAGGTGCCCGAACCGACGACAGAGCCGCGTCCCACGCTGGAGGCGGTGGCCGCGCGGGCCGGGGTCTCCCGGGCCACCGCCTCGCGTGTCGTCAACGGCGGCGACGGGGTGCGTGAACCTCTCGTCGAGAGGGTCAGAAGGGCTGTCGAGGAACTCGGTTACGTGCCCAATCAGGCCGCCCGCAGCCTCGTCACCCGGCGCCATGACGCGGTCGCCGTCGTGATCGCCGAACCGGAGACCAGGGTTTTCGCCGACCCCTTCTTCGCCCTTCAACTCAGGGGAATCAGCAAGGAGTTGACCGCGCACGACTCCCAGCTGGTGCTGCTGCTCACGGAGGGGCGCGACGACTACGCGCGGGTGGGCCGCTATCTCGCCGGCGGGCACGTGGACGGGGCGCTCGCCTTCTCGCTGCACCTCGACGACCCGCTGGCGGGGCTGATCCACGGCGCGGGCGTGCCCACGGTGTTCGGCGGGCGGCCCGGCTGGGGCGAGGACACCCGAGGTGCGGTCTACGTGGACAGCGACAACCGGGGCGGCGCCCGCGAGGCCGTACGCCATCTCGTCGGACTCGGCCGGACGCGCATCGCCCACATCACCGGCCCCCTCGATCAGACGTCGGCGGTCGACCGGCTCGACGGGTTCCGGGATGTCATGGTCGACGCCGATCCGCGGCTCGTCGTCGAGAGCGACTTCACGCCCGTGGGCGGCGAGCGCGCGATGCGGGAGCTGCTGGAGCGCTGCCCTGAGGTGGACGCCGTATTCGCCGCGAACGATCTGATGGCCTCCGGCGCCCTGCGCGTCCTGCGCGACCAGGGGCGGCGGGTGCCCGACGACGTCGCCGTGATCGGCTTCGACGACATGCTGCCGGTCGCCGAGCAGACCGACCCGCCGCTCACGACGATCCGTCAGGACATAGAGGAAATGGGCCGGTTGATGGCCCGACTGCTGCTGCGCGGACTCGACCGCCGTACGGCGGAAGCGGGCCTGCCCTCCAGTGTGGTGCTGCCGACGACGCTGGTACACCGGGACTCCGCTTAGGCGTCTTCGCCCCGGGCCCCTGTTCCTGCTCCGGTCAGTCCTGGTGCGGGCCCAACTCCCGCAGCACCGTGCCGAGTCGGTCCGCCGTGAGCGGTGGTTCCGGCAGCTTCGACAGGCCGGGGGAGTGGCGCAGGCCGTCGAGGAAGAGGGCGAGCGGGCGGCGCCAGGCGTCGGGGCCCGTGACGGTGAGGGCCGGGACGGTGCGGCCGAGCGCGGCCAGTGCGAGGAGCAGGTCCTCGGTGGTGATGTCGCCGCGTACGGTGCCCTGTTCGCGTCCGCGGCGCAGGAGCACGTCCAGCGTCTCCCGGTTGTGGGCATGGACGGCTTCCAGCGAGGCGACGCCCTCCAGATGCGTGGTCATCAGGTCGTTCGTGCCGCGGTCCGCGGCGAGCCCGGCGAAGACCGCTTCCAGATAGCCCAGCAGGCCCGTCCAGCCGTCCTCGACGGTCCGGGCCTGCTCCCCGGCGGCGATGGTCTCGGTCAGCGCGTCCCGGAAGACCTCGTCCACGAGCTCGGCGCGGGTGGGGAAGTTCCGGTACAGGGTGGCGTTGCCCACCCCCGCCCGGCGGGCGATCACGTCGAGCGGAGCGTCGAGCCCCTGCTCGGCGAAGACCGCACGGGCGGCTGCGACGAGCAGGTCACGGTTGCGCTGTGCGTCACGCCGCCGCACCGGCTCCGGCCGGCTCGCCTCAGCCGTCATGTCCTCACCCCTCGACTGTAGTGGGGGCTGATCCCCGGTACCGATGCTATCGCCGATCGGCGGGGCCCGGATGCTCGGCGCTCACGCCCCGACGGAGACCGTGAACCGCCGGGGGTTGCCGTCGTGTGCCGCGCCGGACACGTCCGGCCGGCCGTCGGGCCGTACGTCGTCGTACGGGAAGGCGTACCCGATGGGCGAGTTGGCGTGCACGACCCGGGCCCAGTGGTTGGTGGTGCCGCCCTGGTAGTAGTCGGCGGTGGTCGTGCCGTTCGGCTGGTCGGGGTGGGTGAGCATGATCGAGCGGTTGAAGCCGGCGGCGAGACGGGCGAGCAGGCCCTTCTTGTCGTCGGGGTCGCCGGGGTTGTTGGTGAACGGGCCGTGGTTGCAGGTGAAGATGTCCTTCGAGGCCGGCTTGGCGAAGGTGTGGCCGCCGGTGAAGGTGAGGGTGTCGCCGCTGACCCGGCCGGTGAAGACGCCCCGGCCGCCCTGGAGGTCGATCCGCAGGTCGGTGCCGCGGTACTTCGCCCACACCTGGTCGATGTAGCTGTCCCAGACGTTGCGGAACGGCATCTGGTCGGGCCGGTCGAAGTAGGGGGCCATCAGGTTCTGCGGCGAGATGACGCGCAGCACCTTGCCGCCGCTGTCCCGGATGACGAGCTTGTCCCACGGCTGCCCGTCCTTGGCGGCCTGCGCCGTGAGATCCGAGGCGATTGTGCCCACCGCGCCGTCGGGCAGCGGGGCGACGGTGTGCGTGGCGTCGCCCTCCAGGGTCAGACCGATCGGCAGCGCCGTCACCAGGTCGACATAGCTGATGTTCGCGTACAACTGATCGCTGTTGAACGTGAACTCGCAGAACGACCACGTGCGGCCGTAGTTGGGATCGGCGGCCGTGGCGAAGGCGGGCTCCACCAGGGACGGGCCGGGGTTGAGGAAGAAGTCGAGGGTGTCGTCGCGCACGAAGTAGATCCGGGCGCCGTACATCTGAGGCAGCGTCAGTACCTTGGCCGGCGAGCCGGCGGCGCCGAGCGGGATGGAACAGTCGACGGGCAGCGGCGTCTGGGGGGCCGAGGGGGAGCTCGGCCGGTAGACACCCCCGTCGGACCGCAGCAGGATCCAGTTGCCGGTGGCCTGCTCGTGCCCGGTGACGTATGCCCGGACGGTGCCCGGCAACGACGCGTTGCGGAGGGCGAGTTGGCAGGTGGCGGGTGCGGCCTTGGCGCTGGGGCTGAGGGTGCTTCCCCATACGGGGTAGGTGGCAGCGGTCGTGGCTGCGGCGGCTCCGGTCAGGAACAGGCGGCGCGATATCACGGCGGACTCCTGGGATGTGGGGGGAGACAGGGAAGAACCGTTGCCCGTGGGGAAGGCCGGTCCCTGCGGTCCACCACTGTTCCCAGGGGGGAGTTGGGCCGTCAAGGGTTATGACTGAGAGCGCTCTCGAAAACTTCGAGCGTTCAGGAAGTGAAGGGTAAATGGAGTGCGGAGAAAGGGAGTCGGACCAGGCAGCGGGCCCCGGACCCCGGCGCGGCGGGGCCCGGGGGCCGTCGGCTCAGCCCTGCCGCGTCGCGCTCGTGATCACGGCGAACCTGGCGCCATAGGGATCGGCGAGCTTGGCCATGCGGCCGACGCCCTCCATGTCCATGGCAGGTGCGCGGACCGTGCCGCCCAGCTCCTGGGCCTTGGCGACCGTGGCGTCCGTGTCCGCGACCTCGAAGTACGGCAGCCAGTACGCACCGGACTCCGCCTCCGTCGGGTCGTCGGCGAGCGGGACGAGGCCGCCGAACATGTCCTCCTCCTCGGTCCCCGCCGGGTTGATGCAGGTGTAGGTGCCGCCCGGGAACTGCACGGCCGAGGTGTCCCAGCCGAAGACGGAGTCGTAGAACGCGGCGGCCGAGGCGATGTCCGGTGTGTAGAGCTCGACCCAGCACAGCGAGCCGGCGTCGCCCGCCACCTCGATGCCCTTGATCCGGCCGGGCTGCCAGATACCGAAGGGCACGCCCGCCTTGTCCGCGAGAATCGCCGTGTGCCCCTGGCCCATCACGTCCATGGGCTGCATGAGAACGGCGCCCTTGGCCTGCTCGGCCGCCTTCGCAGTGGCCTCCGCGTCGGGGGTCTGGAAGTACACGGTCCAGGACGGCGGGCCCTGGTCCGGGGTGGTCTGCATGCCGCCCGCCGCGGTCTTTCCGGCGAGCTGGAAGAAGCCGTAGCCGCCGGAGTCCGGCCCCGCCGACTGGAACTGCCAGCCGAAGAGGCCGCCGTAGAAGGAGATGGCGCCGTCGATGTCGGAGGTGCCGACATCGATCCAGTTCGGGGCGCCGGTGACAAAACGGGTGGTGAGCATGATTGCCCTCCTCATGAGGGGTCCCGTTGCCTGCTCTGCCGAGTCTTGCACCGCCCACTGACAACCGCTGCCGGGGCGCGCCCGCCCGCCGGAGCGACGGTAGCCGTCACCTCCTGTGACCAGCCGGATTCACCAAGTCTTCGGGCGCCGCGCGCGCCGCCGTGCGCTTCCGTGCGCGGCGGGGAACCATCGGGGGTGGCCCCAGGCCCCGGTACGTGGCGTTGATCCGGCGTTGATCGAACGTTTTTCGCCGCACGGCACGATCTCGCCCATGCACATCGAAACGATCACCCCGCCGGACGTCGCCTGGCAGGAGCAGGCGCTGTGCGCGCAGACGGGGGCCGAATTCTTCTTTCCCGAGCCGGGCAGCTCCGTGCGCGAGGCGAAGCGCATCTGCGGCATGTGCGCGATGCGTTCGGCGTGTCTGGAGTACGCCCTCGACAACGACGAGCGCTTCGGAGTGTGGGGCGGCCTCTCCGAGAAGGAACGACTGAGCATCCGGCGCGCGCAGGACTGAAGCGGGACCGAGGGGCGGCGCGGGAGCGCGCCCGCCCCCTCCTCGCCCCGCGGCCGCGCCGCCGTCGGCCCTGATCGCCCGGACGGCACACCGGTCCGCACCGGGAAATCAGTAGGCCCCGCGGCGTCCAGCGGGCAGAATCCGGGCATGACCAGTACCGCCGAGCAGCACGTCGAGGGGCTGCTGCACGCCCTCGACGCCCTCCCGTATCCGCAGCGCATGCGCGAACTCGCCCGGCGGGTGCAGGAGACGGCCGAGCTGCGACCGGTGCTGCAGGAGCTCGACACGCGGGGCCCCTACGAACGCGGGCTCGCCGTCGTGGCCGCGTCCGTCGGCCGGGACGTCGAGTGGATTGCGGACCGCCTCGCCGACCCGGACGACTTCGTGCGCGGACACGCCCAGCAGTTCGCCGAGAGCCTCCAAGTCCCCGACTCCGCCTACGAGTCGGCGCTTGACGACGCCCCGGAGGCGATCCGCAGGGAGCTGCTGCGCGCGATCGTCGCCGGACATCGCACCGCGCTCGCCGACCGGCTGGTGGACACGGTGCGCCGCGACCGGGGTGACGCGGAGGCGGCGCGGCTGCTGCCCGGATGCACGGCGGGGACGGTCGGCAGACTGCTTCCCGGTCTCTTCCATGCCGTCACCGGCTGGAAGGCCCTCGCCAATCGGCACCCCGGCCTCCTTCTCGACGTCGCGGAAGGGGAGTTGACGGCGCTGCCCGAGGCGTTGCGCACCACCTGGTGGGGCCGGTACACACCGGGCGTGGTGGCCACCGTCCGGGCGGAGCCACTGCGGGTGCTCGACCTGGTCGAACGCTTCGGGCCGGCCACTCTGCCGTACCAACTGCACGACTGCCTCGGAGAGTTCGCGGCGGTCGCCCCGAGCCGGCTGATGAGGCTGCTGGTCACGCCCACCGGAATCGCCGCGCGCCGCAGGAGGGGGCTGAGTCCCACCGTGCTGCGCAGGCTGGCCCGTTCCGACGCGCCCGAACTCGTCGCGTTCGGGCGCCTCCTGGCCGAGTGGGGCGATCTCGATCCGCTCGTCAAGGCATTGCCGCCCGCGCGGCGCCACGCCTTCTACCGGGCCACGCAGGAAGGCCGTGGAGCCGGACACGTCTCCATCGACACGGTCGTCCTCGGAGTGCTGTCGCGCAGCGGTGCCGCCGAGGAGGCCCGGCGCATGCTCGCCGTCGCGCGGGAAATCGGCAGCGCGTGGAACACCCTGCTGCTCGTCGAGTCCTTCCTGCCCGTCGCCGAAGCGCGCGGTCGGCTGGTCGAGGCCACCCGCCGACCGGCCGCCGAAGACCGCGCCCAGGCCTGGCCGTTGCTCGTCCGCAACGCCGCCCGCTCCGGCGACCCCGCGGCCGTCAGCTCCGTACTCCAGGAGATGGGGCGGCTGCGCAACGAACAGGATCCGGTGCGCTCGGCCGCCCTCGGTGCGCTGTCCGACGTCCGGGCCGCACTGTTCACCGAGGACACCGAGCCGCGCCTCGACCGCATCGCCGTGGACGCCGTCGAGGCCCGCGACTCCTCGCCCGCCACCCGGCAGCACCTGAGCCGGCTCGCCCTCTCCGTGCTGCGCGAGCACGCGGCCGAGGGGCGAAGGGAGTTGGTGAACTGGGCACTGCGCACCCTCGTCCGCATCTCCGGCAATACCGGCGGCGCCGACCTCGGCCGGCTCGACGCGAAACTGCGCCGTGGCCAGGAACATCAAGTGTACGAAGCCCTGCGCCCATGGATCGAGGCCGGCGCCGAGAAGTCCGACTACAGTCTCGCCTTCGCGCTCGCCCGTGCGGTGGGGCGCCGCGCGGCAGGCATGCCCGAACTGCAGGAACTGCTGTGGCAGGCCATCCGTTACGGCAATGACGCGACCGTGCACTCCGCCGTCGAGCTGTGGCTGGACGCGCCCGCGACGCGGGACGAGCGGGTGGCCCGCATCCTCGCGCTGGAGCCGTCTGCGGGTGCGCTGTGGCCCGTCCTCCAGGTCATCACCCGGCGCCGCACCGATCTGCTCGACGTGCTGCTCGCCGAGACCCCTCCGTACGGGCGTTTTCTGACCAAGGGAACCCCCTGGACCGTACCGGTGGACAGGGACGTACGGCGTTGGGTGCCGCGTCAACAGCTCACGGTGGCACGGCAGTTGGTGGCGGAGGCCGGAGATGCCGGGCTGCCCGTGTATCAGCGGGCCGCGGCAATCGCGCAGGGGGCGCGCGTCCCGGGACGGGGTGCCGATCTCGTACGACGCTGGACGGACTCCTCGGACGTGGTGCTCGCCGAGGCGGCCCTCGCCGCGCTCGCCCGTACCGACCGGCCCGCCGACGCGCTGCCCGAGCTGCTGGCCCACGCGGGCGGCGAGCGGGCGCGGGTCGCGGTGTACGCGGCCACGCGGGCGTCCCGGTACGCGGCGCCGTCCCGCCTCGCCGAGCAGCTGTCCGCTGTGCTGTTCGCGTCGAACACCAAGGTGACCAGCCGCAAGGAGGCCGCCCGGCTGGCCGCGGTGCGGCTTCCGGTACCCCGGGCGGCGGCGCTGCTGACCGAGGCGTACGCGGCGCCGGGCGCCCACGTCGACGTCCGCGCCGCCATCGTGGCCTTCGCGGGCGGTCTGCTCGCCGAGGAACCTGTCTGGGACCTGCTGCTCGACGCCGCGGGCGCCGAGCCGGTGCTGCGGTCCGCGGTCCTGCGCGTCACACCGCTCGATCTGCCCGAGCCCCATCGCGATCGGTACGCCCGCCTGGTGCGCGACGTGTCCCGCACCGACGACCCGGAGACCGCCACACCGGCCTTCACCGCCCTGGCCCGCTGGGCGCCCTGGTCCCCGGAGGCCGCGACGGTCCTCGCCGAGGCCACCACCGACCTGGCGAACCGTACGACCTGGCGCGCGGCGGCGGTCGGCCTGGTGACCGCCGCGGCCGGTTCACCGCGCGGGGTCTCGGAGCTTGAGCGGGCGCTGAGGAGACTGGCCGAGGCCGAGACGGACCCGGCGTCGGAGGCCGGCGGTCACGCCGACGCCGACGAGCGCCGCGACCGCCCCGCCCGGCAGCGCGTCGAGCAGCTTGTCGCCCGCCTGGAGCACATGGCCAGGGCTGCTGCGGGAACCGTCCGTCCCGCGGCGCTGGCCGCGGCCGAGCTGCTCGCCGGGTACGACGCCTTCGTGCCGCAGGCCGCCGCGATCATGGTGTTCCATCTGGACCTGGACGAGGAGCCGGTGCGGCTGGAACGGCTGTCCGCCCTCACCGACGGCCGCCCGGCGCTCGCCGCCCGGACGGCGAGGGAGATCGGGGAGCGGCTGCGGCGGCAGGCGCACGAGGGGGACCCCGAGGTGCTGCTCGGCGCGGTACGGCGGCTCACCGCGCACGGCGGGCACGGCGAGGGGCTGCTCGCCGCGGCCGTCACCGCGGCGATCGGCGTCCGGACGGGCTGGGTCGCGCCCTGGCGGGAGCAGCTGAGAGCACTGCGCCGCCACCCGGTGGCCGACGTGCGGGACGCGGCGCTGGACCAGGTGACGGCGTACGAGTGAGGTGACCGGGAGCGGCGGGCGTCAGCCGGCGGCGCGCGCCGCCATCCGGGCCTTGCGGGCCGCGAGCTTCTCGTCGAACTTGCTGGCCTCGGCGTCGAGGCCGCCCATGAAGAGGCCGAGCTCCTCCTGCGCGTGCAGGCCCTCCGGGCCGAGGCCGTCGATCTCCAGCACCTTGAGGTGGCGCAGCACCGGCTGCAGCACGTCGTCGTGGTGGATGCGCATGTTGTAGACCTCGCCGATGGCCATCTGCGCGGCGGCGCGCTCGAAGCCGGGCATGCCGTGGCCGGGCATCCGGAAGTTGACGACGACATCGCGCACGGACTGCATGGTGAGGTCGGGGGCGAGCTCGAACGCGGCCTTCAGGAGGTTGCGGTAGAAGACCATGTGCAGGTTCTCGTCGGTCGCGATGCGCGCCAGCATGCGGTCGCAGACCGGGTCGCCCGACTGGTGACCGGTGTTGCGGTGCGAGACACGGGTCGCCAGCTCCTGGAAGGCGACGTACGCCACGGAGTGCAGCATCGAGTGGCGGTTGTCCGACTCGAAGCCCTCGCTCATGTGCTGCATACGGAACGCTTCGAGCTTGTCCGGGTCCACGGCGCGCGAGGCGAGCAGGTAGTCGCGCATCACGATGCCGTGCCGGCCCTCCTCCGCGGTCCAGCGGTGCACCCAGGTGCCCCAGGCGCCGTCACGGCCGAAGAGCGAGGCGATCTCGTGGTGGTAGCTGGGCAGGTTGTCCTCGGTGAGGAGGTTCACGACCAGCGCGATGCGGCCGAGCTCCGTGACCTTGGACTGCTCCTTGCCCCAGGCCTCGCCGTCCTCGAAGAGCCCCGGGAAGTTGCGGGCGTCGCTCCACGGCACGTAGTCGTGCGGCATCCAGTCCTTGGCCACCTTCAGGTGGCGGTTGAGCTCTGTTTCGACCACTTCCTCCAAGGCGTACAGCAGCCGTGCGTCGGTCCAGGCGGTGGACGGGCTACCGAGGTGCGGAGAAGTGATCGTCACGGGTACTCCAGGGGACGTGATGGTCGAGCGGGAACACTGAGCGTGATTCGTAACTTACGGCATCGTAGGCTACGTATCCGTAGGTTACGTTTCCGTAGGTTAAGAGCGCCGTAAAGACTGCTGATCAGCGGGGGTCCCCTAGGGGAGCGCTTAATTCCGGGGACCCGCAGGTCCTGGGGTCGAACAGGGCATATCGATCAATCCGTTCACCCGTACAACCCGCGCAACCGGACCGAGAGACATGTCACACAGCCTTCGAGCTTCTCGAACTCGCTGATGTCCACCAGGACCGGCGCATGGCCGAGATCCGCGAGCAGCTCCGCCGTCTTCGGCGCGCTCGCCGCCATCAGCAGCTTCCCGTCGCCAAGGAGCACGACGTGGGCACCCGACTCCTCCGGCACCGGTAGGAAGCCCGGGAACAGCGAGGGGGTGTCCACCAGCGGTTCGTGCCCGATCACCGTTCCGTCGGGCAGCGCGGTGACCGCGGACTTCAGGTGCAGCACCTTGCTGACGGGTACGGCGACCACCCGCGCCCCGAGCGGTTCGAAGGCGGCCCTGAGCTGCTGGAGCCCGGCCGCGTTGGTGCGGCCGCCGCGGCCCACGTACACCGTGTCGCCGACCTTCAGGACGTCGCCGCCGTCCAGGGTGCCCGGCTCCCAGATCCAGTTCACCGAGCAGCCGAGGCGGGCCACGGCCTCCTCGACCCCGGCGGTCTCGCCGCGCCGGGACTCCGCGCCGGGGCGCGAGATCAGCGCGACATTGCGGAAGACGACCACGGCGTCCTCGACGAACACGGCGTCCGGGCAGTCGTCGGCCGGTTCCACCTCGACGGTCTCCCAGCCGTGCGTACGCAGTGCCTCCGCGTATGCCTCCCACTGCTCGACCGCCAGGTCGACGTCCACCGGCTCGCGCTCGATGTGCGTCACGAGCCCCTCGGCGAGGCGTGGACCGGGGCGGCGTATCAGGGCTTTCCGGCTGGGCACGGGCGGGTCTCCAAAACGGCAGGGGGTGTCGGCGCACATCATGCAGCGCGGATGTGCGCCCGCAAAAGCCCCCAGGGCCGACGTCGGCCAGCCTCTGTACCCGACGGTAGGCCGTCGCCCCGGCCGCCGCTAAGCGGGATACCCGACAGCTTCCGGAGTGATTTCTTTCAGTTCTCCTCCTTCCAGCAGCAGCCATCGCGTGATTCCGATCGACTCCAGGAACGGCACATCGTGGCTGGCGACGATCAGGGTGCCCTCGTACGACTCCAGTGCCGTGGTGAGCTGTCGGACGCTCGCCATGTCGAGGTTGTTCGTCGGCTCGTCGAGCAGCAGCAGCTGCGGTGCGGGCTCGGCGAGCAGCAGTGCGGCCAGGGCCGCCCGGAAACGCTCGCCGCCGGAGAGCGTCGCCGCGCGCTGGTCGGCACGCGCGCCCCGGAACAGGAAGCGGGCGAGCCGCGCCCGGATCCGGTTGTTGGTGGCGCCCGGCGCGAACCGGGCCACGTTCTCGGCGACGGTCCGTTCGTCGTCGAGCACATCGAGCCGCTGCGGCAGAAAACGCATGGGCACATGGGCCCGCGCCTCACCGGACACGGCCGTCAGTTCGCCCGCGATCGTGCGCAGCAGCGTGGTCTTGCCCGCGCCGTTGCGCCCGATCAGCGCGATCCGCTCGGGCCCGCGCAGCTCGAACACCCCGTCCACGCGAGCGCCGTAGGCCAACTCCAGGTCCTGGAGCGTGAGTACGGTGCGGCCGGGCGGTACGGCCGTGTACGGCAGGTCGATGCGGATCTCGTCGTCGTCCCGTACGGCGTCCACCGCCTCGTCGAGGCGCTCCTTGGCCTCGGCGAGCTTCTCCTCGTGCATGATGCGGTGCTTGCCCGCGGACTCCTGAGCGGCACGTTTGCGCGCGCCCATCACGATCTTCGGCTCGCGCTTCTGGTCCCACATCTTCTGGCCGTATCTCCTTCGGCGGGCCAACTTCATGTGGGCATCGGACAGTTCGCGTTTCTGTTTCTTCAGGTCGGACTCGGCGACGCGCACCATGCGCTCCGCGGCCTCCTGCTCGACGGCGAGTGCCTCCTCGTACGCGGAGAAGTTGCCGCCGTACCAGGTGACCTCTCCGGAGTGCAGATCGGCGATCTGGTCGACCAGGTCGAGGAGTTCACGGTCATGGCTGACCACGACCATGACCCCGGACCAGGCCTCGACGGCGGCGTACAGCCGGCGCCGCGCGTACAGATCGAGGTTGTTGGTCGGCTCGTCGAGGAGCAGGACGTCCGGCCGGCGCAGCAGCAGTGCGGCCAGCCGCAGCAGCACCGACTCGCCGCCCGAGACCTCACCGAGGGTGCGGTCCAACTCGATGTGTCCGAGCCCGAGTTCGCCGAGGGTCGCGAGAGCGCGCTCCTCGACGTCCCAGTCGTCGCCGACGGCCTCGAAGTGCTCCTCGGCCACGTCGCCCGCCTCGATGGCGTGCAGCGCGACGCGCACGGCGGCGATGCCGAGCGCCTCGTCGACGCGCAGGCCGGTGTCGAGCGTGACGTTCTGCGGCAGGTAGCCGACCTCGCCCGCGACGCGGATCGCGCCGTCGGCCGGGGCGAGCTCTCCGGCGATCAGTTTCAACAGGGTTGATTTCCCTGACCCGTTGACGCCGACGAGCCCGGTCCTGCCGGGCGCGAAGGCTGCCTGGAGTCCGTCGAAGACGACGCTGCCGTCCGGCCAGGCGAAGGAGAGGGACGTACAGGCGATGGAGGTGGGAGAGGTGGACAAGAGCGCCTCGCGGTTGCTGGGTGGGGTCGGGGGCCAACACGTGGGACACCGCGAGGCGACGACAGCCCGGTCCAGTACCGGAAGGCAGCGGAAAAGCCCTGTTCCGGCGGGCGGAGGGTGGAAAGCCCTGCTCCGGAGGACGGCTCGAATGCCGAGGTCGCACGCTGCGCACACGGGCGCCGACAAAGGGACGGCGGTGTGTGACGCGGTGTCTCAAGACCTCAGACGAGCAACGTCCTTCTCCAATCGACGGCAACAGAACCGTCAACAACGTTAGGAAGAGCCCTGCAGGGCTGTCAACGCATTAAATTTCCGAGCGCCCCGGACGCTCACGTACGTGTCGGATTCTCGCCAGCCACCGGCCGCGGCCGGTGATTGGCTCATGCCCATGACGAACCCGAACCCGCACCCGCTGCACGAAGCCGCCGTCGCCTTCCGCGCCCTGCATGTCCCGGGCCGTCCGCTGGTCCTCCCGAACGCCTGGGACACGGCGAGCGCCCGGATCATCGAGGAGGCGGGCGCCGCCGCGGTGGCCACCACCAGCGCGGGGCTCGCCTGGGACCTGGGCACCGCGGACGGGGACCGGCTCGACCGCGAGCGCGCGCTCGGCGCCGTCGAGCGGATCACCGCCGCAGTGCGGGTGCCTGTCAGCGCGGACATCGAGAGCGGCTACGCCGTCGACGCCGAGGGTGTCGGGGACACGATCCGCGCGGTGCTCGCGGCAGGCGCCGTGGGCGTGAACATCGAGGACGCGCTGTACGAGGGGCAGGCGCCCCTTCGCCCGGTCGCCGAGCAGGCCGAGCGGATCGCCGCGGCCCGCGCCGCCGCCGACGCGGCCGGGGTGCCGCTCTTCGTCAACGCCCGCATCGACACGTATCTGCGGGGCGCCGGGAAGGTCGAGGAGACCCTGGAGCGCGCCGCCGCCTTTCTCGCCGCCGGAGCCGACGGGATCTTCGTCCCCGGGGCCGTCGACCCGGTGACCGTGAAGACCCTCGTCGAGGGCGTCGAGGGCCCGCTGAACGTGATGGTGGGCCCGGGTGCGCCGTCCGTCGCCGAGCTCGCCGCCCTCGGAGTCGCCCGGATCAGCGCGGGTTCCGGCCTCGCGCAGGCCGCGCACGCCGTGGTCCGCCGCGCCGCGCGGGAGCTGCTGGGCGAGGGGACGTACGGGCCGCTGGCCGGGGGACTGGACTACGCCGAGCTGAACGGGCTGCTGGGCGGCGGCCGTTAGAACTCACCGGCGTCGTCGCCGGTTCACTCAGCCTGCCGGAGGCGAGATTAAGCCACTTTCGTCGCTCAGCACGCGTCCCGCATCAGCTCCGCGAGGTCGCGGTCGAGGTCGACATGCAGGTGCTCAAGACCGAGGGGGACGAGCTCCGTCGTGCGCTCCAGGAAGCCGCGCAGCTCGCCCGAGCGGACATGCACCACGGCGGTGCCCTCGGGGGCGTGGAACTCCAGGACGGTGCGGTCGTAGCCGTACGGCCGCACCCGTACGTCGCCGTACCCCGCCTGGTCGTCCATGCCGCACACGAGCAGCTCGCGAGCGAACGTCCAGCACACCTCCACCCCTTCCAGGGTGGCCGGGGCGGGGAAGGTCATGCGGATGGCGAAGGGGTCGCGCCGGTCGTAGTGGAGCGTGGCGGGAATACTCGGCATCCGCGGCGCGGCGGCGACGAGGCGGGCCTCTACGGGCTGCTCGATGACGGTGGACAACGCCTTGCTCCCTTGTGTGACGGCTGGACGAACTCCGGGCGGATGAGGACGGGCACTTGGAGAGACGATGGATTCGGCCAATGCGTGCACCTGTGACCCGAGTGACCTCTGTCACCGAACCCATTCACTGAGGTGATCCACTTCTCGTCCTGTACTCCCGCGGACATCGGGGAGGACACCGGAGGGGGGCTCCGGGGTTCCCGCCGAGGGCATCTGGACGGCAACGGGTCCGTGGACTAGCTTCGCCCGCCATGAGGGCCATGGGGAAGACGCGACGCATGAGACGTACGAGTCGGACAACGGCCGTGGGAGCGTGCGCAGTTGCGCTGGCCGCCGTGCTGGCCGCGCCCGCACAGGCATACGAGAGCGCGAGCGCACCGGCGGAGCAGCGGGCGCCGCACTGGGAACTCAAGGACAGCGGCACCGACGTACGCTTCCGCGGGCTCTCGGCGGTCGGCCGGGACACCGCCTGGCTGGCAGGCTCCAAGGGCACCGTGCTGCGCACCACCGACGGCGGCGCGCACTGGCAGAACATCTCGCCGCCCGGCGCCGGGGACCTCGAGTTCCGCGACGTCGAGGCCTTCGACGCGCGGCGCGCCGTGGCCCTGGCCATCGGCGAGGGCGAGGCCTCCCGGGTCCTGCGCACCGACGACGGCGGCGCGACCTGGACCGAGTCCTTCCGCAACACCGACGCGAAGGCCTTCTACGACTGCCTCACCTTCTTCGACCGGCGCCACGGTCTGGCGATGAGCGACCCGGTGGACGGAAAGTTCCGCATCCTGTCGACCAGCGACGGCGGCCGTTCCTGGACGGTGCTGCCCAGCGCCGGGATGCCCGCGGCGGAGGACGGCGAGGCGGGCTTCGCGGCGAGCGGGCAGTGCCTGGTGGCCTCGGGGCCACGCGACGCATGGCTCGCCACCGGCGGCGGCGCCCACGCGCGCGTGCTGCACTCCGCCGACCGCGGACTGACCTGGACGGCCGCCGAGACCCCGGTCCCGGCGGGCGACCCGGCGCGCGGTGTCTTCGCCCTCGCCTTCCGCGATCGCACCCACGGCCTCGCGGTCGGCGGCGACTACCGCGCCGACCAGGCATCGCCCAAGGCCGCGGCCCTCACCCCCGACGGCGGCCGCACCTGGACATCCGCCGGCCGGCCGCCGCCCGCCTACCGCTCCGGCGTCGCCTGGCTCCCGCACAGCCGCACGGCCGCCCTCGCGGTCGGCCCCACCGGCACCGACCTGACCACGGACGGCGGCCGCAGCTGGCGGACGCTGGACACCGGCTCGTACGACACCGTGGACTGCACCGCCGACCTGGCCTGCTGGGCCTCGGGCGAGAAGGGCCGGGTGGCCCGCCTGGAGCACTGACGATGTTCCCGGCACGAACGGGTACTCGTCCAAGGCCGCACCCCGAAAGGAAGTGACCGGTCATGCCACGCGGCTCCAACGCCAAGAGGGAACGTCAGTACGAGCACATCCAAGGAGAGCGCGCTCGACCGGGGAGAGAGCACCGAGCGCGCCGAGGAGATCGCCGCGCGGACCGTCAACAAGGAGCGCGCCCGCTCCGGCGAGTCGAAGAGCGCGAGCAGGACGTCCACCCAGGACATGTCGTCCGGCAGGCGCGGCGGCCGGCGCTCGGGCAAGGGCTCCCAGGGGCCGACGTACGACCAGCTCTACGAGGAGGCCAAGCGGCGCAACATCGAGGGTCGCTCGGACATGGACAAGCAGCAGCTGCGGCGCGCGCTCGGGGGCAGGTGACCGGGAGACACGGCTCAGCCGGCCGGCTCCCGGTACTGCTCCAGGGCGGGCGCCGTCTTGGTCGCGACGAACTCCGTGATCCGGTACGCGCACACCCCGGCGGCGACGAACGGGTCACCGGCGCAGATCTCCTCGATCCGCGCCAGGTCCGGCGCGACGGCGAGGATCACTCCGCCGTCGCGCGGGTTCTTGCGCCCGGAGGCGAGGAAGACCCCCGCCGCGTACTGCTCGTCGAGCCAGGAGACATGCGTCTCCAGCACGGCGTCGACGGCCTCCAGCGGTGCGGTGTAGGTGAGTTCAAGGACGAACATGATCACGACCCTACCCCCGCGGGCCCGCCGGTCGCCCGGCCTTTACGCTCGTGACCACGATGACGACCGTACCCATTCCCGCGGGCTGGCCCGCGACCGAGGAACAAGCCCGCGCCGTGCAGGACGAGTTGCGGGGACGGGTGGTGCGCGACGAGCCCGGTCCGCCGCCCGGAACCGGCCGGGTGACCGGCGTCGACGTGGCCTACGACGACGAGCGCGACGTCGTCGTGGCCGCGGCCGTCGTGCTGGACGCGGCGACGCTCGACGTCGTCGCCGAGTCCACCGCCGTCGGGCAGGTCTCCTTCCCGTACGTGCCTGGGCTGCTCGCCTTCCGCGAGATCCCGACCGTGCTGGCCGCACTCGACGCGCTGCCGTGCCCGCCCGGCCTCGTCGTCTGCGACGGCTACGGCCTGGCCCATCCGCGCCGCTTCGGCCTCGCGAGCCACCTCGGCGTGCTCACCGGGCTCCCCACGATCGGGGTCGCCAAGAACCCCTTCACGTTCTCCTACGACGAGCCCGGCGCCCCGCGCGCCAGCGCCTCCCCGCTCCTCGCGGGCGAGGAGGAGGTCGGCCGCGCGCTGCGCACACAGTCGGGCGTCAAGCCGGTGTTCGTCTCCGTCGGCCACCGGGTGAGTCTCGACACCGCGTGCGCGCACACGCTCGCGCTCACCCCGAAGTACCGTCTCCCGGAGACGACTCGGCGCGCCGACTTCCTCTGCCGACAGGCACTCAAGGAGGCAACTCTCCAAGGGCATCCACCGGTTGAGTGAGTACGTGCTCTGAGTACGTGTACGGATGTGGGGCCACCGCCCTGATCGGCAGGCTGTGGCCCATGACGACGCACCGTGCTCCGAAGCCCGCTGCCAGCCCCGCCCAGCCCGTCGAGCGCGCCGTACTGGCCGCGCTCGTGCTAGCCGTGCTCGCCGGTGTCGCCTGGATCGGCGGGATGGTCTACACGGTCACCGGGTGGGCGCACTAGGCAGTCCGCGTGGCAGGGTCAGCGCGTGGCCGCGACCCGGAACGTGATGCCCGCCTTGCGGAGCCGCTCGGTGAGGGCGTCGCCCATCGCCACCGCCGTCGTGAGCTGCCCGGACGTTTCCGGCAGGTCGTCGAAGGCGAGGGACAGCGCGGACTCCGCGAGCATCTTCGCCGTCTCGTCGTAGCCGGGGTCGCCGCCCGAGACCTCCGTGAAGACCCGCCGCCCGCCCCCCTCGCCGACGAACCGCACCGAGAACCAGCTCTTCGCGCGCCGCTCGGCGCTCGGCCCGTCCCCGGGCCTGATGCGGTCCGACAACCAGCGCCGCGCGGGCGGCAGTTGGGCGGCGGCGAAGAGCGTGCTGACGGCGGCGACCCCGCCCAGCGCGACCGGCAGGCTCTCGACGGCCGCGTAGTGGCGGTAACGGAAGTCCGGGCCGTACCGCTCCAGGGCCCGGGCGGAGCGCTGCACCACCTGCGGGTCGATGGTGGGCAGCGGCAGTGCCCACGCCCCGACCTCCTTGGCGAACCGCGGCGCGCTCGGCGGCGCGGAGGCCCGCCGTCCCATCAGCCGCGGCTCGTGGCGCCGGCGGTCCCGCGCGGCGGAGATCATCTGCCGGCCGCGCGCGAACTGGTTGAGCGCGGAGGCGAACGTACCGCCCGAGAACATCGCCTGGGAGCGCACGAATCCGTCGACGGTCAGCGGCACGCCCTCGGGGAGCTGTCGCACGGTGAAGTACGCGCCGAGGTCGTGCGGAATCGAGTCGAAACCGCAGGAGTGCACGATCCGGGCGCCGGTCTCCCGCGCGCGTGCGTCGTGCCGGACGTACATCAGGTCCACGAACTCCGGCTCGCCGGTGAGGTCCACGTAGTCCGCGCCGGCGTCCGCACAGGCGGCGACCAGTTCCTCGCCGTAGTTCAGGTAGGGCCCTACCGTCGTGGCCACCACGCGCGCGTGGCGGGCGAGTTCGCGCAGCGACTCCGGATCGGCCACGTCAGCCCGGAGCACCCCGACGTCGACGGCCAGCCGCTCGCGCAGCTCCTCCAGCTTCCGGGTGCTGCGTCCGGCGATCGCCCAGCGCAGCCCCTCGGGGGCGTGGGCGGCGAGGTACTCCGCGGTGAGCACCCCGACGAACCCGGTGGCTCCGAAGAGCACCAGGTCGTACGCGCGATCCGTCGTTTTCAGCCTGCTCATGACACCCCTTAGCCGTGCGCCCCGCGCCGTTGTCGGTGGCTGAGGCTAGCGTGAGGTACGAGCAGCCGGACAACGAGGTCGGAGGTGGCCGTGGCCGTACCGAGGGACTGGACTCCCGGTGAAGCGCCCCGATTCGCCCGCTTCCCTCCGCATCCGTCGGGCGTAATTTAACTAAGCGCTTGCTCGTCAAGGGCTTGTCTGGCGTGGAACACGTTCTTAACATCGCTGATGTCACATCAGTAGTGTCACAGTGCTGGGGGCTCGATGGCAGGAGCAGGGACGGCAGGGCACGGCCCGCTCGCCGGGGTGCGCGTGGTCGAGCTCGCGGGCATCGGCCCCGGCCCGTTCGCCGCCATGCTCCTCGCAGACCTCGGCGCGGACGTCGTGCGCGTGGACCGCCCCGGCGGCGCCGGTCTCGCGATCGACCCGGCCTACGACATCACCAACCGCAACAAGCGCTCCGTCGTCGTCGACCTGAAGAGCGAGCACGGCGCGGCCCGCGTCCTCGACCTCGTCGACCGCGCCGACGTCCTCATCGAGGGCTACCGTCCGGGCGTCGCCGAGCGCCTCGGGGTCGGCCCCGACAGCTGCCACGCCCGTAACCCGAAGCTCGTCTACGGACGGATGACCGGCTGGGGCCAGCAGGGCCCGCTCGCCCAGCGCGCCGGGCACGACATCGCGTACATCGCGCCGACCGGCACCCTCGGCATGATCGGAAACCCGGGCGAGCCCCCGGTGGTCCCCGCCAACCTCGTCGGCGACTACGCGGGCGGCTCGCTCTACCTCGTCGTAGGCGTTCTCGCCGCGCTGCACCACGCGCGCGCGAGCGGCGCCGGACAGGTCGTCGACGCGGCCATCGTCGACGGAACCGCGCACCTCACCTCGATGATCCACGGCATGCTCGCCGCCGGCGGCTGGCAGGACCGGCGCGGCGCCAACCTCCTCGACGGCGGCTGCCCCTTCTACGGCACCTACGAGACGGCCGACGGGCAGTACATGGCGGTGGGCGCCCTGGAGCAGCAGTTCTACGACGAGTTCGTGGACCTGCTCGGCATCAAGGACCAGGCCCCGGCCCGCAAGGACGTCTCCCGCTGGGGCGAGCTGCGCGACACGGTCGCGGCCCGCTTCAGGACCCGTACGCGCGAGGAGTGGACGGCGGTCTTCGACGGCTCCGACGCCTGCGTGGCGCCGGTCCTGTCGCTGCGCGAGGCCCCGGCCCACCCGCACCTCGCCGCCCGCGGCACCTTCACCGACCACGGCGGCATCACCCAGCCCGCCCCCGCGCCCCGCTTCTCCGCGACCCCCACCTCCGTCCGCAGCGGCCCCGCGCAGCCGGGCACCGACGCCGAGGCCGTGGCCCGCGACTGGGACGTACCCCACCTGATCAAGGAGGACCGCATCAGCGACGGCCTCACCAGGGACGGCCACCTCAAGGACGGCGACTGATGGAGCTCTCGCTTCCGCTCGACTACGCGGGCGACCCCCGAACGGCCGCCGACGAGGTCGCCGCGCTGGAGTCCGCAGGGCTGGACGCCGTCTGGGTCGCCGAGGCCTACGGCTTCGACTCGCCCACGGTCATGGGCTATCTGGCCGCACGCACGGAGCGCATGAAGATCGGCGCCGCGATCCTCAACGTCTACTCCCGTACCCCCGCCCTCATCGCCCAGACCGCCGCCGGGCTCGACGCGATCTCCGGCGGCCGCGCCATCATCGGCCTCGGCGCCTCGGGCCCGCAGGTCGTCGAGGGCTGGCACGGGAAGCCGTACGACAAACCGCTGGGCCGCACCCGCGAGACCATCGAGCTGACCCGTCGCATCCTGCGCCGCGAGGTCATCGACCACCACGGGATCACCGACATGCCGCGCCCCGGTGGCCTGGGCAAGCCTCTGAAGATCCTCACCAAGCCGGTGCGCCCCGAAGTCCCGCTCTACGTCGCCTCGCTGGGCCCCGCCAACGTCCGGATGACGGCCGAACTCGCCGACGGCTGGCTGCCCACGCTCTTCATCCCGGAGAAGGCCCACCAGGTGTGGGGCACCGCTCTGGTGGAGGGCGCCGCGCGCCGCGACCCCGCACTCGGACCGCTGCGGACCGTCGCGGGCGGACTGCTCGCCATCGGGGAGGACGCGGCGGCCGTACGGGATCTCGCGCGGCCCAAAATCGCCCTCTACGTAGGGGGCATGGGCGCGCCTGGCAAGAACTTCTACAACGACCTCGCGGTGGCGTACGGCTACGAGAAGGAAGCCGCGCTGATCCAGGAGCTGTACCTGTCGGGCCGCAAGAGGGAGGCCGAAGCCGCCGTGCCGGACGAGTTCTGCGAGCTCATGTCGCTGTGCGGGCCGGAGGGTTACGTGCGCGAGCGGGTGGAGGCCTTCCGCGCGGCCGGAGTGACGATGCTCAACGTCACCCCGGTGGGACCGGAGCCGGCCAGGTTGGTCGAAACCGTCAAGAGCTGGCTCTAGGGAGGCTTGAAGCAATGAAGCGGCAGCTGTTCACCGCCGAGCACGACGCGTTCCGCGAGACCGTCCGCACCTTCCTCGCCAAGGAGGTGCTGCCCCACTACGACCAGTGGGAGAAGGACGGCATCGTCTCGCGGGACGCCTGGCGGGCGGCCGGCAAGCAGGGCCTCCTCGGCCTCGCCGTGCCCGAGGAGTACGGGGGCGGCGGCGAACCCGACTTCCGCTACAGCGCCGTACTCTCCGAGGAGTTCACGCGCGCGGGAGCCGCCGGACTCGCGCTCGGCCTGCACAACGACATCATCGGGCCCTATCTGACGGGCCTCGCCACCGACGAGCAGAGGCGGCGCTGGCTGCCCGGCTTCTGCGACGGCTCGCTGATCACGGCGATCGCCATGACCGAGCCGGGCGCCGGATCCGACCTCCAGGGCATCAAGACGCACGCGGACGACCGCGGCGACCACTGGGTGCTCAGCGGCTCCAAGACGTTCATCTCGAACGGCATCCTCGCCGACCTCGTCATCGTCGTCGCGAAGACGAGCCCCGAGGGCGGCGCCCACGGCCTCTCCCTGCTGGTCGTCGAGCGCGGCATGGAGGGCTTCGAGCGCGGCCGCAACCTCGACAAGATCGGCCAGAAGGCCCAGGACACGGCCGAGTTGTTCTTCCACGACGTGCGCGTGCCCAAGGAGAACCTGCTCGGCGAACTCAACGGCGCCTTCGTACACCTGATGACCAACCTCGCGCAGGAGCGCCTGAGCATCGCCGTCTCCGCGATCGCCGCCGCCGAGTACCTGCTGGAGATCACCACGGAGTACGTCAAGGAGCGCGAGGCCTTCGGCCGCCCGCTCTCCAAGCTCCAGCACATCCGCTTCGAAGTGGCCGAGATGGCGACCGAGTGCGCCGTCACCCGCGCCTTCCTCGACCGCTGCATAGCCGACCACGCCGACGGCGAACTCGACGCCGTGCACGCCTCGATGGCCAAGTGGTGGGCCACCGAACTGCAGAAGCGGGTCGCCGACCGCTGCCTCCAACTGCACGGCGGCTACGGCTACATGACCGAGTACCGCGTGGCCAAGGCCTTCACCGACGGACGCATCCAGACCATCTACGGCGGGACCACCGAGATCATGAAGGAGATCATCGGCCGTTCCCTGCTCAGCTGACCCCCCGACCCGCCCTGGCTCTCCTTGAAAGGCTTTTCAGTGAGCACCGAAGCGTACGTGTACGACGCGATCCGCACCCCGCGCGGCCGCGGCAAGGCCAACGGCGCCCTGCACGGCACCAAGCCCATCGACCTCGTCGTCGGCCTCATCCACGAGATCCAGGCCCGGTTCCCGAGCCTGGACCCGGCCGCGATCGACGACATCGTGCTCGGCGTCGTCGGACCCGTCGGCGACCAGGGCTCCGACATCGCCCGGATCGCCGCGATCGCCGCGGGCCTGCCCGACACGGTCGCCGGCGTCCAGGAGAACCGCTTCTGTGCCTCCGGCCTGGAGGCCGTCAACCTGGCCGCGATGAAGGTCCGTTCGGGCTGGGAGGACCTGGTGCTCGCGGGCGGCGTCGAGTCGATGTCGCGGGTGCCGATGGCCTCCGACGGCGGCGCCTGGTTCGCCGACCCGATGACCAACATGGCCACCAACTTCGTGCCGCAGGGCATCGGCGCCGACCTCATCGCGACCATCGAGGGCCTCAGGCGCCGCGACGTCGACGAGTACGCGGCCCTGTCCCAGGAGCGCGCCGCCGCGGCCTGGAAGGACGGCCGCTTCGCGAGGTCCGTCGTCCCCGTCAAGGACCGCAGCGGCCTGGTGGTCCTCGACCACGACGAGTTCCTGCGCCCGGGCACCACCGCCGACTCACTCGCCAAGCTGAAGCCGTCCTTCAAGGACATCGGCGAGCTGGGCGGCTTCGACGCCGTGGCCCTGCAGAAGTACCACTGGGTCGAGGAGATCGACCACGTCCACCACGCGGGCAACTCGTCCGGCATCGTGGACGGCGCGTCCCTCGTCGCCATCGGCACCAAGGAGGTCGGCGAGCGCTACGGCCTCACCCCGCGCGCCCGCATCGTCTCCGCGGCCGTCTCCGGCTCCGAGCCCACCATCATGCTGACCGGGCCCGCGCCCGCGACCCGCAAGGCGCTCGCCAAGGCCGGTCTGACCATCGACGACATCGACCTCGTCGAGATCAACGAGGCCTTCGCCGCCGTGGTGCTGCGCTTCGTGCGCGAGATGGGCCTGTCCCTGGACAAGGTCAACGTCAACGGCGGCGCGATCGCGCTGGGCCACCCGCTCGGCGCCACCGGAGCGATGATCCTCGGCACCCTCGTCGACGAACTGGAGCGCCAGGACAAGCGGTTCGGGCTCGCCACGCTGTGCGTCGGCGGCGGCATGGGCATCGCCACCATCGTCGAGCGCGTCTGACCCCCCAACGGATTGTTACGGAGCACCCTGATGAGCACTGAGCCCACCACCATCCGCTGGGAACAGGACGAGACCGGCGTCGTCACCCTCGTCCTCGACGACCCCAACCAGTCCGCGAACACCATGAACCAGGCCTTCAAGGACTCGATCGCGGCGGTCGCCGACCGCGCCGAGGCCGAGAAGGACTCGATCCGCGGCATCATCTACACCTCCGCCAAGAAGACCTTCTTCGCGGGCGGCGATCTCAAGGACATGATGAAGGCGGGCCCGGAGAACGCCCAGGCCGCCTTCGACACCGGTACGGCCATCAAGGCATCCCTGCGCCGCATCGAGACCCTCGGCAAGCCGGTCGTCGCCGCCATCAACGGCGCGGCCCTGGGCGGCGGTTACGAGATCGCCCTCGCCTCCCACCACCGCGTCGCCCTCGACGCCCCCGGCTCCAAGATCGGCCTGCCCGAGGTCACCCTCGGCCTGCTGCCGGCGGGCGGCGGCGTCACCCGCACCGTACGCCTCATGGGCATCGCGGACGCGCTGCTGAAGGTGCTGCTCCAGGGCACCCAGTACTCCCCGCAGCGCGCCCTGGACAACGGCCTCGTCCACGAAGTGGCCGCCACCCCCGAGGAGATGCTCGCCAAGGCGCGCGCCTTCATCGACGCGAACCCGGAGTCCCGCCAGCCGTGGGACGTGCCGGGCTACCGGATCCCGGGCGGTACGCCGTTGAACCCGAAGTTCGCCGCCAATCTGCCCGCCTTCCCGGCCAACCTGAAGAAGCAGCTGAACGGCGCCCCCTACCCGGCTCCGCGCAACATCCTCGCGGCGGCCGTCGAGGGCTCGCAGGTCGACTTCGAGACCGCGCTGATCATCGAGGCGCGCTACTTCACCGAGCTGGTCACCGGCCAGACCGCGAAGAACATGATCCAGGCGTTCTTCTTCGACCTGCAGGCCGTCAACTCCGGAGCGAACCGCCCCCAGGGCATCGAGCCGCGGCCGGTGCGCAGGGCCGCCGTCCTCGGCGCCGGGATGATGGGCGCGGGCATCGCCTACTCGTGCGCCCGTGCGGGCATCGAGGTCGTCCTCAAGGACGTGTCGGCGGAGGCCGCCGCCAAGGGCAAGGCCTACTCCGAGAAGCTCTGCGCGAAGGCGGTCTCCCGGGGCCGTACGACGCAGGAGAAGGCGGACGAGCTCCTGGCCCGCATCACGCCCACGTCCGACCCGGCCGACCTGGCGGGCTGCGACGCGGTGATCGAGGCGGTCTTCGAGGACACCTCTCTCAAGCACAAGGTGTTCCAGGAGATCCAGCACATCGTCGAGCCGGACGCACTGCTGTGCTCCAACACCTCGACCCTGCCGATCACCGCCCTCGCCGAAGGCGTCGAGCGCCAGAGCGACTTCATCGGCCTGCACTTCTTCTCGCCCGTCGACAAGATGCCGCTCGTCGAGATCATCAAGGGCGAGCACACCGGCGACGAGGCGCTGGCCCGCGCCTTCGACCTGGTCCGCCAGATCAAGAAGACCCCCATCGTCGTCAACGACTCGCGCGGCTTCTTCACCTCCCGCGTCATCGGGCACTTCATCAACGAGGGCGTCGCGATGGTCGGCGAGGGCATCGAGCCCGCGTCCGTCGAGCAGGCCGCCGCCCAGGCGGGCTACCCGGCCAAGGTCCTCTCCCTCATGGACGAACTGACGCTGACCCTGCCGCGCAAGATCCGGGCCGAGTCCAAGCGAGCCGTCGAGGAGGCCGGTGGCACCTGGGCGACCCACCCCGCCGAGGCCGTCATCGACCGCATGGTCGACGAGTTCGCCCGCCCGGGACGCAGCGGCGGCGCGGGCTTCTACGACTACGTGGACGGCAAGCGCGCCAAGCTGTGGCCGGGCCTGCGCGAGCACTTCACGAAGCCGGGTCACGAGATCCCCTTCGAGGACATGCAGGAACGCATGCTCTTCTCCGAGGCGTTGGACACGGTCCGCCTCCTCGAGGAAGGCGTGCTCACCTCGGTCGCCGACGCCAACATCGGCTCCATCTTCGGCATCGGCTTCCCGGGCTGGACCGGCGGCGTCCTGCAGTACATCAACGGCTACGAAGGCGGGCTCCCCGGATTCGTGGCACGCGCGCGTGAACTCGCCGAACGCTACGGCGAGCGGTTCACGCCGCCCGCGCTGCTGGTCGAGAAGGCGGAGAAGGGGGAGCGGTTCAGCGACGCGAAGAAGTAGTGGCGTAGAGAGTCTGACGTGAGGTGCCGTACCGCTCAGCGGTACGGCACCTCATTTCGTGGCAGTCCGGCGGATCGGGCCGAAGACGCGGCGCGTCAGGCGCCGCCGCCGGTGAGTGCGTCCAGCCACTCCTGGAGCAGTCCGGTCTCGGCCGCGCTGAGCGCGGCGGGAGGGGTGGCACGCAGCCGGGCTGAGAGCGTCGCGGCGGCGGCCGGGACACCGTCCGAGGGTGCGGACGGCCGCTTCTCGTTCGCGGCGGGCTGCGTGATGGCGTCGACGACGGCGTCACGGACGCGGGTGGAGAACTCCGCGTCCGGGTAGTGCGCGGGGCGGGCCACCAGGGACAGGGCCACACCCGTGTTGGCGGACATCACCATCTGCGTGGCCACGTCCAGCGAGACCCTGAGGCGTCCGGCGACCGCACACCGGTCCAGAGTCTCGCGCAGCAGCTGATGGGCCTCGTTGACGGCGTCCGGCGGAACGGGCAGCCCCGGGGAGAACATCAGCCGGTAGTGGTTGGGGTGCGCAAGGGCGAACCGTACGTGGTTGTCCCAGCCGTCCCTGACGTCCTGCACGGGGTCGGCGCTCGGCCGTGCGGCGCGCTTGGTCGCCAGGTACTCCTCGAAGCCCCGGTCCACGACCGCCGACAGCAGGCCGGCCTTGTCGCCGAAGTGCCGGTAGAGCACGGGTGCCCCGACGCCGGCGGCCTCGCACACGGCGCGGGTCGAGAAGTCCGCGTCCGCCGAGGAGACCAGCAGGTCGGTGGCTGCTTTGAGGATTCGTTCCCGTGGATCCATGGGGTCAGTCTACGTCGTTCCGTAGCGATGTTACGCATTCGGGGGTAGCGGTAGTTCGAGTCTGTGTTATCGTTGCTTACGTCAAGCGGTAAGCGATGATTACGGAGACTCGTCATGACATCGGAAACTCCCACCCCTCGGGTCGCGATCGTCACGGGCGGTTCGCGCGGCATCGGACGCGCGGTCGTCCAGCAGCTGGCCGGCGACGGCTTCGCCGTGGTCGTCGGTTACGCCGGGCGCAAGGACGCGGCCGACGAGGCCGTCGAGGAAGTTCGGCGGGTCGGCGGGCAGGCGCTGGCCGTCCAGGCCGACGTGGCGGAAGAGCAGCAGGTGGCGGTCCTGTTCGACGCCGCCGAGCGCACCTTCGGAGGGGTCGACGTCGTGGTGCACGCCGCCGGCCGGATGCACCTCGCGCCCATCGCGGAACTCGACCTGGACGCGCTGGACTCCTTGTACCGCACCAACATCCGCGGCACGTTCGTCGTCGCCCAGCAGGCCGCACGCCGGATCCGCAGCGGCGGCGCCGTCATCAACTTCTCCACGTCCGTGGTCGGACTGGCCTTCCCCGGCTACGGCGCGTACACGGCGAGCAAGGGGGCCGTCGAGGCCCTCACCCTGGTCCTCGCCCGCGAGATGCGTGGCCGGGACGTGTCCGTCAACGCCGTCGCCCCCGGCCCCACGGCGACCGCGCTGTTCTTCGAGGGCAAGGACGAGGAGACCATCGCGCGGCTGGCCGCCCAGCCCCCGCTGGAGCGCCTCGGCACTCCCGAGGACATCGCCTCCGTGGTCGGCTTCCTCGCCGGACCGGCGGGCCACTGGGTCAACGGCCAGGTCCTGCGCGCCAACGGCGGCATCATCTGACACCGGCGTCGCGCGCCACGGGAGACCGGGCTCGCGCGCCCGAGGAGAGAAGACATCATGACCGCACAGAGCAAGGTCGTCGTCGTCACCGGGGCCGCCAGCGGGTTCGGGGCACTGACCGTGCGGGAACTGGCCCGCGCCGGACACACCGTGTACGCCGGTATGCGCGCCCTGGGGACCCGCAACGCCTCCGCCGCCGCCGAACTGACCTCCTTCGCAGAGGAGCATCAGGTCCGGGCCCACCCGCTCGAACTGGACGTCCTGTCGCAGGAGTCCGCGGACGCGGCGATCGACCGGATCATCACCGAGCAGGGACGCCTGGACGTCGTCGTCCACAACGCCGGGCACATGGTGCTCGGCCCGGCCGAGGCGTTCACCCCCGAACAGCTCGCCGGGGTCTACGACACCAACGTCCTGGGGACCCAGCGCGTCAACCGTGCCGCGCTGCCGCGGCTGCGCGAGCGGGGCGAGGGCCTGCTGGTGTGGGTCGGCTCGTCCAGCACCCGCGGCGGCTGCCCGCCCTTCCTCGCCCCCTACTTCGCGGCCAAGTCCGCCATGGACGCCCTCGCCGTGAGCTACGCCGCCGAGCTCATCCGGTTCGGGATCGACACCTCCATCGTCGTGCCCGGCGCGTTCACCTCCGGCACGAATCACTTCGCCCACGCCGGAGCGCCCGCCGACACCCGCAGGGCCGCGGACTACGACGTCCGCTACAAGTCCCTGATGGACGACGTCAATGCGCGGCTCGCCGATCTCATCCCCGCGGACGCGGACGTCACCGAGGTCGCCCGCGAGATCGTGCGCGTGGCCGAACTGCCGCACGGGCGGCGCCCGTTGCGCGTGCACGTGGATCCCAGCCGGGACGGCAGCGAGGTCGTCTCAGCCGTCGCCGACCGTGTCCGGGGCGAATTCTTCCGCCGTGTCGGCCTGGAAGACCTCTTGACCAGCGGCAGCAGTCTCTGACCGCCGTGCCGCTCATGGCACATCGAGTCCCAGACCGCCGTGCCGTTCACGGCCGTACCGGCCGTAGTGTCCCACCCTTCGCGCCCAACCTTCAGGAGACAGACATGCCGTTCGCCAACTTCAAGGTCCCCGCAGGCTCGTTGACGCCGCAGCAGAAGGAGCTGATCGTCACCCGCACCACCGACCTGTACGCCGAGATCTACGGCGACCACGCCCGCCCCAACACCATGGTCCTCGTCGAAGAGGTCGCCGACGGCGGCTGGGGCATCGCCGGTGGCGTCCTGATCCTTCCCAAGTCCGAGGAAGCCGCGGACGCGTAGCGCTTTGCCGCACTCTGCGGCGCCGACGACGTGGCGGGCGGTTCGGCGTACGTGTGAGGGGTTCGCTCGCGCTCACGGGATGCCAGGGCAAGAAGAACAAGAGGAAGAACCGCGGGAGTTCGTCCACGTCCCACAGGCGTACCGTCGGCGGTTCCGCGGGCCGCGGCTCGGGCGGCGGTGGCTCGCTGACCGGCGCCCAGGACGCCTCGGCCGTACTGCCGAGCGCCGCCAGCATGCCCGGGGCCCTGCGCACGGTCACCGACGAGCTCTCCAGCCGCGCCAAGGCACCCACCCACTGCAAGCAGCCCTCGGCGAAGTGCAGGAACGCCGTGGCATACGGAGACGCCGGGTACGGCAGCGCCGACCGCAGCAAGGGCGTCGGCTTCGATGTCGTCGTCTACCGCAACGCGAGGGCCGCCACCAAGGCCTTCAAGGCCTGGGGCAACTACGCCCGCACCAGCGGCAGCACGATCCAGATGTCGCGTAGCCGGCGGGGGAGCGGTTCAGGACTCCGTGAGCCACTCCCGCAGCTCCTCCTTGAGCGAGCGCTGGAACGTGGTCAGCAGCGCCTGCACCACCAGCGGCTGCATATGGGCCGACAGCGACTTCACCGCCGCGACCGAGTCCCGCTCGGAGACCTCCGCGCGAAACAGCGTGGACAACTCGTGGGCCGCGGCACGGGAATGCTCCAGCAGCACGCCCCGCGCCGCGAGGATCGTCTCGTGCGCGATCGGTACGTCGAGCAGCTGGACGCCGAGCCGCAGCAGCGCGGGGTCCACGCGGAACGTCTCGCCGGCGCGCGTGATCACGTTCATCGCGACGAGCCGGTCCAGATCCTCCGTGCCCAGGGACCGGCCCGCCCGCCGCTCCAGCTCGTCGCGCGTGACCTCCTCCGCCGCGTCGGGCGCCCAGGAGGCCACGACGGCACGGTGGATGGCCAGGTCGTGGGCGCTCACGTCGGGCGGCAGCTGCTGCAGATAGCGCTCGATCGCGGCCAGCGTCATGCCCTGGTGCTGCAACTCCTCGATGAGCGCGAGACGCGCCAGGTGGTCCTGCCCGTAGTGGCCCACGCGCCGGGGACCGATCACGGGCGGCGGCAGCAGGCCCTTGGTGCTGTAGAAGCGGACGGTACGGACCGTGACGCCCGCACGCGCGGCCAGTTCGTCGACCGTGAGCGTCGGCTCCTCGGTGTCCGTCGTCATGGCGGGTCCTGCCTCTCCCGGTGGTGCGGTGATCGGTTGTGCGGCGATCGCCGGCACAGCAATCGGTGGCGCGGCGATCAGGTGCAACAGTATTGCTGTCTCACCAGTGTTGTGAAAGCGTCCGTCCGAGGCAGGCCCGGGTACGCCCGTAGGAACGCCCAGCCGACGGCGCCAGGAGGCGGTCATGACCACGATCCTGCGACTTCCCCGAGACCCCGCCGAACTCACCCTCCCCGCGCTGCTGCTGCGCAACGCCGAGGACCACGCTGACCTCCCCGCGCTCTCCTGGCGTACCGGCGGCCACTGGACCACGCTCACCTGGGGCGAGGTGCGCCGCGAGGCCGCCGTCCTCGCCGCCGGATACGCGGCCCTCGGCGTCGGGCGCGGCGACCACGTGCTCATGATGATGGGCAACCACCCCGAGCACTGGCTCAGCGACCTGGCCCTGACTCACCTGGGCGCCGTCCCGGTCTCCGTCTACGGCACCGCGGCGCCCCGGCAGATAGCCCACATCGCCCGGCACAGCCGCGCCCGCCTCGCGATCGTCCAAGGCGAACGCGAACGGGCGCTGTGGGAACCCTTGTTGGCGGCCGAGGACATGCCCCTGGAACGTCTGGTCGTCGCCGAGCCGGCCCAGGCCGGACCTCATCGGACGTACGACTCCTTGAAGGGCGCGGCGGACCCGGACGACAAGGCCTGGCGCGAGACCCGCTCCACCGATCCGCTCACCGTCGTCTACACCTCGGGCACCACCGGCGACCCCAAGGGCGTACGGATCACGCACCGCAACGTCGTCCTCGACGCGCTCGCCCTCGACCGGCTCGTCGAACTCCCCGACCACGTCGAACACCTCTGCTACCTGCCCTTCGCGCACATCGCGGAACGGATGCTCGGCATCTATCTGCCGGTGTTCCGTGCCTCGCACGTGTATCTGTGCCCCGACCCCACGGCCGTCGGCGCGCTCGCGCGCGAGCTGCGCCCCGCGCAGTTCTTCGGGGTCCCGCGGGTGTGGGAGAAGCTCGCATCCGCCGTACGGGCCGCACTGGCCGCGCTCCCCGAGGAAGGGCGGCGCGAGGTGGAGGCCGCGATGGACACGGCCCGCGTCCACGTGGACTGCCGCGAACGCGGCGAGGAGCCGTCCGCCGAGCTGGCGGCCGCGTACCGCACAGCCAAGGAGCAGGTACTCGACCCGATCCTCGCGTTAGCCGGGTTCGACCGTCTGGTGTGGACGGCGAGCGCGTCGGCGCCCATGCCGCCGGACGTGGTGGCGTTCTGGGCCGGTTTCGGGTTCGCGATCATGGACGCCTGGGGGCTGACCGAGACGATCGGCGTCGCCACCACCAACAGCCCCGCGGCCTTCCGCCTCGGCTCGGTCGGCAGGCCGATCGACGGCCTGGAACTGCGCATCGCCGACGACGGCGAGATCCTCGTGCGCGGCGCGACCGTCTTCGACGGCTATCTGCGCGCGGACGGCTCGGTCGAGGACGCCCGCGACGCCGACGGCTGGTTCGCCACCGGTGACATCGGCCGGCTCGACGAGGACGGCTTCCTTTGGCTCACCGACCGCAAGAAGGAGATGATCGTGACCTCGACGGGCAAGAACGTCTCGCCCGCGCTCGTCGAGAACACCCTGAAGGAGCACCCGCTCGTCGAGCAGGCCTATGTGCACGGCGACGGCCGCTCCTACCTGGTGGCCCTGCTCGTCCCGGACACCTCGGCGGGGGCCGGCCCGGCCGAGCTGCGGGAGGGGATCGCCCGTGCCGTGGAACAGGCCAACGGGCGTCTGAGCCGCCCCGAGCAGATCAAGCGGTACCGCGTTCTCGACGAGGAATGGAGCCCGGAGACCGGCGAGCTGACCCCCTCGCTCAAGCTCCGCCGCAGGGCGATCCGCGAGCGCTACGCGCGCGTGCTCGACGACCTCTACACCCCTTGACCGACGTTCTCCGCCCCAAGGCCGGATAGCTCTACACCCTTTGGTTGAGAGCTGTACAGCCCTTGATCATCATGTGAGATGCACCGCTATGTGACATCTGCCACCGCATGCCGGGCGATCTCTGGGGGAAGGTGGCGCCTTGGTCTGTGCCGCGTCAGGGACGCGCCGGCCAAGACACAGCCGGACACCCGCGCACCCCGTGTGCCGGGCGCACCAGAGAGTGGATCCACCCGTGAGCAAGGACGCCGTAGACACGGCCAAGGCCGCATCCCGAACCGATGCGGCCGCGACGCCCGCGGACGCGGGCGACGCCGGTTACAGCAAGGACCTCAAGGCCCGCCACGTCAACATGATCGCGATCGGCGGCGCGATCGGCACCGGACTCTTCCTCGGAGCCGGTGGCCGCCTCCACAACGCGGGCCCCGCACTGGCTCTCGCCTACCTCGTCTGCGGCGTCTTCGCGTTCTTCGTGGTGCGCGCCCTGGGCGAGCTGGTGCTCTACCGCCCGTCGTCCGGCTCGTTCGTGTCGTATGCGCGCGAGTTCCTCGGCGAGAAGGGCGCCTACGTCGCCGGCTGGATGTACTTCCTCAACTGGTCGACGACCGGTATCGCCGACATCACCGCGATCGCGCTGTACACGCACTACTGGAGCCTGTTCACCGACATCCCGCAGTGGGTGCTGGCGCTGATCGCCCTCGCGGTGGTCCTGGCCGTGAACCTGATCTCGGTGAAGATCTTCGGCGAGATGGAGTTCTGGTTCGCGATCGTCAAGGTCGCCACCCTCGTCGCGTTCATGCTCGTCGGCATCTTCCTGCTGGCCACGCAGTACGAGGTCGGCGGGACCACGCCCGGCCTGAGCGTCATCACGGACCACGGCGGATTCCTCCCGCACGGCATGATGCCGGTCGTCCTCGTCATGCAGGGCGTGATCTTCGCGTACGCCGCCCTGGAGCTGGTCGGCGTCGCGGCCGGCGAGACCGCCGAGCCGGAGAAGGTCGTCCCGCGCGCGGTGAACTCCATCATGTGGCGCGTCGGCCTGTTCTACGTCGGCTCGGTCGTCCTGCTGGCCCTGCTGCTGCCCGGCTCGGTCTACTCGGCCGACCAGAGCCCGTTCGTCACGGTCCTGTCGAAGATCGGCATCCCGGCGGCCGGCGACGTCATGAACCTGGTCGTGCTCACCGCGGCCATGTCCTCGCTGAACTCCGGCCTGTACTCCACCGGCCGCATCCTGCGCTCCATGGCGATGGCGGGCTCCGCGCCGAGGTTCACCGCGAGGATGAACCGCAACCAGGTGCCCTACGGCGGCATCCTGCTCACCTGCGCGGTGTGCGTGCTCGGGGTCGGTCTCAACTACCTGATGCCGAGCCAGGCGTTCGAGATCGTCCTGAACGTGGCGTCCCTCGGCATCATCAGCACCTGGGTGATCATCATGATCTGCCACCTGGTGTTCGTCCGCCGCGCCAAGGCGGGCCTGGTGACCCGCCCGTCCTTCCGCCTCCCCGGCAGCCCGGTCACCGAGATCGTCACGATCGCCTTCCTGCTCGCCGTGCTCGGCCTGATGGGCAACGACCCGGATGTCGGCCGCAAGACCCTCCTCCTCATCCCGGTCATCGCGGCCCTGCTGGTCGGCGGCTGGTTCGCCGTCCGCCGCCGCGTCACCCGCGACGAGGACCGAGAACTGGCGAACCTCACGAAGTAGCGCGGGTCAGCCCCCGCGAAAACCCAACGGCCACTGTCAGTGGCAACGCCTACGGTGGCGTCATGTCGGAGATCACGTATGTCCGGGGTGACGCCACCGTTCCGTTGGGCAAGGGCGTCAAGGTGATCGCCCATGTCTGCAACGACATCGGGGGCTGGGGGAAGGGTTTCGTGCTGGCCCTGTCGCACCGCTGGCCGGAGCCGGAGGCGGCGTATCGCGCCTGGCACCGAGGCCGCGCGTCCAACGACTTCGGCCTGGGCGCGGTCCAGCTCGTGCGCGCCGAGCGGTATGTGTGGGTGGCCAACATGGTCGGGCAGCGCGGGATACGGACGGGCAGCAAGGGTGTCCCGGTTCGCTACGAAGCGATCGACGCGGCGCTGGTCGTGCTCGCCGACAGAGCGGCTGAACTCGGCGCCTCTGTCCATATGCCCCGCATCGGCTGCGGCCTGGCGGGCGGCAGGTGGTCGCGCGTGGAGCCGCTCATCGACGAACGGCTCGTGCTGCGCGGGATACCCGTGACTGTGTACGACCACGGCGATTGACGGCGACTGACGGCGCGTTCACGTCGAGATCCAGCCAACTCCCCATGGAACACGGCCTCGTACGGTCATCCGTTGAGGATTCTTGCAGAAAATTTCTTCAACTCCTTGCAAGAGGTGTCGATCGACTGTTTGACTCTGCGCTCGTGATCGCAGTTGACGGCCAGTCCGGTTGCAGAACCGGCCGATCCGAGGAGTGTCGTGACGGCGCAGACATCTGTTGTCGATCCGGGAGTTCGAGGCGACGACAGCGGCTTCACGCTTCAAGCACCGGAAGGGACTTCGTATCGCGTCGACATCACTGAGGACGTCTTCGCACCGGACAACCCCCTGCTCGCCGGGTACTGCGAGGGCCGCCGTGTCGTCGCCTTCCTCGGCCCCACCGTCGACCGGCTCCACGGGGAACGCCTGCGGCACTACCTGAACACCAGGCTCCCACCGGGCAGTTGGAGCGTGGTGACCCTCGCCGGCGGTGAGGACCGCAAAACCATGGACTCGGTCGAGGAGATCTGCGCCCAGGCCAAGCTCTCGGGGCTGGACCGGCGAGGGGTGATGCTCGCCGTCGGCGGCGGCGTCACCTGCGATCTGGTCGGCTTCGCCGCGGCGATCTACTGCCGGGGCGTGCGCTACATCAAGGTCAACACCACACTGGTCGGCCAGGTCGACGTCGGCGTCGGCGTGAAGACCGGCGTCAACGCCCTCGGTACCAAGAACATGCTCGGGGCGTACCACCCCGCCTTTGCCTCGATCAACGACCCGGCCTTCCTGCGAACCCTGCCGACCCGTCAGATACGGTGCGGGCTCGGTGAGATAGCCAAGATGGCCGTCATCAAGGACGCGCGGCTCTTCCGCGCGTTGGAGGAGTGTCCCGAGGTCTTCCAGCGCACCACCTCCACCCCTTCCTGGCTGCTCGCCGCAGGCGCCGGGCGACGCGGCGTCGAGGACTACGTACTGCGCACCGCCATGGAGCTGATGCTCGAGGAGCTCTGCCCGAACCTCCGCGAACACGACCTGGCCCGGCTGGTGGACTTCGGGCACACCTTCGGCCCGGTGATCGAGACGGCCAGTGAGTACCGGATCGCGCACGGCGAATCGGTGGCCATCGACATGGCGATCTCCACCCAACTCGCCCGTGTGCTCGGCCTGATCGGTGCCGAGGACTGCGCACGCATCGTTCAGCTGATCACCGCGCTCGGCCTCCCGGTCCACGACCCGCGCACCTGCACGCCGGCGCTGATGGAACGGGCACTCAAGGCCTCCTGGGAGCGGCGCGGTCGCCGCCTGCATCTCGTGGTGCCCGACGGGATCGGCTCCGCCGTCTTCCTGGACGACCTGGACGACATCCCCACCGCCGCCCTGGAAGAAGCCCTGGCGGCCCTGGCCGCCCACGCCGCCGGATTCCCGGACCCGCTGGTGGCCGCGGGCTGACCCGACCGCCCGCCCGGCTCACGTACACCCAACTGCCCTGTACAGAACTGGTGTTGCCCGACATCGGCGTTCACCGGCACCGCCACCGGTGTGCCGTCGCCCGCGCGCCCAACCGCCGCCTTCCCGAACCGCCGCCGCCCCGGACCGATCCCGCACATCGCGACAGGAGCCGCATCCTGATGAGCCCCGTACCACCGCCCGCACCTCAGGGCCCCACCCGCACCCGGATCACCAATCTGCACGAGGGGCTGCTGCGCGAGGTGACCGCCGACCACGGCGGGAGAGGCACGATCCTCGCCCACCGGGCCTACCGTCGCGAGGACGCCCCCGCCGGCATCGCCTTCATCGACCTGGTGGTGCTGCCCCCGTGCACCTCCATCGGACTGCACCGGCACGGCGACGACCAGGAGACCTATGTGATCCTCTCCGGCCGGGGCCGCATGACCGTGGACGGCGAGGAGTTCGAGGTCCGCGACGGGGACGTCGTACCGAACCGCCCGTACGGCGAGCACGGCCTCGTCAACGACTCGGACGCCGAACTCAGGCTGCTCGTCTTCGAGATCGGCCCGTTCGGTGAGGGACCACTCGGCGACGGTGACGGCGACAGCCCCCTCGCCGCCGGTCCGGGCCCCCTGGACGGCAGCCGATGACCGGCCCCCGTCAGCTCGAACTCCTGGCGCAGGAGTCCGCGCATCTGGCCCCGGGCGCCTCCGAGGAGTCCGCGCTCGGGCGTCGGGTCTTCGTCGAGGGCAGGGGAGCGGTGCTCACCGACCTCGACGGCAACCAGTACATCGACCTCGCGGCCGGCACCCTCACCCAGTCGCTCGGCCACTGCCACCCCGAGGTCGTCGCCGCGCTGACCGAGCAGGCCGGACGGCTGTGGAACGTCCATGACTTCGCCACCGCGGACCGCGCCGCGCTGTGCGATCAACTCGCCGCGCTGCTGCCCGAACAGCTCGACACCTACGCTTTCTTCTCCACCGGCGCCGAGGTCGTCGAGGCCGCGCTGCGCGCTGTACAGGCCGTCGCGGAGCCGGGCCGCAACCGGATCGGCGCACTGCGCCACGGCTTCCACGGCAAGACCCAGGGCGCCAGGATGCTGGTGCACTGGGACATCGGGAACCAGGCCTTCGCCGGCAACAGCATCCTCGGCTACTCCCCGTACTGCTACCGCTGCCCGCTCGAACTCCAGTACCCCTCCTGCGGGGTGCGCTGTGCCTCCCTGGTCCGCAAGCACATCACCGAGAAGCCGCAGGTGTCGGCGCTGGTCTTCGAACCCGTCCTGGGCGCGGCCGGAGTCATCGTGCCGCCGCCCGGGTACTGGGAACAGATCTCCGACAGCTGCCGCGAGAACGGTGTGCTGCTGGTCGCCGACGAGGTGCTCACCGGTGGCGGCCGCACGGGAGAGTTCCTCGCCAGCGAGCGGTTCGGCATCGAACCGGATCTGGTGGCCCTCTCCAAGGGCATGGCCTCAGGCTTTCCGTTCGCCGCGCTGGCCGGGCGCTCCTCGGTGCTGCGTCATCCGGACGCGGCCCGCGCCGGCTCCACCGCCTCCACGTACTCCAACAACCCGCTGGGTATCGCCGCGGCCCGGGCCACGCTGGAAGTGGTGGCCCGGGACACCCTGATCGAGCAGGTGCGAAGGCTGGGCGAGCTGATGGACGAGCGGCTGGCCGAACTGCACGCCCGCTACGAGGTGTTGGGCGACGTGCGCGGTGTCGGTCTGCTGCACGGGCTGGAGTTCGTCCGCAGCCGCACGACCCGCGAACCCGCTCCCGACATCGCCCGAGCGGTCTATCTGGCCGCACTCGACCTCGGGCTGCGGACTTCGATCGGCGGCCACATCATCCGGCTGGCCCCGCCGTTCACCGTCGACCGGGCCCTTCTGGAGGAGGGCCTCACCCTGCTCGGCCGTGCCCTGGAGCGTGTCACCGGGGCCGACGAGGGTGTCACGGAGGCCGTCCGGTGATCGTCGCCGAGAACCTGATCAAGGAGTTCAAGGTCTACGAGCGCGGGCCCGGCCTGCTCGGCAGCCTGCGCACGCTGTTCAACCGGGAGTACCGCGTGGTGCGTGCGGTGTCCGGGGTCTCCTTCGAGATCCCGGCGGGCACGAAGGCCGCCTACATCGGCGCGAACGGCGCCGGGAAGTCCACCACCGTCAAGCTGCTCACCGGCATCATGAGCCCGACCTCCGGGCGCTGTCTGGTCAACGGCCTGGAGCCGTACCGGGAGCGGCGGCGCAACGCCGCCAACATCGGTGTCGTCTTCGGCCAGCGCAGCCAGCTGTGGTGGGACCTGCCGGTGCCGGACTCCTTCCGCATCCTGCGCCGTATCCACGACATCCCCGACGCGGTCTACCGCCGCAACATGGCGCTCTACCGCGACCTGCTCGACCTCGACGCCCTCGGAAACACCCCCGTACGGCAGTTGAGCCTCGGCCAGCGGATGCGCGCCGAGGTCGCCGCGAGCCTGCTGCACGACCCGGCGGTGGTGTTCCTGGACGAGCCCACCGTCGGCCTGGACCTGGTACTGAAGGAGGCCGTCCGGGGGCTCGTCAACCACGTCAACGCCGAGCTCGGCACGACCGTGCTGCTCACCAGCCATGACATCGGCGACATCACCGCCATCTGCGACCAGGTGCTGGTGGTCAACCGCGGTGAGGTGGTGCACCAGAGCACCATGCACGAGCTGCTGCGCACCGCCGACACCCGGGCCGTGGTCTTCGAGTACCAGGACGGGCCACCTGTCGAACAGGCGATCGCCTTGGTGGAAGCGCGACTTGACGGAGCGTCAGCGACCCTGGTCGAAGGCGGCCGGATCAAGGTCGAGTACCCGGTGCGCCGTTGGTCCGCCCGACAGGTGATGAGCCTGCTGCTCGACCACTTCGACCTCGTCGACTGCGTCGCCCCGGAGCCGGACCTCGAGATGGTGCTCCGCCGGATCTACACCGCCGCGACCCCCACGGCACGCACCGAGCCCGAGAGCCAGGAGTCCGCCGTATGACGGGCGCTGCCACTCTGCGCCGCTACACCCCGTTCGCGGCCTCCAGCCTGCAGAGCCTGCTCCAGTCCCGGTCGACGTTCCTGATCAACGCCGTCACCGCGACGACCGCGGTGGGGGTGCAGGTGTTCCTCTGGCGCGCCGTGTACGCGGGCCGTGCGGGCGGCTTGCCCGGCGGCTACGACCTGCCCGGGCTGACCACGTACGTCCTGCTCGCCCAGGTCCTCGGTCTGCTGCAGGCCAGCCGGGTGGACGAGGAGGTGGCCGGGGAGGTGCAGCGCGGGGACATCGCCGTCTCGCTGCTGCGGCCGGTCAGCTATCCGCTCGCCCGGTTCGCCGCGGGTCTGCCGGTCTCGCTCTGCAACGCCGGACTGGTCGCCGTACCGGTGGTGCTCCTATACGCGCTGCTGCTGCCGCTGACCGCACCTTCCTGGACGGGCTGCGTCCTGTTCGTGCTGTCGGCCGGGCTGTCGCTGGTGATCGGCTTCGGCGTGAACCTGCTGGTCGGCCTGGCGGGCTTCGTGACGACCAACATCTGGGGTGTCCGGATCGTCAAGGACAGCGTCGTCGCGTTCTTCGCCGGGCAGGTCGTCCCGCTCGCCCTGATGCCGGGCCCGCTGGCCGCCGTCGCCCACGTCCTGCCCTTCCAGGGCATGGTCGACGGCCCGTTGCGGCTGCTGCTCGGCCGGTACGACGGAGCGGCCGGCGCCGCCGGAATCCTGGCCGTGCAGGCCCTGTGGGCCGCAGTCCTGACCGGGCTCGCCGCGCTCGCCTGGCGTGGTGCCGTCCGACGGGTGGAGGTGCTCGGCGGATGAACTTCCTTGCCACCGCGGCCCGTTACGCCAGGCTCACCTGGTTCCTGAGCGGCGTCAGCCTGCACCGGCTGACCGAGTACCGGATGGATTTCCTGCTCGGCGCCGGCGGACTGCTGCTGCGGGTCGTCTGCCAGGTCGCCGTGATCGACATGGTCTTCCGGCAGGTGCCCGTGATCGCGGGCTGGAACTACCACCAGGTGCTCTTCCTGCTCGGATTCTCGCTGCTCCCGCGCGGCCTGGACCGGCTGTTCACCGACCAGTTGTGGATCCTCGCCCGGAAGCTGGTGCACAACGGCGAGTTCTTCCGCTACCTCATCCGGCCGGTCCACCCGCTGTTCTCCCTGCTCTCCGAGCGCTTCCTCTACCCGGACGGCTTCGGCGAACTGCTCACCGGAGTGGCCCTCACCTGGTACGCCGCCGCGCATCTGGCACTGGACCTGAGCATCGGCCAACTCCTGCTCGTCCCCGTGCTGGTCCTGTGCGGCACGCTCGTCCTCGCCTCGATCAAGACCGTCTTCGCCGCGCTGGCCTTCTGGACCACCAGCAGCTTCCCGGCCCTGTACGCGGCCAACCAGCTCGGCGACTTCTCCGGCTACCCCCTCGACCTGTACCACCCGTCCCTGCGGTGGCTGCTGACCTGGCTGCTGCCGTACGCCTTCACGGCCTACGTCCCCGCGTCCTACCTGCTCTTCGGACACACCGGCATGCTCCCGTGGCTGTTCGTGGTGACCGTCGCCCTGGTGACGCTGGCCCTCGTCGTCTGGCACCGGGGCGTCGACCGCTATGAAATGACCGGGAGCTGAACTTGGACACCCTGCTGCTCGGCAGCCCGCCGTCCGCCACGGCCGCCTTCCTGCGCGAGGCCCCCTGGATGGACGAGACCGGCCGCCGCACCGGACGCTTCGAACTTCTCGACGAGGCCGCTCTCGGTTCCGTCCGGCTGCTGATCGTCGCCTCGGCCGAGGACACCTCCGTACGCTGGTTCGTGCCGGTACCGGACGCCGACCCGGGCCGGGGCGCCGACGGCAGCTCCGCGTACGACCAGCTGATCGTCGAGGCCCTGCGCGAGGGACTGCGCCTACCCACCCGGCGCGGCCACCTCATCGAGTTCCGCGGCGATCCCGCCGAGTACCGGGGCCCGCTGCCCTTCGACCCCGGCTGGTGCTCCAACTCCCTGTCCCTGCTGGACCTCGGGGGCACCCCGCACGCACACAAGACCTACCGGCGGATCGGCGTCGGCACCCGCGAACCCGAACTGCTGCGGCTGATGGCGGACGGCGGCCGGACCCAGCAGCCGGTCGGCGACTACACCTACGTGGACACCACCACCGGACAGCGCGAACCGCTCGGCGTCCTCTACCGCTACGCCGACGGCGAGGGCCTCAACGTCCCGCTGCGCGCGGGCATCCGGGCCCTGTGGCCGCTGCTGCACGCGGGCGCCGACCCCGAGGCCGCCGTCAAGGAATCCCAGCGCGAGCTGACCGCACCCCTGCGCGAGACCGGCCGCTTCCTGCACGGCTTCCACCAGGACCTGGCCGAACGGCTCGGCCCGCACCCGGAGTTCCCCGCCGAGGGCTTCCTCGCCGAGGCCGCCGAACGCATCGCGCAGCTGCGTCCGCTCATCCTCGCCGACTCCCGCTTCCCCACCCCCGTACGGCAGGCCGCGCTCGCCGGGATCGAACGCGAACGGGCACTGATCGCCGCACTGCCGCCCCGCCCCTGGCCCACCGGACCCTGCCACGGGGACCTGCACCTCTCCCATCTGCTGCGTCATGAACGGGCCGACGGCGCCTGGGAGTTGTGCGTCATCGACCTGTCCACTCCGCTCGCGGACCCGGCCGACCCGGCCACCGCCCAGTCCCCCTGGCAGGACCTGGCCGCGCTCCGCCGCGGTCTGGAGATCTTCACCGCCGACGAGTTCTCCGACCAGGCCGCGGAGCACCTGGGCATGGATCCCGACGACACCTGCAGGACGGCGCTCCTGCTGGCCGCGGGCGCGGCGCCCGACACCCCCGGCTGGACGCCCGGGCGCCTCGCCGAGCTGAACCGGCTGCGCGCCGCCGCCGGCCTGTGGGCGGCCCGCGTCGGCGAACTGCTCGTGGACGCGGACCAGTTGCTGTCCGATCACCCCGCCTGGCGGCTCTTCCGGCTGCGCCGGCTCGTCCACGAACTCGACTACGCGTACGCCCACGACCGCGCCTATCACGCGGCGATCAACCTGCGGCACGCCGTGGAGGCCGGCGGCGCCTCGGCCACCCGGTGAAGGACGGACACCCCTTGCACATCATCGAGACCTACTTCGAATGCGGCGGCTTCGACCACCGCTTCCTCCAGGGCGGCATCTCCGTCTACCTGTGGAACCTCTCCAAGTCCCTTGTGGAGCAGGGGCATCGCGTCTCCGTCGTCACCCCCGCGCACGGCCGGCTCGACGACCTGCGACGCTCCTACGACGTCGAGACACTCGACTACCAGGACACCTACGAGCTGCCCCTCGTCCTCGACCCGCGGATCTGGGGCGAGCGCTTCCCGGCCGAGGTCCGCATCCCGCTGACCACCACCGCCCACCGGCTGCGGCTGGACGGCATCGACCTCTACTTCCTCTCCAACGAACTGCTCGACGAACTCCCGGACCGCTTCTATCCGCCGTACGGCAGCAAGGGCGAGGACCTGGTCTTCTTCAAGCCGCTGGCCGCCCAGGTCGACAGCATCCGCTTCGTCCGCCACCGCTTCGGCGACGAAAAGGCCCTGGTGCACGCCCATGAGCCGTACTACCACTACCTGCTCCCCGCGGCCTTCCGGAACGACCCGGCCAAGCTGGTGGTCGCCACCGTGCAGAGCAACATGCCGATCACCAAGATGGTCTACCGCCCCAAGATCGAACGGCTGCTGGACTTCCTCGACGCCGGGATCACCCTGCCCCCCGAGCACACCGGCCCGCCGCTCACCGCGCACGAGGCGGTGATGAGCGGCTACCAGCAACGCACCCACCTGCACTACGAGTACGGCCCCCAGCACATCGGCGTCTACGACCTGGTGGCCGAACACGCCGACCTGGTCGACTTCCTCTCGCCCGGCCATCTGGAGTTCTACACCGACTTCGCGGACACCCCGTTCGAGCAGCTCTTCACCCGGCTGCCCGTCCACGACACGGTGCGCCGCAACGCCCACAAGAGCTTCGTGGGCGGCTGCGCCGTCGGCGACACCTGGACCACCGGCGAGCCGCCCGCCGTCGACCGGGCCACCGTACTGAGCGGCCTCGGTCTGGACCCCGCACTGCCGACCTTCTTCCACAACGCCCGCTACGCCGTGAACCACAAGGGCCAGACCGAACTCTTCCGCGCCGTCGACCGGGTCCTCACCGAAGGTCTCGCCGCCAACTTCGTGCTGCGCTGCATCAGCGACGGCGGGATCGACGACCCGTACGTCCAGGGTGTCGTCGACCGGCACAAGGGACGCGTCCACCTGGAGTGGGAGCGCGTCGAGGAGAAGTGCATCGTCGAGTACGCGGCCTCGGCGGACTTCTGCCTCTTCCCGTCCAAGTTCGAGATGGACACCTTCCTGATCGCCCAGGGCGAGGCGATGGCCGTGGGCGCCGTGCCGATCGCCACCGCCCAGCTCGGCATGGCGCACTTCGGGCACGTCGCCGACCCGCTGAGCGGCCCAGGCGCCGAGCAGGCCACCGGATTCGCGGTCAACCGCTCCTTCACGGAGGACGACCCCCTGCTGGTCGACGCCCTCGCCCGCCGTATCCGCGAAGCCGCCGCCCTGCTGCGCGAACAACCCGAGCAGTACCGCCGACTGCGCGCCAACGCCCGTAGCAACGCACGGCAGTTCACCTGGGAACGGGCCGCACGGCTGCATCTCGACGCCTTCACCGCGCTCTGGGAGGGGCGGCGGCCCGAGCTCGGCATCGACGCGATGCTCCGGCACGGCTGGTTCGACCTGCTGCCCGACGAGGCGTACGCGACCCACCGCGAGCAGATCGCCGAGGCCGCTGCCCGGCTCGGCGACGCCACCACCTACCGGCGGTGCCGCGAGCCGGACGGACCCGCCGCCCGCGCCCTCTTCGAAGCCGCCTGGGCCCGCGCCGACTTCGCCCGCTGCGCACAGACCGCCGACAGCGACCCGGCCCTGCGCGCCCGACTCGACGGCCGCTGCACGGTCGAGGAGGACCGGATCGTGTACCGACTGCCCCATGCCGAACGCGTGGAACTCGTCCGGCTCGCCCCGGAGGGCTCCGGACGGCGCGACGTGACCGTACGCCGCCTCGAACGGGACGGAGCCGTGTTCACCGGTGAACTCCCGCCGGGGGAAGAGGAGTTGCACCTGCTGCTGACCCTGGCCTCCGGCCGCTGTGCCTGGGACGTGGTGCGTCATGGCTGACGGAGTGCGCGCCGTACTGCTGGCCGGTGGTGAGGGCCGCCGCATGGGCAGGCTCGGCCACGGCAGACTCAAGCCGCTGGTGCCGTTCGGCGGCAGCTGCCGGCTGATCGACTTCTCGCTCGCCAACGCCGCCGCCTCCGGCCTGGGCGAGGTGCTGCTGCTCTCCCAGTACGAGGAACGGCAGTTGATGGACGACCTCCACGAGACCTGGTGGCGGCGGGACTTCCGGGTGCACTTCGGCCCGTACGACCGTGGATACCGCGAGGGCGCCGGACACCGGCCGGTACGTGCGGACGGCCCGCCCGAACGGGGCACCGCCGACGCCCTGATCCGCAAGGCCCCGTACGTCTTCGGCGTGGGCGCCTCCGAGGTGCTGGTGCTGCACGCCGACCACGTCTACCGCTTCGACTACGGCCCGCTGATCGAGCGGCACCGCCGCTCCGGCGCCGCGCTCACCCTCGCCTACCAGCGGATCGAGCGACGCTACGTCCACCTGTTCGGCATGGTCGAGTTCGACCCCGCAGGACAGCTCACCGGGTTCGTGGAGAAGCCCGCCGAGCCGACCAGCGACCTGGTCTTCGCCGCGTTCTGCGTCTTCGACGCGGCGACCCTCCACCGCTACCTGGAGAAGCTGGACGGCACCGACTGGCAGCACGACATCAGCCGGGACGTCATCCCCGCCATGCTGGCCGGCGGGGAGCGCATCCTCGGCCACGAGGTCCCCGGCCACTGGGAGGACATCGGGACCGTCGACCGTTACCACCGGGCGCACCTGGCCCTGGTGGACGACAACCCGTCCCTGACGCTCCCTCAACTTCCGCGCACGGTAAGGCCCGATGTGCCCCGTCGGCTGGTCACCGCCGCCCCCGGCATCACACACAGCGTCGTCCCCGCCGATCTGCACAACGAAGGCCGGATCGAGCGGAGCGTCGCCTTCCCCGGCGTACGGATCGGTGCCGGAGCGCGCGTGCGCCGCAGCGTCCTGCTGCCCGGCGCGAGCGTCCCCGCGGGCGCCGAGATCGACGGGGCGATCGTCCTGGAGGACGGATTCGTGCAGCAGCCGGAGTCCTCGTACGCTCAAGGAGGGCCCAGTGCCTGAAACAGCCTTCACCGTCGTCGATCTCGGCGGCACCACCCTGCGGATCGCCCGCTACGACGCGGCGACAGGCGCCGTCACCGACATCCGGCGAACCCCCACGGACGGCATGGACCGCCACCCCGGCGCACCCGTGCCCGAACTGCAGACCAGAGTGAGCGAACAGCTCGGCGCCCTCGCCGCCGAGGCCGTCGCGCGGCACCGCAGCTCCGCCCTGGCCGTCGCCTTCGCGGGCCCGGTCACCGCCGACGGCCGCATCGTGACCGCACCCACCGTCTGGGGCGAACGCGGCGAAATCCTGCCACTGCGCCTCCTGCTGGAGGAGCGTCTCGGCATCCCGGTGGTCGTCGTCAACGACCTGACGGCGGCCGTCTGGCGGTATGTGAACACCCCGGACGAGCGGCCGTTCTGCCTGATCACGGTCAGCTCCGGCATCGGCAGCAAGGTCTATCGCGCGGGCGAGGTGCTTCTCGACGCCGAGGGCCACGGCGGCGAACTCGGCCACTGGACCTGCGACCCCTCCCCGCAGGCACTCGTCTGCGACTGCGGGGGCCGCGGCCACCTCGGCGGCATCGCCTCCGGCCGCGGCACCCTGGCCGCGGCCCGCCGCGCCGCCCTCGCCGATCCGGCCCGCTACGCCCGCTCCGCCCTCGCGCGAAGCGCGCCCGACCCCGAGCACCTGGACAACCGGATGCTCGTCGCCGCCGTACGGGCCCAGGACGCCTTCGCGACCGCCGTGCTGCGCGGTGGTCTGCGGCACCTGGCCTCGGCCATCACGTCGGTGTTCACCTCGATCGGCGTACGCCGCTTCGTGCTGATGGGCGGCTTCGCGCAGGCCGTCGGCCCGCTCTATGTCCGGCTGCTCACCGAGGAGTTGGAACGCCTGGGCTGTTTCGGCCTCGACACGGAGGAGGTCCGCCGCATGGTGGTCCTCGGCGCACCGGACGACGACCACGGACTCGTCGGCGCCGGCCGGCTGCTCGCCGCCCGCCGGGCGCCCCGGCAGGCGGTGACGGTGTCATGACCCGCACCCTGATCGTCGGCAGCGGCTTTGTCGGCCGGGCCCTGGCCGCCCGGCTGACCACCGCCGGTGAGAGCGCCGTCCTGGCCTCGCGCCGCCCGCCCGCCGCCGAGGGAGCCGCCCCCTGGGTCGCCCTGGACGCGGCCGACGCGACGGCGTGCGCCCGCGTGGTCGACGAGGTCCGGCCCGACCGGCTCGTCCTGGTGCACGGCCCCTCCGACGTGACGTGGTGCGAGGCCCACCCCGAGCGCGCCGTCGCCCTGCACACCGCCGCGGCGGCCAACCTCACCGCCGCCGCGCCCGGTTGCCGTACGGTGCTCATCTCCACCGACAACGTCTTCGACGGCGCAAGCGGGGCCAACGACGAGTCCACCGCCACGGCCCCCGCCAACGCCTATGGCCGAGCCAAACTGCGCGCCGAACGGATCGTCCGCGAGAGCGCCGACGGCACCGTGCTGCGGGTCAGCCTGATCTACGGCTGGGAACCGCCGGAGTCCGGCAAGTGGCTCAACTTCTTCTCCGCCTGCGCCCATCAACTCCGCCTCGGCGGGGCCGTGGAGGCGCCGGACGACCAGTGGACCACCCCGGTCCTGGTCGAGGACGTCGCCGCCGTGACCGCCGCCGCGCTGCCCTCGGGGGCGCCGGACCTGCTCCACCTCGGAGGGCCCGACCGGATCTCCCGCGCCGCCTGGGCCGAGGCCGTCGCCGACGGCCTCGGCGTGCCACGCTCCCGGGTGGTCCGGGTACCGAAGGCGGCCGGCCGGTACGCCAGCCGCCCCACCAACACCTGCCTGACCAGCCACCGCCTGGACGGCTTCCTCGCCGAGCGCGGCCTGCGGGTCCGCGGTGTCACCGAGGGCGTACGCACCCTGCTGGAGGCCGCCCCGTGATCCGCACCGTCCGCTCCCGCGAGGTCTACCGCAATCCGTGGATGACCGTCCGCGAGGACGAGATCCGGCGCCCCGACGGCAGCCCCGGCCTGTACGGCGTGGTCGACAAGCCCGACTACGCGCTGGTGATCCCGCTGCACGAGGGCAGGCTCCACCTGGTCGAGCAGTACCGCTACCCGGTGCGCGGCCGCTACTGGGAGTTCCCACAGGGCTCCTGGCCCGAGGGCCACCACGGCGAGGCCCCGCTCGACCTCGCCCGCGCCGAACTCCGCGAGGAGACCGGGCTGCGGGCCGACCGGATGACGTACCTGGGACGACTGCACGTCGCCTACGGCTACGCCAGCCAGGGCTGCCATGTCTTCCTCGCCGAGGAGTTGACGCAGGGTGAGCCGGAGCGCGAGGCCACCGAGGCGGACATGCGGCAGCGCTGGGCCGACGCGGGGGAGTGGCGCGCCCTCGTCCGGGCCGGGCGGGTCACGGACGCCGCGACGCTGGCCGCGTACGCGCTGCTCGGCCTGCACAGCGAGACGCCCACAGTCGTGCGGGACCGGACTGCGGAGGCTGGGCCATGACCACACCCCCGCCGCCCTTCGCCGTCGTCGCCACCGACCTGGACGGCACGCTGCTGCGCGGCGACCTCAGTGTCTCCGCCCGTACTCGGGCCGCCCTGGACCGCGCCGTGCTGTGCGGCGCCCGGCATCTGGTGGTCACCGGGCGCCCGGCGGCGGGCTGCCGGGGCCTCCTTGAGCCGCTCGGCTACAAGGGCATCGCGGTCTGCGGCCAGGGCGCGCAGTTGTACGACGTCGGCGCCGACCGGCTGATCTCCTCGACGACCCTCGACCGGCCCACCGTACGGGGGCTGGTCGCGCGGATCGCCGAGCAGTCGGGGCCGCTGGAACTCGGCGTCGTCACCGCCGGCCTGTCCGGCCAGTTCCGGGTCACCCGGGATTTCGGCGCACGGGTCCGGCACGGCTGGCATCTCGTCGAGGACCACACCGAACTGTGGGCGCTGCCCGTGGAGAAGGTGCTGATCCGCAGCAGGCGCCTGGACGACGACGGTCTTGCCGCGCTGGCCCACCGCCTCTGCGCGGACGCGCTCGCCGTGACCCACTCCGGCGAGGGCATGGTCGAACTGCTGCCGCCCGGCGTCAGCAAGGCGGGCGGACTCGCCGCTGCCGCCCGCCTGCTCGGCTTCACCGCCGCCGACACCCTCGCCTTCGGCGACATGCCCAACGACATCCCGATGCTCGCCTGGGCCGCCCACGGCGTCGCCATGGGCAACGCCCACCCCGAACTGCGCCGTCACGCCGACGAGATCGCCCCGACCAACGAGGACGACGGCGTCGCGGCCGTACTCGAACGCCTCTTTCCGGCCCCGTCCGCCACCCCCTGAACGTCCGCCCCCCTGACCGTCCGCCACCGCCTCACCGGTCGTCCCCCTCCCCTCCCCCTGGCCCCGTCCACCCGACCGGGCCCCTCATCCACCGGAGAGCCGCACCGATGCCATCCACCCGCGAACTCCAGGAACTGGCACGCCTGCACGGTGTCGCCACGCACTACACCACCGACCTCGGCCGCCGGATCGAGGCCTCGCCGGAGACCCTGCGGGCGGTGCTCGGCGCGCTCGGCGTCGACGCGGGCACGCCCGGCGGCGTCCGGGCCGCGCTGGCCGAGCGTCGGCAGCGACTCGCCACGCGCCTGCTGCCGCCGAGCGTGGTGCTGCGCGCCGGACGTCCCCCCGCGCACCTGGCTGCTCCGTCCGGCGCCGAGCTGTGGGTCGAGACCGAGGACGGCCGCTCCCACCGCGTCGGCTCGCTCGGCAAGGAACTGGCCGATTTCCCCGTCGGCCGTCACACCCTGCACGCCGCACGCGGCACACACGCCGAGAACGTTCCGCTGCTGATCGCTCCCGAGCGGCTGGCCGGTCCCGCGCACCGGAGCTGGGGCTTCCTCGTCCAGCTCTACTCGGTGCTCTCCGGCCGCTCCTGGGGGATGGGGGATCTCGGGGACCTCGCCGACCTGGCGGGCTGGGCCGGTGGCCTCGGGGCCGACTTCCTCCAGCTCAACCCGTTGCACGCGTACGTCCCCGGGCCACTGACCGACCCGTCGCCGTACCGGCCGAGCAGCCGCCGCCACCCCGACCCGATGAACCTGCGAGTCGAGGCGATCCCCGAGTTCGCCGCGCTGACCCCGGCCGACCGGGACACCGCCGCACGGCTGGCCGCCGAGGCCCGCGGACTGCGCGACGGCGTCCTCGCGGGCGGGCTGATCGACCGCAGGGCCGTACGAGAACTCAAGCTGCGCGCCCTGGAGTTGGTGCACCGTGTACCGCTGAACCCGGCACGGCGGGCGGACTATCAGCGATACGTCGACGCCGAGGGTCCGGGCCTCGCCGACTACGCGCTGTGGTGCGCGCTCGCCGAGGTCCACGGCTCCCACTGGCGTTCCTGGCCCGCCGCCCTGCGCAGCCCGGAGGGGAGCGGAATCGCCGCCGCACGGGCCGAGCGGGCGGACCGGATCGAGTTCCACCGCCGCCTCGCCTGGCTGTCCGACGAGCAGCTCGCCGGGGCGCAACGCGCCGCGACCGACGCGGGCATGGCGATCGGCCTGATGCACGACCTCGCCGTCGGCGTCGACCCGGAGGGCGCGGACGCCTGGAGTTTCCAGCGGTTCCTCGCCGAGGACGTGACGGTCGGCTGCCCGCCCGACGATTTCAACCCGCACGGACAGGACTGGGGGTTGCCGCCCTGGCGCCCGGACACCCTCGCCGAGGCCGGGTACGCCCCCTTCGCGGAGGTGCTGCGCGGCACCCTGCGCCGCTCGGGGGCGCTGCGGCTCGACCACATCGCGGGTCTCTTCCGCCTCTGGTGGGTGCCCGCGGGAGCCCCGCCCGGCGAGGGAGCATACGTGCGCTACGACCACGAGGCGCTGCTCGGCGTGCTCGCCCTGGAGGCGCACCGGGCCGGCAGCATGGTGATCGGCGAGGACCTCGGCACCGTCGAGCCCGGCGTCCGCGAGGAGTTGGCGGACCGCGGCATCCTCGGCACCTCCGTGCTCCGTTTCGAGTACCTCGGCGGGTCGGAGCAGCGCTCGGGCCCGCTGCCCCCGGAAGGGTGGCGCGGTGACTGCCTGGCCACCCTCACCACCCACGATCTGCCCAGTACGGCGGCCTGGTGGGATGGCGCGCACGTCCGCCTGCACGACCGGTTGGGTCTGCTGGCCGAGCCGTTGGGGGACGCCGTGACCTCGGCCGCGGCCGAAGTCGCGGGCTGGAAGGCCGAGTTGAGCCGGGTCGGGGTGCTCGGTCCGGACCCCGAGGGCCGGGGAGAACCCCTTGCGGCGCCGACCCACGACACCTTGGCGCTGCACCGCTTCCTCGCCCGCACCCCGGCGAAACTGCTCGGCGTCTGGCTTCCCGACACCGTGGGGGACCTGCGCCCGCAGAACCTCCCCGGTACGGCCGACGAATACCCCAACTGGCAGCTGCCGGTGGCCGACCCGGCCGGCCGGACGGTCACGCTGGAGGACCTTGGCACCCATCCGGGGCCCCGGGCCGTCGCCGAGGTCTACCGCGAGTTGTCCTCCCGATCAAGCGTTCGCAAGGTCTTGCAGGAAGATTCTGCAAGACCTTGCCACCATGGGAGTGGCCTGCTTGACTCACCTTCCGACAGGCGAAGTTGACGACGATCCGGATGAGCCGCAGTCATCCGCGACGAGCAGCAATCACCCGCCCATGAGCCGCAGCAGCCGTCGTAGCCGCGAGAGCCGTCACCCATCAGGCAACGGGGGCCCCGCGGTGAGGCCGACCCCTTGAGCCCGGGAGGAACACCCATGAGTACCGAGACCGATGTCCTCGTCCTGGGAGGCGCGGGCGTCGACACCATCGTGTACGTCCCCGAGCTGCCCCTTCCGTACGCCGACAGCTACATGATCCGGCCCGGGATCGAGATGCGGGCGGGGCAGACGGGAGACTTCGTCGCGCTCGGCGTGAGCGAGCTCGGTCTGCGCACCCATCACCTCGACATGATCGGCGACGACCACGAGGGCGATCTGATCCGGGAACTGCACCGCGCCCGGGGCATCCCCCTCACCGACATCCCGCTGCCCGGCGGCACCAAGCGCGCGGTCAACCTCGTCGACCCCGAGGGACGGCGGCTGTCCCTGTACGACGACAGTCGCTTCCAGGAGACGGACCGGCTGCCCGAGGCCACGGTCCGGGCCCTGGCGGAGGCGACCCGCCACGCCCACGTCTCCATCACCTACCCGTGCGCCTTCGCCCTGCCCATCCTGCGCGCGGCCGGGGTCACCGTCTCGACCGACCTGCACAACTGGGACGGCAGCAACCCGTACCACGAGGCGTTCGCCTACGAGGCGGACCTCGTCTTCGTGTCCACCACCGCCCTGGCCGACCCGGAGCGCACCATGCGCCGGATTACCGAGCGGGGGCGCGCCGAGGTGGTCGTCGCCACGGCGGGAGCCGACGGCGCGTATCTGCTCGTGGACGACGAGGTGACCCACATTCCGGCTGTCGTGCCGCACGCGCCGGTGGTGGACTCCAACGGCGCCGGGGACGCCTTCGCCGCCGGCTTCCTCTTCGGCCGACTGAACGGCGAGCCGCCGCACCGGTGCGCCCTGTACGGCGCAGTAGCCGGCGCCCATGCCTGCACGGTGCCGTCGACACGGGCCGACGCCATCAGCCGCACCGAACTCCTCGCCCGGGTGGCCGAGTTGGACTCCGCGGAACCTGCGTCCATCGCGGCGGCCAAGGAGGCCGGGTGAAGTCCCCCGCCCAAGCGGCCGGTTACGACGTCGTCGTCCTCGGCGGCGGCGTGGCCGGCTGTGTACTGGCCGCCCGCCTGAGCGAGGACCCCGGACGGTCCGTGTGCCTGGTGGAGGCCGGGCCCGACTACGGGGCGCGGTGGCAGGAGTGGCCCGCGAAGGTGCGCGACGCCCATGCCCTGCCGCGCGACGACGTGTGGGAGCGTCACGCCCCCATGCACCGCATCCGCGCCCGCGTCCTCGGCGGTTCCTCCTGTATCAACGGCTGCTGGAACACCTGGGGTTCGGAGGCCGACCACGAGGAATGGGTGCGCGCGGGCGGGCCGCGCTGGTCGGCCGCGGCCATGGAGCGCCACCGGCTGAGGGCGGTCGAACAGATGCGGCTGCGCACGGTGCCGGAGCGCGAGTTCTCGCCCTGGAGCCGAGCTGCCCTGACAGCGGCACGGGAACTCGGTTACGAGGAAGCGGACATGGCCGCCCCGGGCGCACCCGGATACGGCACCCCGCTGATCAACGCCCTCGACGGCGTCCGCTGGAACGCCGCCTTCGCCTACCTCGACGCAGCGCGTTCGCGCCCCAACCTGACGATTCTCAGCGGTACTTCGGTCGACCGGCTGACGGTCCGTGCCGGGCGTGTCCAGAGCGTCGACGTCCAGGTCGACGCACGGCGCGAGGTTCTCACCGCCGACACCTACCTGGTGGCCTGCGGCGCCTTCGGCTCACCCGCCCTGCTCCTGCGCAGCGGCATCGGACCGGCGGACCAGCTCCAGAAGACCGGCATCCGGCCCGAGGTCGACCTGCCCGGCGTCGGCGCGAACCTCACCGACCAGCCGGGCGTCTTCGTCCCCCTCGCGCCGACGGCGGAACTGAACGCGGCGCTGGCCGCCCAGGAGGCGTCGGGCGAGCTCTACGTCAGCCGGATGCTGATCAGGGCCGCCAGCGAGCTGTGCCCCGAAGGCTCCTGGGACCTGCACATCCTGCCCTCGGCGGGAGATCCGCTGTTCGGCTCGCTGCCGCCGGGGGAGTACGAGGCGGGCATCTCCGCCTTCCTCATGAAACCCGCCTCGCGCGGCCGGGTCCGGCTGCGTTCCGCCGACCCCGCCGAGGCGCCGGAGATCGACCCCGGGTTCCTGTCCGACCCGGGCGGCCGCGACATCGCCGTACTGCGGTCAGGTCTGGAGATCGTCGAACGGCTCGCTTCGTCGGCCGCGCTGAAGTCGCTGGCCGCTCATGGGCCGGGGCGTGCCGCGCACGAGCTGTCGGACGAGGAACTCCGCTCCCGCCTGGGCACGTACTGGCATCCCGTGGGCACCTGCGCCATGGGGCCGGACGACGACCCCCTCGCCGTCGTCGACGGGGAGGCCCGGGTACGGGGGGTGGCGAACCTGCGGGTCGTCGACGCCTCCGTGCTGCCCACCGTTCCGGCGGCGAACACCCAGCTGCCGGTCCTCGCCGCCGCCGAACTCCTTGCGGAGGCGTTGCGGGACTGATCGGCCATCCAGAAGCAGTGAGCATCCAGAAGAACCGAAGGAGGGGGAGCGGCATGGGGCGAGATCTCGCCACCGGCAGCGGTCGCGTGATGTACGGCTGCATGGCACTCGGCGGAAACTGGGACCGCACACCGTACACAGCCGCGGACATCGACCACGCCGAGGCCGCGATCGACGCCGTGCTGGCCGTCGGCATCACGGCCTTCGACCACGGCGACATCTACCGGCACGGCAAGTCCGAGGCGGTCTTCGGCGAGGTGCTGGCCAGGGCACCGGAGCTGCGGGAGCGGATCGTCCTGCAGACCAAGTGCGGCATCCGGCTCCCGGACGGCGACCGGATCGGCCTGTACGACCTGCGGGCGTCGACCGTCACCCGGCGCGTCGAGGAGAGCCTGACCCGACTGCGCACGGACGTCATCGACGTGCTGCTGCTGCACCGTCCGGACCCGCTGGCCGCCCCGGAGGAGATCGCCAAAGCCCTCACCTCGTTGCACGGCCAGGGGCTGGTGCGACGGTTCGGGGTGTCCAACATGAGCGCGGCGCAGATCGCCCACCTGCAAGACGGTCTGGATTTCCCGCTGGTCGCCAACCAGCTGGAGATGAGCCTGGGTTCACGCGACTGGGTCGAGTCCGCTGTCGTGGTCAACACCCCGGCCGCGGCTGCCCATGGCTTCCCGCACGGGACGCTCGAGTACTGCACGACGAACGGCATCGAACTGCAGGCGTGGGGGCCGCTGGCCCGCGGCCGCTACACCGGGGCCGAACCGTCCCCGACCGGGCAACTGGTCAAGGATCTCGCGGAGCGCAAGGGGACGACGCCGGAGACGATCCTGCTGTGGTGGCTCCAGCGGCACCCCGCCGGCATCGTCCCCGTCATCGGCACCGGCCGTCCCGAGCGGATCCGTGCCTGCCGCGACGCCGTGGCGCGCGACGTCGGCCTCTCCCACGAGGAGTGGTACGAGCTGTGGATCACCGCACGTGGCACCCCGCTGCCCTGATCCCTCACCCCCACGTCTCCTGACGATTCATCAAGAAAACCTGAAATCAGAGAACTTGCAGTCCACCATGCCATCCGGATGGAGAGGGACAGAGTGACAGCGAGCACCACACTCACCACCAGCACGACGGCGACCGCACAGGGCCTCCTGCGGTCGGCCCGGTTCTACATCACCTTCCGCTGCAATTCGCTCTGCGGCTACTGCAACGTCTGGCAGGACGACAAGTTCAAGGGCTACGAGGAACTCACCCTGGAGCGGGCCCGCCAGATCCTGGACGAGATGTACACCCTCGGTGTGCGCTACGTGGACTTCACCGGCGGCGAACCGGTCCTGCACCCGCACATCGACGGGATAGTCCAGTACGCCAAGTCCCTCGGCATGGCCGTGGAGATCACCAGCAACGGCATCCGGTTCGCCAAGCACATCGACGCGATCGTGCCGTACGTCGACACCATGAACGTGTCCCTGGACACCCTCAGGCCCGACCGCTACCGGGAGATCCGCGGAGTCCCCACGCTGGACCGGGCCCTGGACGTCATCCGCCGTATCGCCGCTACCGGATCCGGCAACCTCAAGCTCATCTGCGTGGTCACCCGGGAGAACGTGGACGAGGTGCCGGATCTGCTGCGCTTCGCGCACGAGAACCGGATCACCATCTACTTCTCCGGCATGTTCGAGTACTTCGACGAGCAGGACACCGTCCGGGACGTCAACCGGACGGCCCGCAAACTCAAGCTGATCGAGCACAACGGCACACCGGTCACCGGCGGTGGGGCCGAACGCGCCCACCGGCTGGACGAGTCGGATGCGACCGGCGGCGCCGTGGCGGCCGAGCTGCGCGCTCTCGTCTACCAGCCGTTCGCGCTGATCAACCTGCACTTCCGCAAGTACATGGAGGGCATCGACCCCACCGCCCCGACCGACTGCTTCGCGAACAAGCGGATCCTCACGATCGGCCCGGACGGGCGCCTGGTGCTGCCCTGCTACCACGCTTTCGACAACTCGCTGGAATGGGACCGCAGTCTCACCGAGCTGGTCCAGGACGAGGAGTTCGTCCGGGTCCGCGACGAGGAGGTCGGGCACCGATCGGAGTGCCGCAGCTGCACGGTCTTCCCCTACATCGGCCTGTCATTCAGCTACCGCTTCGACAAGATCTTCCTCTACCAGGCCCTGTCGGAGGAGATCGCCAAGATCAAGACCCGCTTCGCCAACCCCCTCCACCCCCGGCTCACCCTCGACCACGAGGGACTGGACCGCAGCTACGCAGAGCTGGAACGATTCCTCGACCACGAACTCCCCGTCCCGCTGCCACCGTTGTCCTCCGAGCACCTCTACCGCTTCGAGGCCGGCGCCTCGGGCATCCGCTCCGAGTTCGTCGCCGGTGAACTCGGCCTCGCCGAACTCCTCGGCGACCACGCGAACGAGGACTGCTGGGGCATCCAGCGCTCCCCGCACACCTGGATGCGGCTCATCTACCGCGACCTGGTGCCCGCGCTGCGCGCTCTCACCGAGGAGGGGCTGCTCGCCGAGCGGGCGTACGAAGAGGCCGTGGCCAGCCTGTACGAGGTGCAACTCGCCTGGTGGAAGGGGTACATGGCGCGGTACTTCCGCCGGGGTGAGGCGCTCGGCACGGCCGGTCCCGACGCAGTCCTCACCCGATTCCTGGAGCGGACCGCCGCCGTACTGCCCGACTCCCCGCACACCGAGCGCGTCCGCCAGGTGCTGCTGCACGCCGGGTGCGTGTTCGGCCTGCCGCCACGGCTGCTCGCACCGCTGGCCGTCCGTACCCCGTTCCCGGAAGCCGCGTTGATCGCCAAGCACCTGCTGCTGACGGCCGCCGACGCCGACCTGTCCGCCTACGCCGAGCTGCTCCCGGACGAGGCCGCCGAGCCGCTGCGCCGAGTCCTTGAGGACCCCGAGGCCCACGAGCCGGCGGAGCATCGACCGCTCGACCCGGAGGTGGCCCAACTCCTGCAGCACGAGGACGCGTTGGACCAGCCGACCGCCGAAAAGCTCGTCGACTCGATGCGCGCCCTCGTCGCCGGGGGCGACCGCGACGGCGGCGAACTCGCCGCCCGGCTGATCGCCCACGAACTCGCCACCCCGCACCTCGTCCGTCGACGCGGCGCGGAACTCCGGCTCCGCCACGACAACAGGAGGACGACCTCCTGACCCATGCGCCGAGTGGCCCAGGGAGCGCGACGCCCCTGGGCCACCCGGTCACCACCCGCTGCCGACTACCGCGCCGCGTGCGCGTCGTTCGTCGCGGCGATCTTCTTCCACGACCGGGGCTGCGCGGGCACCGACTTCGTGCGCGCGATGGACGCCCCCTGCGCCGCGGGCGCCGCCGGCTTCGACGGCTGGAAGAGCCAGGTGTCGAAGAGCGCGCCGAGCGGCTTGCCGGACACCTTCTCGGCATACGCCTGGAAATCGCCGACCGACGCGTTGCCGTACGCGTGCTCCTGCGGCCACCCCTTCAGGATGGCGAAGAACGCGTCGTCGCCGACCTCGCCCCGAAGCGCCTGGACGGCGAGCGCGCCCCGGTCGTACACGGCGATGTCGAACTGGTTGTCCGGCCCCGGGTCGCCGGGCTTCACCGTCCAGAACGCGTCGTCGGCCGGGTGCGAGGCGTACACGTAGTCCGCCAGTTCCTGCGTCGTGCCCTCGTCCTCGTGCTCCGACCACAGCCACTGGGCGTAGCGCGCGAAGCCCTCGTTGATCCAGATGTCCTTCCAGCCCTTCAGCGACACGTCGTCGCCGTACCACTGGTGCGCCAACTCGTGCACGACCACAGAGGTGTTGGAGCCGTTCGCGAACTGCTTCGGGCTGTAGTACACGCGGGTCTGGGTCTCCAGCGCGTACCCGGTGGTCGTGTTCGGGACGTACCCGCCCACCGAGTTGAAGGGGTACGGGCCGAAGTACCCGCTCAGCCAGTCGACCAGCTCCCCGGTGCGCTCGACGCTCGCCCGCGCCGCCCCGTCGTTGTCGCCGAGGTCCTTGCTGTAGGCGTTGATGACGGGGATGCCGCTGTCGGACTTCCCGGTGGTGATGTCGAACTTTCCGACCGCGAGCGTGGTCAGATACGTGGCCTGCGGCTTGTTGGAGCGCCAGTTGTAGCGGGTCCAGCCGAGCTTCGAACTCGTCGACTGGAGAAGGCCGTTGGAGATCGCCTGGGTGCCGTCCGGTACGGCGATCGAGACGTCGTAGGTGGCCTTGTCGCTGGGGTGGTCGTTGCTCGGGTACCACCACCACGCCGCCTCGGGCTCGTCCGCCGCGATGGCCCCGTCCGGAGTGCGGTGCCAGGTGTTGAAGCCGTACGCGCTCTTTGTCGACGGCACCCCGCTGTAGCGGACGACGACCGTGATCGGCGTGCCCTTGGCCAGCGGCGACGCCGGGGTGATCTCCAGCTCGTGCTCGCCCGAGGCCGTGAACGACGCCTTCGCGCCGTTGACCCGCACTTCGCTGACATCGAGCAGGAAGTCCAGATCGAAGCGGGACAGGTCCTGCGTGGTCGTGGCCAGGAGGGTGGCCGTGCCCTCCAGCTCGTCCGTCCGCGGCTGGTACTTCAGCCGCAGGTCGTAGTGCGAGACGTCGTATCCGCCGTTGCCGTAGGCCGGGTAGTAGGGGTCGCCGATGCCCGGCGCCCCGGGGGAGTAACTCGCGGCCGATGCCGGGATCGCCAGCAGCAGGGAGGCCGCGAGTGCGCCCGGGGCGATGAGTCTGCGGTGCACGGAATCTCCAAGTCGTTGGGGCACGAAGTCTGTTCGCAGCCTATTCAGTCCCTGTGGCCCCGGTCGTGTCCATGGCCGCACCTGTCACACGATCGCCATTCGGCCGACATGAGTGATTCCGTCTCATGGATCTTTCTCGCCCGGACTTCATGTGCCCCCTTTTGCACAGGAGTTGACCGGAGTACCGTCCGCGCATGCCGATACCTGCGCGCCGCATGCGCTTCACGACCTGGAGATCGCTCGCGACGGCCGCCACCGCCGCCCTGATGGCCACCTTCCTGACCCCGGCCGCCGCAGGCGCCGCGCCCCGGGAGAGCACGCCGGTCTACTCCTACGAGCACGCCATCCGCGAGGCCGTCTGGGTGGACACCGGACTCGACGGCGACAGCGACGGGAAGAAGGACCGCGTCGCCGTCGACATCGTCCGCCCCCGCGAACCCGCCCAGCAGGGCCGCAAGATACCCGTGATCATGGATGCCAGCCCCTACTACTCCTGCTGCGGCCGCGGCAACGAGAGCCAGCTGAAGACGTACGACGCGAACGGCAACGTCGTCCAGATGCCGCTGTTCTACGACAACTACTTCGTGCCGCGCGGCTACGCCTTCGTCGGCGTCGATCTGGCCGGCACCAACCGCTCCGACGGCTGCGTGGACGTCGGCGGCCGCTCCGACATCCAGTCCGCGAAGGCCGTCGTCGACTGGCTGAACGGCCGCGCCAAGGCCTACACCTCCCGCACGGGCAGCGCGACCGCCAAGGCGAGCTGGACCAACGGCAGGACGGGCATGATCGGCAAGAGCTGGGACGGCACGATCGCCAACGGCGTGGCCGCCACCGGCGTCGAGGGCCTCAAGACGATCGTCCCGATCAGCGGCATCTCCTCCTGGTACGACTACTACTTCGCCAAGGGCGCCCCGCTCTACGACTCCGGCCCCGACTGGCTCTCGAACTACGTCGACAGCCCGGACGCCCAGGCCAAGTGCGCCGCCGTCCAGCAGAAGATCGTCGACGGGGCCCCGCGCACCGGCGACTGGACACGGTTCTGGACCGAGCGCGACTACGTCAAGGACGCGGGCAAGGTGAAGGCCAGCGTCTTCGCGGTCCACGGCATGCAGGACCTCAACGTCCGCACCAAGCACCTCGGCCAGTGGTGGAACGCCCTCGCCAAGAACGGCGTCGAGCGCAAGATCTGGCTCTCCCAGACCGGCCACGTCGACCCCTTCGACTACCGCCGCGGAGCCTGGGTCGACACCCTGCACCGCTGGTTCGACCACGAACTCCTCGGCTACGACAACGGCATCGACAAAGCGCCCATGGCCGACATCGAGCGCCACCCCGACCAGTGGGTCACCTCCCGCGTCTGGCCGCCGAGCAGCACGGACACCGTGAAGCTCCGCCCCGGCCAGGGCACCCGGGCGGGCGTCGGCACCCTCGGCCTGACCACCGGCTCCGGAACCGAGACCTTCACCGACGATCCGCAGCTGAGCGAGACCGACTGGGCCGCGCACATCGACCAACCCACCCCGGACAAGGCGGGGTTCACCACCGGACCGCTCGCCCACGACCTCCGGCTGTCCGGCTCCTCCAAGGTGACCGTCACCGCGACGCCCACCACCGCGACCGCCCACCTCTCCGCGGTCCTCGTCGACCTCGGCCCCGACACCATCCGTGACTACAACGCCGCCGGCGAGGGCATCACCACGCTCACCGACCGCACCTGCTGGGGCCCGAGCACCACCGGCGACAGCTCCTGCTTCAAGGTGACAAAGGCGAACACCACCGCCGTCGACTACACCGTCTTCAGCCGCGGCTGGGCCGACCTCGGCAACTACGCCTCCGACTGGAAGGGCGTCCCGCTCACCCCGGGCAAGCCGTACACGATCACGCTCGACCTGGCCGCCAGCGACCATGTCGTCCCGAAGGGCCACCGGCTGGCACTGATCGTCGCGGGCACCGACAAGGACCTCATCGACCCGCCGTCCACCAAGCCCACCCTCACGCTCGACCTCTCCCGCACCTCGGCCCGCGTCCCGCTGGTAGGCGGCAGCAAGGCCTTCGAGAAGGCGACCGACGGGGCCACCGCCGCGCCGAGCACCACCGTCCTCGACGGCGTCGGCGAGCCGCGCACCGTCCACCGCGTCCCGGGGGACCGCCTCTGATGCCCCGACGCATCCGCGCCCTGGCCGTGGCGGTCACCGCCACGGCCCTGGCCGCGCCCCTGCTGACGGCGCCCGCGTACGCGACACAGACCCCGCCGCGTACCGGATTCGAGCAGAGCGACGGCGCGCGGTGGACCAGCCAGGCCGAGGAGCAGGACTTCCTCGCCGCCGTCGACCGGGCGAGCGACCGGGTCTCGGTGTCCCGCATCGGCACCACCGAGCAGGGCCGCCCGCTCCGACTCGCCCGCATCAACGCAGGCCACCGCACGAGGACCACCGTGCTCCTCGTGTGCAGCCAGCACGGCGACGAGCCGTCCGGCCGCGAGGCCTGCCTCACCACCATCCGCGACCTGGCCTTCGGCAAGGACGAACGGACCCGGAAGCTCCTCGCGGGCACCACTCTGCTCGTCGTGCCCACCGCCAACCCCGACGGCCGGGCCGCCGACACCCGCGAGAACAGCGACGGCGTGGACATCAACCGCGACCACCTCGCGCTGAGGACGGCCGAGGCCCGCGCCATGGCCACCGTCCTGCGCGACCGCAAGCCCGACGTCGTCTACGACCTGCACGAGTACGGCGCCACACCCCCGTACTACGACAAGGACCTCTTCGACCTCTGGCCCCGCAACCTCAACACCGACCAGGCCGTGCACGACGAAGCGGAGACCCTGTCGCAGGACTATGTGCGGCCCGCCGCCCACGACGCCGGGTACTCGACCGGCACGTACGGCATCTGGACCGACCCCGTCACCGGCGACCCCATCAAGCAGACCGCCGGGGACGGGCAGGAGCGCATCCTGCGCAACATGTCCGGCATCAAGCACGCCGCAGGGCTGCTCATCGAGAGCCGCGTCGACGCCCTCACGGACGCCGAGAAGGCGGACCCCGCACTGAACCACCGGCGCCGCGTCCACTCCCAACTCGCCGCACTCGGCGGCCTGTTCACCTTCACAGGGGCGCACGGCAGGCAACTCGCGGCGACGACCTCGGCGGCCCGGCTCGCGGGCTACCGGGACCGTGGCCCGGTCTACCTCGGCGGCGCCGACAACGACCCCGCCGAACCCTCCGAGGTGATCCAGGACCCGCCCTGCGGCTACCGGCTCACCGCGGACCAGTACGCGGACGTACGCGACGAACTCGCCCTGCACGGCGTGCACATGAGACGCGACGGCGACGGCGTCCTCGTACCACTGAGGCAGTCGTCGCGCGCCCTCGTGCCGCTGCTCCTCGACGGGCGCGCGCCGTACCACCTCGCGGCCGGGGAGCCCGACGCCGACTGCTGAGGCTCTCAGGAGGCGGCCGGGCCCACCAGCTCGGCCGCCTCGTGCGCGCAGCCCCACGCCACCGTGACGCCCGCGCCACCGTGCCCGTAGTTGTGCACCAACACCCGCCCACCGGGCAGCACTTCACGTTCCAGGCGGACCGCGGTGCGTGCCGGGCGCAGTCCCACCCGGTGGTCGAGCACACGGGCTCCCTCGATCTCGGGCCGCACCGCCGCGCACCGCTTGACGATCTCCTCGGCCACCCCCGGGTCGGGCGTGAGCGACCAGTCGTCCTCGTCGGCCGTTCCGCCCAGGATCAGTCCGCCGGGCTGCGGCATGAAGTAGGTGCTCTTCGCCGAGGTGTGGTCGACGGACGTCAGCCAGGTTTCGATGCCCGGGTTCTCCACCACGACGAGCTGCCCGCGCACCGGCCGCACCGCCGGGTCCGGTACGAGATCACGGGCGCCCAGCCCCGTGCAGTTGACCACCACCGGCGCCTCGGCCGCCGCCTCGCCGAGATCGCGCACGACCCGCTCCTCGACCGTCCCGCCCGCCGCGATCAGCCGTTCCCGCAGCCACCGCAGGTACACCGGCATGTCGATCAGCGGCAGCCGCGCCCACAACCCGGTCCCGGCGTACTCGTCCGCCGTCGCCGCCCGCAGCCCCGGCACCCGAGCCGCCCACGGCCCCAGGTCGTCCAGCCGCGTCTCGCCCTGTACGCCCTCGACCATGCGTACGCCCGTCTCGTCGGGCCGCGCCGCCAACTCCTCGTACACGGCGAACGAGCGCAGCGACCAGGCGCCGGCGAGCGCCTCCGGCTCGATGCGGTACGGCCACCACAGTCCACCCGCAACGGCCGAGGTGGTCCGCTCGATGGGGTCCCGCGCCCACACCCGTACGCGCCTGCCGTCCTCGGCCAGGACGACGGCCGTCGTCAGGCCCATGACACCGCCGCCGACCACGATCACGTCACCGCTCCGCGTTCTGTCCACGCCGGGACGTTAGCGGAATATGTCATGCCGTGCTCATATCACTCCCCGCGTGGGGATACTCACAACATGTCTGCCGAGTACGCGACCTTCGGCCTGGCACCGGCGATGCGGGCCGGTGGAGTCCTCGCCAACGGTGACTACCAAGTGCACCGGGATTTCGTGGACTTCATCGTCGACGGCCGCCCGCTGCTGTTCCAGCTCTCCGACCTCGACGCGGTGTCCCCGCTCGCCTCCGACGTACCACCCGCCATCTTCACCGCCCAGGTGCAGAGCCTCCTCCTGGAGGCCGAGGCACCGCTCGACGGCGGACGGTACGTCATCTACGGCTGCCCCGAATGCCAGAGCCTCGAATGCGGGGCCGTCACCGCCGTCATCGAGAAGGACGGCGACGACTACGTGTGGCGCGACTTCGCCTGGCAGACCGACGAGCACGCCGACCTGGAGCTCAACGGCTACCACGGGATAGGGCCGTTCCGCTTCCACGGCGCCGAATACCGCGGCGCGCTCGGCTCCCTGCTCGACGCCGACTCCGGGGCGCGGCGCCGCGTCCTCCTGATCGGCGCACGTGTCGCCGTCCTCGCCAAGCTCGCCGCCGCGCTGCGCACCATCGGCATCGGCGCCGACATCACCCAGGACGCGTCCGGAGTGCCCGCCGACGAGCTGCGGACGTACGGCGCCGTCGCCTTCGGCCGCGCGGTCGGCGAGCAGGAACGTGCCGCCGTACGCCAGTCCTTCGAGCGCGCGGGTGTCGAGGTCGCCTACGTCGACGGCCTCGCGCCGATCATTCCGCTGCTGGTCGCGCAGATAGAGCACGCCCTGGACCGCAGAGCGCAGGAGCAGCGCCGTCTCACCCGCCTGGTCGCCGCCGACGGCGAGGCCGGCATAGAGGTGACCTCCACCTGCCGGGTCCGGGTGACCGCCTACCGGCTGGACCGGCTCTACCGCACGCACGCGCACGAGGTCTTCGACGGGATCCTGGAGGCGGGCCGGCACAGTGTCCCACTGGACCCCAAATCGGTGAAGGGGGAGTCCTTCCTGGTCGCCCGCACGTCAGGGAGTGTGCTGGTGGAGGCGATGGCGCGCTGAGCGGAGGAGACGCGGGTCCGGGAAAAAGCCGGGCGCGACCGCGGCGGGCGGCCCGTTAGGATCGGCCTCCTGATGACTGCCACTCTCGTCGCCAAGAACCTCGCCGCCGGACACGGCGACCGCTCGCTCTTCTCCGGGCTCGACCTCGTCGTCGCGCCCGGGGACGTGATCGGGCTCGTCGGTGCCAACGGCGCGGGCAAGTCCACCCTGCTGCGCCTGCTCGCCGGGCTTCTCACCCCGGAAGAGGGGGAGCTGCGGCTCTCCCCGCCGAGCGCGACCGTGGGGCATCTGCCGCAGGAGCCGGAGCGCCGGGAGGGCGAGACGGTACGGGACTTCCTGGCCCGCCGTACCGGCGTGGCCGAGGCCCAGCGCGTCATGGACGAGGCCACGCAGGGGCTCGTCGACGGGGCGCCGGGCGCCGACGACGCGTACGCGACGAGCCTGGAGCGGTGGCTCGACCTCGGCGGCGCCGACCTCGACGAGCGAGCCGAGGAGGTCGCCGACTCCCTCGGTCTGGCGGTGGACCTGGACCAGCCGATGACCGCCCTCTCCGGTGGCCAGGCCGCCCGCGCGGGCCTCGCCTCCCTCCTGCTGTCCCGCTACGACGTCTTCCTGCTCGACGAGCCGACGAACGACCTGGACCTGGACGGCCTGGAACGCCTGGAGCGCTTCGTCAGCGGCCTGCGCGCGGGCACGGTCGTCGTCAGCCACGACCGCGAGTTCCTCACCCGCACGGTCACCAAGGTCCTCGAACTCGACCTGGCGCAGCAGGAGATCACCCTGTACGGCGGAGGGTACGAGGCCTACCTGGAGGAGCGGGACGTGGCCCGCCGGCATGCCCGCGAGGACTTCGAGGAGTACGCCGACAAGCGCTCCGCCCTCGAGGGCCGCGCCCAGATGCAGCGCTCCTGGATGGACAAGGGCGTCAAGAACGCCCGGCGCAAGGCGAACAACGACAACGACAAGATCGGGCGCAAGTTCCGCAGCGAGGCCAGCGAGAAGCAGGCCGCGAAGGCCCGGCAGACCCAGCGCATGATCGAGCGCCTCGACGTGGTGGACGAGCCCCGCAAGGAGTGGGAGCTGCGCATGGAGATCGCGGCGGCGCCGCGCTCGGGCGCGGTCGTCGCCACCCTGCGGGACGCCGAGGTACGGCGCGGCGACTTCTCCTTCGGTCCGGCGACGCTGCAGATCGACTGGGCGGACCGGGTCGCGGTCACCGGCGCCAACGGTGCGGGCAAGTCGACACTGCTGGGCGCACTGCTCGGCCGTATCCCGCTGGACGCCGGGCACGCGACGCTGGGCTCCGGCGTCGTGGTCGGCGAGGTCGACCAGGCCCGCAAGCTCTTCCACGGCTCGGAGTCGCTGCTCGAGGCGTTCTGCGCGGCGGTGCCCGACACCGAGCCCGCCGAGGTCCGCACGCTCCTGGCCAAGTTCGGCCTCAAGGCGGACCACGTCCTGCGCTCCGCGGTAACGCTCTCCCCGGGCGAGCGCACCCGCGCCGCACTGGCCCTGCTCCAGGGCCGAGGCGTGAACCTCCTGGTCCTCGACGAGCCGACCAACCACCTCGACCTCCCCGCCATCGAACAGCTGGAGTCGGCCCTCGACTCCTACGAGGGCACGCTGCTCCTGGTCACCCACGACCGCCGCATGCTCGACGCGGTCCACACGACCCGCCGCCTGGAGGTCGCGGACGGCAAGGTGACGGAGACGGTCTAGGGGAGCGGATCGGGGGAGGTGCGGGTGACGTCGGACGCGGAGCTCGTGGCAGCGGTACGGAGCGGGAACGCGGCCCGGGTGAAGGCCGCCGTGGACGCGGACGCCGATCCGGACGCCGTCGACGAGCACGGCACGCCCGTGCTCTGCCTGGCCGTGGACACCCTCGACCCCGCGGTCGTCGAGGAGCTGGCATGGTGCGCCCGGATCGACGGCGCCGACCCCGACGGCCGCACACCACTGCTGCGCGCCGTCGACCGCGGAGCCTTCGACATCATGGCCGTCCTGGTCGCCAAGGGCGCGCACCTGTGGATCAAGGATGCCGAGGGCCGTGACGCCCTCGCACTGGCCCGGTACTGGCACGAGACGGGCGCGGTGACCGAGCTCCGCCGCAGAACGGGGCTGACGGAACCGGTCCGACGTACGTCACTCAGGGACGAGGACGGCTGTATCCGCGAGGAGCTCGCCCTCGGCGCGCTCACGATCCGTACCGGGCACGCCGCCATCCTCACGTACCTGGAGCCGAAGTACGGGATACGACCGCCCTTCGAGGAACTGCTGGCCCGCGCCCTGGCCGAACCGGACGTCGACCACGAGGTGTGGTGGACCACGACCGGGATCCTCCAGCAGCGTCACGATCCCCTGGTGTGGCAGGCGTCGGCCGCCCTGTGCGCGCGTGCCGATCCCCGGGAGCGGTGCTTCGGCGCGGAGGTGCTCCGGGCGATCCACCTCTTCGACGAGAGCGAGGACGACCCCTTCGAGGGCCCGCTCGTGGACCTGTTCCTCGACCGGGCGGCGGAGGAGCGCGACCCGCGAGTCATGCGGGTACTCACTGCCGGACTGTCCGACACGATCGACCCCCGACGCGTCGACACACTCGTCACGCTCGCCGGTCACGACGACGGCAGGGTCCGCGAACGCGCTGTGTACGGCCTGGCCGAACCGGTCGCCTCCGCAGACGCGCCTTCCCTGGCCGTCGTGCTGGCCCGCACCAGGGACGCCGTCGCCGACGTCCGCCGCGCCGCCTGCCTCACCCTGTGCGAAGCCCCCACGAATCTCCCGGCCCCGTCGGACGCCCTCGCCGCCCGGCTCGAGGACGAGGACGAGGCCGTACGTGTCACGGCAGCCACCCGCCTGGTACTGCGCGACGACCCGCGCGGCGACGAGCTGCTGGGAGCGTACGTCGGGACCGCCGAAGACTCCCCGCACTACTGGCGGCTGTACGAGGCGTGGCACCACGACCGCCCGACGGGCTAGACACCGGGCGGGCCGCTCGGCACCACCCCCGGGTGCCCTGCGGACAGGGCACCCGGGGCGAGGACCGAGGCGTCAGCCCCGGCCCCGCTTGGGGTCGGCCAGCCCCGCGCGCCGCAGCGCATCGGCCATCGCACTGTTGGCGGGCGCGGGCGCCTGACGCGAACCGCCGCCGCCACCCCCACGCCCCTGCCGCTGGGACTGAGCCTGCTGCCCCCGCTGCTGCGGCGGCCGCCCCCCGCGCTGGGGCCGCCCCCCGCCGCCCTGTTCAGCCTTCGGCGCGGCTTCGTCGTCCAGCCGCAGCGTCAGCGACACCCGCTTGCGCGGAATGTCGACGTCGAGCACCTTCACCTTCACGATGTCACCCGGCTTCACCACGTCCCGCGGATCCTTGACGAAGGTCTTGGACATGGCGGAGACGTGGACAAGGCCGTCCTGGTGGACGCCGATGTCCACGAAGGCGCCGAAGGCGGCCACGTTGGTGACGACGCCCTCCAGCACCATCCCGGAGGCGAGGTCGGAGAGCTTCTCGACGCCTTCCTTGAAGGTGGCGGTCTTGAAGGCGGGCCGGGGGTCGCGCCCGGGCTTCTCCAGCTCCTTCAGGATGTCGGTCACGGTCGGCAGACCGAACGTCTCGTCCACGAAGTCGTCCGCCCGCAGCGAGCGCAGCACCCCCGTGTTGCCGATCAGCGAGGCGACCTCGTTCCCGGCGGTCTTCACCATGCGCCGGACCACGGGGTACGCCTCGGGGTGCACGCTGGACGCGTCCAGCGGGTCGTCCCCGCCCTGGATCCGCAGGAAGCCCGCGCACTGCTCGTACGCCTTGGGCCCGAGCCGGGCGACCTTCTTGAGCGCGGTGCGGGAGGCGAACGGCCCGTTGGCGTCGCGGTGCGCCACGATGTTCTCGGCGAGCCCGGAGGTGATGCCGGAGACGCGGGACAGCAGCGGCGCGGACGCGGTGTTCACGTCCACCCCCACGCCGTTCACACAGTCCTCGACCACGGCGTCCAGCGACCGCGACAGCTTCACCTCGGACAGGTCGTGCTGGTACTGCCCGACACCGATGGACTTCGGGTCGATCTTCACCAGCTCGGCCAGCGGGTCCTGAAGGCGGCGCGCGATGGACACGGCGCCGCGCAGCGACACGTCCATGTCCGGCAGCTCCTGCGAGGCGAACGCGGACGCCGAGTACACGGACGCGCCCGCCTCGGAGACCATCACCTTGGTGACGTTCAACTCCGGGTGCCTGGTGATGAGTTCACCGGCGAGTTTGTCGGTCTCGCGGGACGCCGTGCCGTTGCCGATGGCGATCAGCTCGACCGCGTGCTCCTTGGCGAGCCGTGCGAGCTTCGCGATGGCCTCGTCCCACTTGTTGGCCGGGACGTGCGGGTAGATGACGTCGGTCGCGACAACCTTGCCCGTCGCGTCGACCACGGCCACCTTCACGCCCGTACGGAACCCGGGGTCGAGTCCCAGCGTCGCGCGCGTGCCCGCCGGGGCCGCGAGCAGCAGGTCGCGCAGGTTCGCCGCGAACACGTTGACCGCCTCGTCCTCGGCGGCCGTCCGCAGCCGTAGCCGCATGTCGATCCCGAGGTGCACCAGCAGGCGGGTCCGCCAGGCCCAACGGACCGTGTCCGTCAGCCATTTGTCGCCGGGTCGGCCGCGCTCGGCGATCCCGAAGCGGTGCGCGACGATTCCCTCGTACGAGGAGGGACCGGGCTGCTCGGAGGGCTCCTCCGGCTCCAGGACGAGGTCGAGGACCTCCTCCTTCTCGCCGCGCAGCATCGCGAGGACGCGGTGCGAGGGCAGCTCCGTGAACGGCTCGGCGAAGTCGAAGTAGTCGGCGAACTTGGCGCCCGCCTCCTCCTTGCCGTCCCGCACCTTGGCGGCCAGCCGGCCACGCACCCACATGCGCTCACGCAGCTCGCCGATCAGGTCGGCGTCCTCCGAGAACCGCTCGGTGAGGATCGCCCGGGCGCCGTCGAGGGCGGCCTGCGGATCGGCCACGCCCCTGTCGGCGTCCACGAAGGCCGTGGCCGCCGCGAGCGGATCGACCGACGGGTCGCCGAGCAGGCCCTCGGCCAGCGGCTCCAGGCCCGCCTCGCGCGCGATCTGCGCCTTCGTCCGCCGCTTCGGCTTGAACGGCAGATAGATGTCCTCCAGGCGCGCCTTCGTCTCGGCACCCCGGATCTGCGCCTCCAGCTCCTCGGTGAGCTTGCCCTGCTCGCGCACCGATTCGAGGATCGCCGTACGCCGCTCCTCCAGCTCCCGCAGATAGCGCAGCCGCTCCTCGAGGGTGCGCAGCTGCGCATCGTCGAGCATCTCCGTCGCTTCCTTGCGGTAGCGGGCGATGAAGGGCACCGTCGATCCGCCGTCGAGCAAGTCGACGGCCGCCTTGACCTGCCGCTCCCGTACGCCGAGTTCCTCGGCGATCCTGCCTTCGATGGACCCTACGAGGGGTGTCGTCACGATCCCGTACCGCCTTCTCCACTGGGGTTGCGCGGCAATTGTGGCAGGTGGCGCCGACAACGGGGGATCAGGGCGGGACCTCAGCGCGCCCGGACCGCCGCGTCACGCTGCCGTTCCGAGTCTCCCCGTATGTCTCCCGGCGAAATGTGCCGGGAGACATACGGGTACCTCAGCCCATGCCGATCACGCCTTGCTGCTCATGCTTCGTGGGTCATGCCTTGCCGGTCATGTCGTCGGGGAACGCGCCCGCCTCCAGCGCCGTGCTCAGCAGCCCCCGGGACAACTCCGTGAGCCGCTCCACGCCGGCGGCGCCCAGATGCTCGTACGGCGCGCGGTCCAGCCGGTCCGTCTCCGCCTCGATCCCCTGGCGCAGCGCGACACCCGCCGGCGTCAACTCGCCCTCGGCGTCCAGCAGTCCGCGCGCCCGCAGCCGTCCGACCGCCGCCTCCCAGTCCGCCCGCGACCAGCCGCGCGTGCGCAGCGCCCACTTCGGGGCCATGCCCTTGCCGGTCGCGGTGTGGCTCACCAGGGCCTCGACCGGGTCGAGTTCCGCCTCCAGCAGCACCGCGAGGTGGCCGTCGCCGCGGTGCTCGCGCAGCAGAGTGGCCGCGTGCCAGAGCGCGAGGTGCGGCGCGTCGGGAACGGGCAGGTCGGCATGGGCGGCGTACAGCGGTCGCGCGGTCCTGCCGCAGGCCTCGGCCGCGCGCAGCGCGAGCTCCGCCGCCTCGGTCACCTCCTTGGCGGTGGCGACGTCCTCGCCGAGCAGCCGCCGAAGCGTCGCGTCCACGGCACGCGCGCGTGCCGCGAGAACCGTCTCCGGGGACGCCGTCGCCCACACCGCGGGCACGTGCCGTGCCACGAGGTCGTGGCTGAAGTTGTAGAACGTCGCCGTCACCACGCCGGCGCCCACCGGCCCCATGGCCGCCGCGCGCACGGCGAAGTACGCGGCACTGCGGTCCTCGATCCCGGCCGCGGCCAGCTCCCGACCCAGATCGGGGGAGAAGTAGTGCGTCGAGTGGAGCGGATTGAGGACGTTGTGGCAGCGCCGTCCGGCGTGCTCCGGCAGGGGAGAGGTCATGCCCCGCACGTTACCGACTGGTCGGTACGCAGGGAATGCCGGACGCCGAAAGCCAGGACTTCGGCCGGATCGCACGACCCGCCATGGCAGGAAAGGTGGGGTGCTCGTCATTGCGGACATCACCCCGCCCGCGAAGAATCGAGGACATGCGAACGGTCCTGATCGTCCTCTTCGACGGCGTGCAGAGTCTCGACGTCACCGGCCCCGCCGAGGTCTTCGCGGGCGCCGAGGCCTGCCAGGACGGCTCGTACCGCATCCTCACCGCCTCCCTGGACGGCGCCGCGGTGCGCACGTCCAGCGGCCTCACCCTCGTCCCGGACCGCGCCCTCGCCGACGCACCCGCGCCGCACACCCTGCTCGTCCCGGGAGGCGAGGGAACCCGGCGCCCCGACCCCCGCCTGATCGCCTGGCTGCGCACGCACGGCCCGCGCGCCGAACGCCTGGTCTCCGTCTGCACCGGCGCGATCCCGCTCGCCGAGGCGGGCCTGCTCGACGGCCGCCGGGTGACGACCCACTGGGCGTACTGCGCCAAGCTCGCCCGGGACCACCCGGACGTCGAGGTCGACCCGGATCCGATCTACGTCCGCGACGGGCGCGTGGCGACCTCGGCCGGCGTCACCGCGGGCATCGACCTCTCCCTCGCACTGGTCGAGGAGGACCTCGGCCGCGACACCGCCCTCACCATCGCGCGCCACCTGGTGGTCTTCCTGCGCCGCCCGGGCAGCCAGGCGCAGTTCAGCGTCCAACTCGCCGCACAGACGGCACAGCGTGAACCGCTGCGCGAGGTCCAGCAGTGGATCACCGAACACCCCGCCGGTGACCTGTCGGTCGAGGCGCTCGCCGCCCGCGCCGGGTTCTCGCCCCGCCACTTCGCCCGCGCCTTCCAGGCCGAGACCGGTACGACGCCCGGCCGGTACGTCGACCGGGTCCGCCTGGAACACGCCCGGCGCCTCCTGGAGGACACCGCCGACGGCGTCGAGGAGATCTCCCGGGCGAGCGGCTACGGCACACCGGAGGCGATGCGCCGCGCCTTCGTGAAAGTCCTCGGCACGGCCCCCGCGGAGTACCGGCGCCGCTTCCGCCCGTCGCTCACGCCCTGAGATCCACTCAGTGAAACCCGCCCAGTGCCCGTCCGATGCCCGTCTAGTGCTCGTCTACTGAGAGAGAACCCCATGCAGATCGCGATCGTCCTCTACGACCGTTTCACCGCCCTGGACGCCGTGGGCCCCTACGAGACCCTGGGCCGCCTGCCCGACGCGGAGACCGTCTTCGTGGCCGAGCACACCGGCCCGGTCCGCGCCGACACCGGAAACCTCGCGCTCACCGCCGACAGGACCCTCGCCGAGGTGCCGCACCCGGACATCGTGATCGTCCCCGGGGGCCCCGGCCAGACGCCGCAGATGGAGAACGCGGCCCTGCTGGACTGGCTGCGCGCCGCCGACGCCACGAGCACCTGGACGACGTCCGTGTGCACCGGCTCGCTGCTGCTGGCCGCCGCCGGGCTCCTCGACGGACGCCGCGCCACCTCGCACTGGCTGGCTCTCGACTTCCTCAGGGAGTACGGCGCCGAGCCGACGGGGGAGCGGGTGGTGTTCGACGGCAAGTACGTCACAGCCGCCGGCGTCTCCTCCGGCATCGACATGGGCCTGACGCTGTTGGGCCGGATCGCGGGCGACGAACACGCCCAGGCCGTACAGCTGTTGACGGAGTACGACCCGCAGCCGCCCTACGACGCCGGATCCCCGCAGAAGGCGCCCGCGCACCTCGTCGAGGAGTTCCGTTCGAAGAGCCGGTTCATCCTGTCGTAGTCACGACTCATCCTGTCGTAGTCACGACGCGATGCGCGGCCGCTTCATCCGGACGCGGTCCAGGTGAAGCGCGGTTGCCTGCGCTCCAGGAAGGCGGTGACTCCCTCCTCGGTGTCACCGCTGCCGCGCGCCTGCTCGGCCCAGTGGGCGTCCCGGTCCGTGCGGCCGTCCGCGAACTCCTTGGCGGCGGCCTGCGTCAGCTGCGAGCGCGAGACCAGCACCCGGGTGAACTCGCCGACCCGCTTGTCGAGTTCGCCCGCGGGCAGCACCTCGTCCACCAGTCCGGTGCGCAGCGCTCGCTCGGTCTCGATCAACTCGCCCGAGAACAGCAGGTACTTGGCGGTGGCCGGACCCACCAGCGACGCCAGCCGCCGGGTGGAGGAGGCCGGGTAGACGATCCCGAGCTTCGCCGGAGTCACCCCGAAGAGTGACCCCTCCTCCGCGAACCGCAGATCACAGGCCGCCGCCAGCTGCGAGCCGCCGCCCACGCAGTACCCGCGAACCGCCGCGAGCGTCGGCTTCGGGAACGCGGCGAGCGCCTCCTCGGCGGCCACGGCCAGGCCCTGCGCCTCGTCCGGGGAGCCGCGCAGCGTCGAGATGTCGGCCCCGGCGCAGAACGTCTCACCCTCACCGGTCAGAACCAGCGCGTGTACATCGGCGTCAGCGGTCAACTCGTCGAGAAGAGGCGGCAGCGCCCGCCACATCCCGGCCGTCATGGCGTTGCGCTTGGCCGGATGGTGGATGACGACGGTGGCGACCCCGTCCGTGACGCTGTGCAGCAGCTGCGGCTCCATGAGCCGGATGTTATCCGCACATGTCGAACGTACGATCAAGACGGGGGTGCGCGAGGAGGCGTTCTCGGCGTGATCCTCGTGCTCGCGGGACTCGTCTACACCGGGGTCGCCAGTCTGACGTCGATGCTCCTGTTCGGCAGCCTGGTGGTGCGCGGCCCCCAGTTCGGCTGGACGCTTCTGCTGGGCGCCTTCGACCTGCTCCTCGGCATCCTGGTGCTGGTCTCCTGGCCGAGCAGCAGCAAGTACGTCATCGGCGCCTTCATCGCGCTGGCGCTGCTCTTCGACGGTCTGGGCCTGATCGCGACCGGGTACGGCGGGCGCCGCATCGTCGGCCTGGTCTCCGACCGGCTCGCGGCGGACGTGACCGAGCGGGACGAATCGGTCGAGCGTGGCGGCAAACCCGTACAACCCGAATAGTTCCGTTAGTCGGAACAACCCGGACAGGATCGATCCCATCAGGCGACTGAGGTATATGTCGACGATCAAAAGCCGTCGATACTCGCTGACTTCTGTTCAGTTCTCGGGTCCGGACCGCCGCGTTACTGACACTCGACGTGTGGTGACAATCGAGCGCGAGGGTGGCGACCGGACGATGGAGAACCGTGGGCGGGGGGCCGACCCACGCCCAGCAGGCGACGAAGGGGCGCCCCTGGAAGGACCGCCGGGCCCGCTGCCGTACGAGGGGGTGTGGCGGTTCACCGCTCCCGCCGTCGACGCCTCGGTACCGCAGGCGCGGCACGCCGTCCGTGATCTGCTCGCCCGCCAGGGGGTGCCCGTCTCGGCCGACCTCGTCCACGGACTCCTGCTGATCGTCTCCGAGCTGGTGACGAACGCCGTCCGGCACGCGGCGCTGCTGTCGCCGATGCTCGCGGTCGAGATCGCCGTCGGGGCCGAGTGGGTGCGGGTCTCCGTGGAGGACAACCACCCCTACCGCCCGACAGCCCTGGAGGCCGACCACGGGCAGACCGGCGGCCGGGGTCTGCTGCTCGTGCGGGAGGTCACCAGGGAGTCGGGCGGGGTGTGCGACGTCGAGCACACGGCGAGCGGCGGCAAGGTGATCTGGGCCGCCCTGCCGCTCAAGCCCGCCGAACTGATCTAGCGAGCCCGGGTGCCGGGACTACCAGCCCGCGGCGGGCCCGGTCAGCTCCCGGACCGCCGGACGGGCCGCGTCCAGCACCGTCATGAACCACGACGAGAAGGTGTCCTTCGCGTGCCGCTCGGCCAGCTCGGCGGCGGTCACGAAGGCCGTCGAGCCGACCTCGTCCGGGTCGGGGTGCAGCGCCGACTGCACCATTCCGACGAAGAGGTGGTTGTACTCCTGCTCCACCAGGCCCGAGTCCGGGTCCGGGTGGTTGTAGCGGACCGTGCCCGCCTCGGCCATCAGCGACGGGGAGACCCCGAGCTCCTCGTACGTCCGCCGGGCAGCCGCCGCGAAGGGCGCCTCACCGGGGTAGGGGTGGCCGCAGCAGGTGTTGGACCACACACCGGGGGAGTGGTACTTGCCGAGGGCCCGCTGCTGGAGCAGCAGCCGGCCGCGCTCGTCGAAGAGGAACACGGAGAACGCGCGGTGCAGCTGCCCGGGCGCCTGGTGGGCGGCGAGCTTCTCCGCCGTGCCGATCGTGTTGCCGTCCTCGTCGACCAGTTCCAGCAGGATCGCTTCAGCGGTGCCGTTCGACGAACTGTGCGTCGCGGTGGCAGGTGTGATCGGCATACCCATCCTTCGCCTCGGTCTTCGAACCTCAAGTCTGCCGTACGAAACCGGCACTCCCGACACTTCGCGGCTCCCGCATGTCCCGCCCCGCGACTCCGGAGCGGGACATGCGCCCGACGTGCGTCAGTCGCCGAAAGCGCCCGGATACCTGATCGTGCCCGGTGCCGGGGACGAGGAACCGCCCCGACCAGGGCGGCTGCCGCGGCGTCCGGAACGTGGGCGCACAGCCGGACGTCGTACGCCGAAGCGGGGGCGCCCTGCGTCTTCCAGGGGACCTGCCGCCGGACCTCCGGCTACGGCCGGGTGCGCCGAGTGCGGTTCGGGAACGGACGCAGCACGTAGCCGGTGTAGCCGTACTCCGTGCCGTGCTCGCGGCGCATCGCGAGCTCCGCGCGGGAGCCCGCCACCGCCTCGGCCATGCCGGGCACCGAGACGTCGGCCGCCTCGGTGCGCGCGCCGAGCGGCCCGTAGTACTCGTCCCAGTCGGACTCCGGCTGCGGGTACACGCCGATCACGGCGTACCCGGCGGCGTCGGCGGCCCGGATGTTCTCCCCGGTCATCCGCAGCCGGCCGTGCTCCGCCCAGAAGGCGCGGGCCACCGGCGAGGGTGCCTCGGTCGTCCACTCGCACTCGGTGAGCACGAGCGCACCACCGGGGGCGAGCAGCCTGCGCCAGGTGCGCAGAGCGGTGTCGAATCCGATGGAGTAGGCCGAGCTCTCGGCCCACACGAGATCGAACGAGCCGTCCGCGTACGGGAGTTCACCCATGTCTCCGTGGACCGCGCGGATCGACGCGGTGAGACCGCGGGACGCGGCGGCCGTCCGGAGCTCCTCCAGGAACGGCTCGTGCAGATCGACGGCCGTCACCTCCGCGGCGGCCTCTGCGGCCAGCAGCAGTGCGGAGCGGCCGGGGCCGCAGCCCAGGTCGAGGACGCGGGGACGGGCGGGCAGCGGCCCCGCGAGGGACAGCAGATGACGGGTGGTGGCGTCGGAGCCGGGGCCCTGCCGCGGCAGTCCGTGGTGCAGGGCGAAAAAAGCCTCGTACAAAGAATCGTGGTGGGACAAGGTGAGCAACCTTCGGATGCGAGGGCCCGGGCCGCCGCGCACGCCGCTCGGCGTCGGTCAGCCGTGGACCCGGAGGATGGGGATGCACCTGTCGCTGCGCAGGGCAGCGCTCCACACGACGGTCATCAACCCACCTCCTTCAGGCACTCGAAGCTCAACGGCCACGCTAGCAGCGGACCCCGGGGCGTGCCCCGGATTTTCAGTGGCAGAGCTTCGCCTCGTGCTCCGCGTGTCCGCTCGGCTCCAGCTGGAACGTGCAGTGCTCCACGTCGAAGTGGTCGCCCAGGCAGCCCTGGAGCTCGTGGAGCATCTTCTCGTGGCCGATGGCGTTGAGGGTGTCGGAGCCGACGACCACGTGGGCGGAGAGGACCGGCATGCCCGAGGTGATGGTCCAGGCGTGCAGGTCGTGGACGTCCACGACGCCGGGCAGCGCGACGATGTGCGCCCGTACCTCCGCCATGTCGACGTTCTTGGGAGCCGCCTCCAGGAGCACGTCGAGCGTCTCGTGCAGCAGCTTCCAGGTCCGCGGCACGATCATGAGGCCGATCACGAGCGAGGCGATGGGGTCGGCGGCCTGCCAGCCGGTGGTCATGATGACGACAGCGGAGATCAGCACCGCCAGCGACCCCAGCGCGTCCGCCGCCACCTCCAGGAAGGCGCCGCGCACGTTCAGGCTGTCCTTCTGGCCCCGCATCAGCAGCGTGAGCGAGATCATGTTCGCGACCAGGCCGATCAGGCCGAACACGACGGTCAGGCCGCCCTCGGTGTCGGCGGGTGTCATGAAGCGCTGGATCGCCTCGTACAGGACGTAACCGCCGACCCCGAGCAGCAGCAGACAGTTGGCCAGCGCGGCGAGGATCTCGGCGCGCGCGTACCCGAACGTGCGGTTGGTGCTCGCCGGCCGGTTGGCGAAGTGGATCGCGAGCAGCGCCATGCCCAGGCCCAGCGCGTCCGTGGCCATGTGCGCCGAGTCCGCGATGAGCGCGAGCGAGTCGGCGAGGACACCGCCGATGATCTCGACCACCATCACGGCGAGCGTGATCGACATCGCCACGCGCAGCCGTCCCCGGTACGCCGCGGTCACCGTGCCCGTGGTGGGCGCGGCGTGCGTGTGTCCGTGATCGTGCCCAGCCCCCATGGAAGCCGCCTCCCTGTGCTCTGCTCGGGATCACAGTGAACTACGGGCGGGGGGTACCGGGCAACGCGGCACTGAACACCGTTGTCATGTGCCCTGACCTGCGGAAACGATCCGCTGGTCAGAGCGTCGGAAGATCACCTGGCGGACGTTCGGAAGATCACCTGGCGGATGTCTCGGGATGGTGCAGCAGCCAGCCCTCCCATGCCGACTCGACCATCTCGCGTACCCCTCGCCGGGCGCTCCAGCCCAGCTCGGCAGCGGCTCGTGCGGCCGAGGCGACCGCACGCGGGGCGTCGCCGGGGCGCCGCGGCTCGACCAGCGGCAGCCGGGTGTCACCGCTCACCTCGCCGATCAGCGTGATGAGTTCGCGCACCGACACGCCTTCGCCGCGGCCGATGTTCACCGTCAGATCGCCCCCGGCGGTGTCCGTGGCCAGCCGCCGGGCCGCCGCGAGATGCGCCTCGGCGAGGTCGGAGACATGGATGTAGTCGCGGATGCAGGTGCCGTCCGGTGTCGGGTAGTCGTCGCCGAAGATCCTCGGGGACTCGTCGCGCGTGAGCCGGTCGAAGACCATCGGGACCACGTTGAAGACACCGGTGTCGGCCAGCTCCGGCGCGGCCGAGCCCGCCACGTTGAAGTAGCGCAGACACACGGTCGCCATCCCGTGCGCCCGGCCCGCCGCCCGCACCAGCCACTCCCCGGCCAGCTTCGTCTCGCCGTAGGGGTTCACCGGGGCACAGGGGGTGTCCTCCGTGATGAGGTCCACATCCGGGTTGCCGTAGACGGCCGCGGACGAGGAGAACAGGAACCGCCGCACTCCCGCCCCGGCCGCCGCCTCCAGAAGGGTCGCGAGACCGCCTACGTTCTCCTGGTAATAGCGCGTCGGCCGGTCCACCGACTCGCCGACCTGCTTGCGTGCCGCGAGGTGCACCACACCGGTCACCGCGTGCTCGGCGAGAACCCGCTTCAGCAACTCCCCGTCCAGCGAGGAGCCCTGCACCAGCTCGATGTCCGCCGGAAGGCGGGCCGGCACCCCGGCCGACAGATCGTCGAGCACGACGACGTGCTCACCGGCCCCGGCCATCGCCCGCGTCACGTGTGCCCCGATGTATCCGGCCCCGCCGGTGATCAGCCATGTCATGGACGCCCACCCTATGCCGGTGCCCCGCCCGCCCGACCTGCGCCCGCCCTTCGTCTTTCGTGCGCAATGCCGTGAATGTTCAGGTCTGGAACAGCGGTTTGTGGCGCGGGCCCCGGATCCCCGATGATGATCGCGGCGGAGGCGACCGAGCAGACCCGGTTGATCGGGCCGTGAACGGGCGGTGAACGGCCGCTTCCGTTCATCCGATAGCCTCTGCCGACACGCCGCCCGGCCGCTGTTCACGGCGCCAGGGCGCCCTCCATCACGCACACGCCCGGCGCGAGGCCGCGTCGGCACCCAGGGAGTGAGTTCGCTGTCGACCGCCATCCTCACCGGCCAGTCGGTCCCCGGATCGTCGCTCGAGGGCGATCTGCGGTCGCTCGGCTTCGACGTGCGGGTCGCCTCCGACGCCGGTGACGCCGAGACGCTCCTCGCCGAGGTCCCGGCGGGCCAGCGGGTCGCCCTCGTCGACGCGCGCTTCGTAGGACACGTCCACGCGCTGCGCCTCGGCCTCACCGACCCGCGGTTCGCCGCCGCCGGACTGCCCGGCGCCGTCTCCGCGCAGCCCGAGGCCCGCCGCGCGCTGACCCGGGCCCTGGCCCGCGAGAGCTCCGCCACCGGCGGCGTCGCCGTCGCCACGGACAACCTCGCCGACCGCATCGCCGCCGCCCTCAGCGCGGACGGCGTCGACGTGCACCGCCCGGAACTCGGCACGCTCGTCGCCGCGGTCCCCACCGACCCGCAGGAGCGCAACGAAGTCCGCCAGGCCGTGTCCGCCGTGGACGACGAGGCCATACGGCTGCGCTCCGCGGTGAAGGCCCGCGACGGCTTCTTCACGACGTACTGCATCAGCCCGTACTCCCGCTACATCGCCCGCTGGTGCGCGCGCCGCGGCCTGACCCCGAACCAGGTCACCACCGCCTCGCTGATCACCGCGCTGATCGCGGCCGGCTGCGCCGCCACCGGCACCCGCGCCGGCTTCGTCGCGGCGGGCCTGCTCCTGCTGTTCTCCTTCGTCCTGGACTGCACCGACGGTCAGCTCGCCCGCTACTCGCTGCAGTACTCCACGCTCGGCGCCTGGCTGGACGCGACCTTCGACCGCGCCAAGGAGTACGCCTACTACGCGGGCCTCGCCCTCGGCGCCGCCCGCGGCGGCGACGACGTATGGGCCCTCGCCCTCGGCGCGATGATCCTGCAGACCTGCCGGCACGTCGTCGACTTCTCCTTCAACGAGGCGAACCACGACGCCACCGCCAACACCAGCCCCACCGCCGCCCTCTCCGACAAGCTCGACAGCGTCGGCTGGACGGTCTGGGTGCGGCGCATGATCGTGCTGCCCATCGGCGAGCGCTGGGCGATGATCGCCGTCCTCACCGCGTTCACCACCCCGCGCATCACCTTCTACGCGCTGCTCATCGGCTGTGCCTTCGCCGCCACCTACACCACGGCGGGCCGCGTGCTGCGCTCGCTGACCCGCAAGGCCAAGCGCACCGACCGCGCGGCGCAGGCGCTGGCGGACCTCGCGGACAGCGGTCCGCTCGCCGAAGCGCTGTCATCGCTCCTGCGAGGCAAGCCGCGAAAGACGGCGCTGCTCAGCGCGGCCTTCGGAGCCGTGGCCATCGTGACCGCCGCCTGGGTCTGGGGCCCGGCCTGGCAGGTCGTCCTCGTGGCCGGCCTGTACGTCCTGTTGTCGGCGGAAGCCGTCGAGCGCCCCCTCAAGGGCGCCCTCGACTGGCTGGTCCCGCCGCTCTTCCGGGCGGCCGAGTACTGCACCGTGCTCGTCCTGGCGGCCAAGGCGGACGTGAACGGAGCCCTTCCTGCGGCTTTCGGCCTGGTGTCCGCGGTCGCCTACCATCACTACGACACGGTGTATCGCATTCGCGGCAACGCCGGCGCGTCCCCGCACTGGCTGGTGCGGGCGATCGGCGGGCACGAAGGCAGGACGCTGCTGGTCACCGTCCTGGCCGCGCTGCTCACCGCCGCACAGTTCACGGTCGCGCTCACGGTGATCGCCGTGGCCGTGGCCCTGCTGGTGCTCGTCGAGAGCATCCGCTTCTGGGTGTCCTCCGGGGCACCCGCCGTACACGATGAAGGAGAACCCGCATGATCGGCCTCGTGCTGGCGGCCGGCGCCGGACGGCGTCTGCGTCCCTACACCGACAGCCTCCCCAAGGCTCTCGTTCCGGTGGGACCCGCGGGCATAGAGGACAGCATCACGGTTCTCGACCTGACCCTGGGCAACTTCGCGGAGATCGGTCTGACCGAGGTCGGCATCATCGTCGGCTACCGCAAGGAGGCCGTGTACGAGCGTCAGGCGGCCCTCGAGGCGAAGTACGGCGTCAAGATCACGCTGATCGACAACGACAAGGCCGAGGAGTGGAACAACGCCTACTCCCTGTGGTGCGGGCGTGACGCCCTCAAGGACGGTGTGATCCTCGCCAACGGCGACACCGTGCACCCGGTCTCCGTCGAGAAGACGCTGCTCGCCGCCCGCGGCGACGGCAAGAAGATCATTCTCGCCCTCGACACGGTGAAGTCCCTCGCCGACGAGGAGATGAAGGTCGTCGTGGACCCCGCCAAGGGCGTCCAGAAGATCACCAAGCTGATGGACCCGTCCGAGGCCACCGGTGAGTACATCGGTGTCACCCTCATCGAGGGCGAGGCCGCCGCCGAGCTGGCCGACGCCCTGAAGACGGTGTGGGAGACGGACCCGCAGCAGTTCTACGAGCACGGCTACCAGGAACTCGTGAACCGCGGCTTCAAGATCGACGTGGCTCCGATCGGTGACGTCAAGTGGGTCGAGATCGACAACCACGACGACCTCGCCAAGGGACGGGAGATCGCGTGCCAGTACTGACCCGGCTCATCCCCTCGCCGGTCGTCGTGGACATCCGCCCGGGTGCCCTGGACGACCTGGCGAGCGTGCTCTCCGACCAGCGGATCTCGCACTCCGGCAAGCTGGCCATCGCGGTCAGCAACGGCTCGGGCGCCCGGCTGCGCGAGCGGCTGGAGCCCTCGCTGCCCGGCGCGACCTGGTACGAGGTCGGCGGCGGCACCCTCGACGACGCGGTCCGGCTGGCCGACGCCATAAAGTCCGGCCACTACGACGCGGTGGTGGGCCTGGGCGGTGGCAAGATCATCGACTGCGCCAAGTACGCTGCGGCGCGCGTCGGGCTCCCCCTGGTCGCCGTGCCCACGAACCTCGCGCACGACGGCCTGTGCTCGCCCGTCGCGACCCTCGACAACGACGCGGGCCGCGGCTCCTACGGTGTACCGAACCCGATCGCGGTGGTCATCGACCTCGACGTGATCCGCGAGGCTCCGGTGCGGTTCGTGCGGGCCGGCATCGGGGACGCCGTCTCCAACATCAACGCGATCGCGGACTGGGAGCTGTCCCACCGGATCACGGGCGAGAAGGTCGACGGCCTCGCGGCCGCGATGGCCCGCCAGGCCGGTGAGGCCGTGCTGCGGCACCCCGGCGGCATCGGCGACAACGACTTCCTCCAAGTGCTCGCCGAGGCGCTGGTGCTCACCGGCGTCGCGATGTCGATCTCGGGTGACTCGCGCCCGGCGTCGGGGTCCTGCCACGAGATCAACCACGCCTTCGACCTTCTCTTCCCCAAGCGCGCGGCGAGCCACGGCGAGCAGTGCGGCCTGGGCGCGGCCTTCGCGATGTACCTGCGCGGAGCGCACGAGGAGTCGGCGTACATGGCCGAGGTGCTGCGCCGGCACGGACTGCCGGTGCTGCCCGAGGAGATCGGCTTCACCGTGGACGAGTTCGTGCAGGTCGTGGAGTTCGCTCCGCAGACCCGGCCCGGCCGCTACACGATCCTCGAGCACCTCGACCTGAAGACCAACCAGATCAAGGACATCTACACCGACTATGCCAAGGCCATCAGTAGCTGAACTCCGCCCCGTCGTTCACCCCGTGGGGGTGAAGGACCGGCGCAGCGGTGAGCACTGGATGGGACGCCTCTACATGCGTGAGGTGTCCCTACGGGTCGACCGCTACCTGGTGGACACCAGGGTTACCCCGAACCAGCTCACGTACTTGATGACTGTCTGCGGTGTACTCGCGGCCCCGGCACTTCTGGTGCCGGGGATCGCGGGCGCCGTGCTCGGCGTGGTGATGGTCCAGCTGTACCTGCTGCTTGACTGCGTCGACGGCGAAGTCGCGCGCTGGAACAAGCAGTTCTCGCTCGGCGGGGTCTACCTGGACCGCGTCGGGGCCTATCTCACCGATGCCGCGGTACTGGTCGGACTCGGCCTGCGCGCCGCCGATCTGTGGGGCCCCGGGCGCATCGACTGGCTGTGGGCCTTCCTCGGCACCCTGGCCGCCCTCGGCGCGATCCTGGTCAAGGCCGAGACCGACCTCGTCGGCGTCGCCCGCCACCAGGGTGGGCTGCCGCCGGTGAAGGAGGCCGCGTCCGAGCCGCGCTCGTCCGGCATGGCACTGGCCCGCAGGGCCGCGGGCGCACTCAAGTTCCACCGGCTGATCCTCGGCATCGAGGCATCCCTGCTGATCCTGGTCCTCGCGATCGCGGACGCGAACCGCGGCGACCTGTTCTTCACCCGTCTCGGCACCGCCGTACTCGCCGGGATCGCCCTCTTGCAGACCCTGCTGCACCTTGTGTCCATCCTCGCCTCCAGCAGGCTGAAATGAGTACGGCCATGAACACCGAGGCCCTCAAGGTCGGCGCGGTCATCATCACCATGGGCAACCGCCCCGAGGAACTGCGTGCCCTCCTCGACTCCGTCGCCAAGCAGGACGGCAGCCCGGTCCAGGTCGTCGTGGTCGGCAACGGCTCGCCCGTCCCGGAGGTCCCCGCCGGCGTCCGCACGGTCGAGCTGCCCGAGAACCTCGGCATCCCCGGCGGCCGCAACGTCGGCATCGAGGCCTTCGGCCCCGGTGGCACCGACGTCGACATCCTGCTCTTCCTGGACGACGACGGCCTCCTCGCCCAGCACGACACCGCCGAGCTGTGCCGCGCCGCCTTCGAGGCCGACCCCGAGCTCGGCATCGTCAGCTTCCGCATCGCCGACCCCGAGACCGGCGTCACGCAGCGCCGCCATGTGCCGCGGCTGCGCGCCTCCGACCCGATGCGCAACTCCCGGGTCACCACCTTCCTCGGCGGCGCCAACGCCGTCCGTACGAAGGTGCTGGCCGAGGTCGGCGGACTCCCGGACGCGTTCTTCTACGCGCACGAGGAAACCGACCTGGCATGGCGGGCCCTCGACGCGGGCTGGATGATCGACTACCGGTCCGACATGGTGCTGTACCACCCGACGACCGCTCCGTCGCGGCACGCGGTCTACCACCGCATGGTGGCCCGCAACCGCGTCTGGCTCGCGCGCCGCAACCTGCCCGCCCCGCTGGTCCCGGTCTACCTCGGCGTCTGGATGCTCCTGACGCTGGCCCGCAGGCCCTCGCGCCCCGCCCTGAAGGCGTGGTTCGGCGGCTTCAAGGAGGGCTGGACCAGCCCGTGCGGACCCCGGCGCCCGATGAAGTGGCGTACGGTGTGGCGGCTGACCCGACTGGGCCGGCCGCCGGTCATCTGACAAGCTCGATATCTGAGAGCATTCGGCCGTACCCCGGTCCCTGGCGTCTGCCCAGGCCCGATCTGGCCGCGTACTTAGAGGACGAAAGTTTCCACTTGTGAGTGAGACAACGCATGACGGCGGAGTCGCGGTGAGCGACCGACCGTCGCCCGATGAAGGGCTGACAGCGGCCGAGGTGGCTGCCAAGTACGGGCTGGCCGTGAGCGGCGCCCGGCCCGGACTCGTCGAGTACGTCCGTCAGCTCTGGGGACGGCGTCACTTCATCCTGGCCTTCTCGCAGGCGAAGCTCACCGCGCAGTACAGCCAGGCCAAGCTCGGCCAGTTGTGGCAGGTGGCCACCCCGCTGCTGAACGCGGCCGTGTACTACTTCATCTTCGGCTTCATCCTCAAGGCCAGCCGGGGCATGCCGCACGACGTGTACATCCCCTTCCTGGTGACGGGTGTGTTCGTCTTCACCTTCACGCAGAGCTCGATCATGGCGGGTGTCCGCGCGATCTCCGGCAACCTCGGCCTGGTCCGCGCCCTGCACTTCCCACGCGCCTCGCTGCCGATCTCGTTCGCGCTCCAGCAGCTCCAGCAGCTGCTGTTCTCGATGATCGTGCTGTTCGCCGTGGCGATGGCGTTCGGCAGCTACCCGGGCCTGTCGTGGCTGTTGATCGTCCCGGTGCTCGCCCTGCAGTTCCTCTTCAACACCGGCCTCGCGCTGATCGTGGCCCGGGCGGGGGCCAAGACCCCCGACCTCGCGCAGCTGATGCCCTTCCTGCTGCGCACCTGGATGTACGCGTCGGGCGTGATGTTCTCCATCTCGCACATGCTGGAGGGCCGCCCGCCGTGGATCGCCCGCATCCTCGAGGTGAACCCGGCCGCCGTGTACATGGACCTGATGCGCTTCGCGCTCATCGACGGCTACGGCTCGGGCAACCTGCCGCCGCATGTCTGGCTCATCGCGCTGTTCTGGGCCGTGGCGATCGCCGTCGGCGGATTCGTGTACTTCTGGAAGGCTGAAGAGAGGTACGGCCGTGGCTGAGACCCCGCAGCGATCCCACGTTCCCACCGTCATCGCGGACGAACTGCACATCGTCTACCGCGTCAACGGAGCCAAGACCGGCAAGGGCAGCGCGACCTCCGCCCTCAGCCGCATCCTCAAGCGCGGCGAGGAGCGCGGCGTGCGCAAGGTGCATGCCGTCAGGGGCGTCTCCTTCACCGCCTACCGCGGCGAGGCCATCGGCCTGATCGGCTCCAACGGCTCCGGCAAGTCCACCCTGCTGCGCGCGATCGCCGGGCTGCTCCCCGCCGAGAAGGGCCACGTCTACACCGACGGTCAGCCCTCGCTGCTGGGCGTCAACGCGGCCCTGATGAACGACCTGACGGGCGAGCGGAACGTCATATTGGGCGGGCTCGCCATGGGCATGTCCCGCGAGCAGATCAAGGAGCGCTACGAGGAGATCGTCGACTTCTCCGGCATCAACGAGAAGGGCGACTTCATCACGCTGCCGATGCGGACGTACTCCTCCGGCATGGCGGCCCGGCTGCGCTTCTCCATCGCGGCGGCCAAGGACCACGACGTCCTGATGATCGACGAGGCCCTCGCCACCGGCGACCGCAAGTTCCAGAAGCGCTCCGAGGCCCGCATCCGCGAGCTGCGCAAGGAAGCCGGCACGGTGTTCCTGGTCAGCCACAACAACAAGTCGATCCGCGACACCTGCGACCGCGTGCTGTGGCTGGAGCGCGGCGAACTGCGCATGGACGGCCCGACCGAAGAGGTCCTCAAGGAGTACGAGAAGTTCACGGGGAAGTAAACCGTTTTGCCCAGGGCCCCGCCGGAACTGCCCGGCGGGGCCCTGCGTCTGCAAAGGAAACGCCAACTCCGGCCACCCTTAGGAATCTTGACGTCAATCGGTGTGTTCTTGTGATGTGCAGGACACCCCGACGGAGCGCAGCGCGTTGTACAACGTAAGCTGTACCGGTGCTGAATCGCGTCAAGTAGGGCGATAATGCGCGACACCGGCATCGGCCGCGCTGCGCGGACCTCCGGGCGGCGTGTCCGAAATGGGCAGTATTGGGTCGGCAGTGTAGAACGGGAGATGTGACGGCTATGGCTACGGAAACTCTCCAGCTGCGCGATGCGTGTGCCGTCCCCGTAGCGGGAAGTGAGCGGTGACAGGAGCAGGGACGGAGCGCGCCGGGGGCCCCGAGCGCGGCACGCTCGACAAGGCCGCGGACGAGAACTTCCCCGTGGCGCCGTTCTTCCTGCCCAAGGCCTGGCGCGAGGACCTGATGGCCGTGTACGGCTTCGCCCGCCTGGTGGACGACATCGGCGACGGCGACCTGGCCCCCGGCGGCGCGGACGCCCGACTGCTCGGCGTCTCCCCGCGGGAGGCCGACGACAGGCTGGTGCTCCTCGACGCCTTCGAAGACGATCTTCACCGGGTGTTCGACTCGACTCCGCGCCACCCTCTGCTGCGCAGGCTCCAGCCCACCGTGCGGCGTGCCCGCCTCGCCCCCGAGCCCTTCCTCGGCCTGATCGCAGCCAACCGCCAGGACCAGCTGGTCAAGCGGTACGAGACCTACGACGACCTGCTCGCCTACTGCGAGCTCTCCGCCAACCCCGTCGGCCGCCTCGTCCTCGCCGTCACCGGCACCTCGACGCCCGAGCGCGTCCGCCGCTCCGACGAGATCTGCACCGCGCTGCAGATCGTCGAACACCTCCAGGACGTCGCCGAGGACCTCGGCCGCGACCGGATCTATCTTCCCGCCCAGGACATGAAGCGCTTTCACGTCCAGGAGGCGGATCTCGCCACGACCACCGCGGGCGCATCAGTGCGCGCACTGGTTGCATACGAAGCGGAACGCGCCCTGAACCTCCTGAATGAAGGCACCCCCCTCGTGGGTAGCGTCCACGGCAGGCTGAAGCTGCTGCTCGCAGGGTTCGTGGCGGGGGGAAGGGCGGCGATCCACGCGATCGCCGCCGCTGAATTCGACGTACTTCCCGGCCCGCCCAAGCCCGGCAAGCTCCGGCTGCTGCGTGAGGCGGGCGTGACTCTGCGAGGAGAGGGGTGATCCGGACCGTGGAGTCGGAACAGCACGTGTCAGCACCGGTACTCGCCGCGTACAGCTACTGCGAGGCAGTGACCGGGCAGCAGGCCAGGAATTTCGCGTACGGCATCAGACTGCTGCCGACGCCCAAGCGCCGTGCGATGTCGGCGCTCTACGCGTTCTCGCGGCGCGTCGACGACATCGGTGACGGCACGCTGGCGTCGGACGTCAAGACGACGCGTCTGGAGGAGACGAGAGCGCTGCTCACGCGGGTCCGTGAGGGCCGCGTCGACGAGGACGACACCGACCCGGTCGCGGTCGCCCTCGCTCACGCCGGGACGCACTTCCCGATCCCGCTCGAAGGGCTCGACGAGCTCATCGACGGCGTCGTGATGGACGTACGCGGCGAGACCTACGAGACCTGGGACGACCTGAAGGTCTACTGCCGCTGCGTGGCCGGGGCGATCGGGCGGCTCTCGCTCGGCGTGTTCGGCACGGAACGGGGGGCGCGCGGAGCCGAGCGCGCGCCGGAGTATGCCGACACGCTCGGGCTCGCGCTCCAGCTCACCAACATCCTGCGGGACGTGCGCGAGGACGCCGAGGGCGGGCGCACCTATCTGCCCGCCGACGACCTGGCCAAGTTCGGCTGCTCGGCCGGGTTCAACGGTCCGAATCCACCGGAGGGCTCCGACTTCGCGGGCCTCGTGCACTTCGAAGTGCGTCGGGCCCGCGCTCTTTTCGCCGAGGGCTACCGGCTGCTTCCGATGCTGGACCGGCGCAGCGGCGCCTGTGTCGCGGCCATGGCCGGCATCTACCGCCGCCTCCTGGACCGCATCGAGCGCGAGCCGGAGGCCGTGCTGCGCGGCCGGGTCTCGCTGCCCGGACGGGAGAAGGCCTACGTCGCCGTGCGCGGCCTGTCCGGCCTCGATGCCCGGCATGTGTCGCGCCAGGCGATCAGGAGGCGCGCCTGATGGACAAAATGGGCCAAGGTGATTCCAGCGGAAAAAAGCGGCACGCAACCCTCCGTCGCCGCGTGGCGTCCCTGACTGCAGCGACCTGCCGTGCATCGTTCAATCACTGCGGCACGGTCGACGGGGAGGGCATGCGATGAGTGAGGGTACGGAGGCGGAGGCGCCCAGCGCGTCCGAGCGGGCGTCCGCCGTGGTGGTCGGCGGAGGGCTCGCCGGGATCACCGCCGCGCTCGCGCTCGCCGACGCCGGGGTGCGGGTGACCCTGCTGGAGGGGCGGCCGCGGCTCGGCGGACTCGCCTTCTCCTTCCAGCGCGGCGATCTCACCGTGGACAACGGGCAGCATGTGTACCTGCGCTGCTGCACCGCCTACCGGTGGTTCCTCGACCGCATCGACGGAGCCCCGCTGGCGCCGCTGCAGGATCGTCTCGACGTGCCCGTTCTCGACGCGGAGGGCAGGCCCGGGCGACGGCTCGGCAGAATCGGCCGCACGGCACTGCCCGTACCACTGCATCTGGCGAAAAGCCTCGCGACGTATCCCCATCTGTCGCTCGCCGCGCGCGCCAAGGTCGGCCGTGCCGCACTGGCGCTCAAGGGCCTGGACCTCGCCGATCCCGCGCTCGACGCGCAGAACTTCGGCACCTGGCTGGCCGAGCACGGTCAGTCGGAGCGTGCCATCGAGGCACTGTGGGACCTGGTGGGGGTCGCCACCCTCAACGCGGTGGCCGGCGATTCCTCGCTCGCGCTCGCCGCGATGGTGTTCAAGACCGGTCTGCTGTCCGACCCGGGCGCGGCCGACATCGGCTGGGCGCGCGTCCCGCTGGGCGAACTGCACGACACTCTGGCCCGCAAGGCGCTCGACTCCGCGGGCGTCCGTACCGAAGTCCGTACACGCGTCACCTCCATCTCCCCTAACGGAAACGGGCGTTGGAGCGTTCAGGTTCCCGGCGAGCGCATCGACGCCGACGCGGTCGTCCTCGCCGTACCCCAGCGCGAGACCCACGATCTGCTGCCCGAGGGCGCGCTCGACGCCCCTGAGCGGCTGCTGGAGATCGGCACCGCGCCGATCCTCAACATCCACGTGGTCTACGACCGCAAGGTGCTCGCGCGGCCGTTCTTCGCGGCGCTCGGCTCCCCGGTGCAGTGGGTCTTCGACCGCACCGAGGCCTCCGGGCTGCGCCAGGGCCAGTACCTGGCGCTGTCGCAGTCGGCCGCCCAGGACGAGATCGACGAGCCCGTCGCCGTACTGCGCGAGCGCTATCTGCCCGAGCTGGAGCGGCTGCTGCCCGGCGCGCGCGGCGCCGAGGTGAAGGACTTCTTCGTGACCCGGGAGCGCACGGCGACGTTCGCCCCCACCCCCGGCGTCGGTCGACTGCGGCCCGGCGCCCGCACCAAGGCCCCCGGCCTGTACCTGGCCGGAGCGTGGACCGCCACAGGGTGGCCCGCGACCATGGAGAGTGCGGTCCGCAGTGGCGTCGGTGCGGCCGGTGCCGCGCTGAGCGCCCTGGGCCGGCCCCGCGATCATCTCCTCGAAGTGTTCGAGTCCTTCGAGTCCTTCGAGGAGGCGGCATGACGCTCGATCTGCACGGGACTGGTCCCCGCACCCCCGGTACCGCAACAAGAGGAGAGACTGTGCCCACTGTGCCCCCGGCCGAAACGGCTGCCGACGCGGTGGACGTGACCGCGCTCCTGGAGCGCGGCCGGACCCTGGCCACACCGGTACTGCGGGCGGCCGTCGACCGCCTGGCACCCCCCATGGACACCGTCGCCGCCTATCACTTCGGCTGGATCGACGCCGAGGGCAACCCCGCCGACGGCGACGGCGGCAAGGCCGTGCGCCCCGCGCTCGCGGTGCTCTCCGCCGAGGTCACCGGCGCCGCACCCGAGGTGGGCGTGCCCGGAGCGGTCGCCGTCGAGCTGGTGCACAACTTCTCGCTGCTGCACGACGACCTGATGGACGGCGACGAGCAGCGCCGCCACCGCGACACCGTCTGGAAGGTGCACGGCCCTGCCCAGGCCATCCTCGTCGGCGACGCCCTGTTCGCGCTGGCCAACGAGCTGCTGCTGGAGCTCGGCACCGTCGAGGCCGGCCGCGCCACCCGCCGGCTGACCACCGCGACCCGCGCCCTGATCGACGGCCAGGCGCAGGACATCTCCTACGAGCACCGCGAGCGGGTCACCGTCGAGGAGTGCCTGGAGATGGAGGGCAACAAGACGGGCGCCCTGCTCGCCTGCGCCTGCTCCATCGGCGCGGTGCTCGGCGGCGCCGACGACCGCACGGCCGACACCCTGGAGAAGTACGGCTACCACCTGGGCCTCGCCTTCCAGGCCGTCGACGACCTGCTGGGCATCTGGGGCGACCCGGAGGCGACCGGCAAGCAGACCTGGAGCGATCTGCGCCAGCGCAAGAAGTCCCTGCCGGTGGTGGCCGCGCTCGCCGCGGGCGGGCCCGCCTCCGAGCGCCTGGCCGAACTGCTCGCCGCCGACGCCAAGAGCAGCGACTTCGAGAACTTCTCCGAGGAGGAGTTCGCCGTGCGCGCCGCGCTCATCGAGGAGGCGGGCGGCCGCGAGTGGACCGCTCAGGAGGCGCGCCGCCAGCACACGATCGCCGTCGACGCGCTGGACTTGGTCGACATGCCCCTCCGAGTACGGGACCAGTTCGTGGCGCTCGCCGACTTCGTCGTCGTACGGAAGAGATGATCACTATCGGTCGAATGACCCTCGCTTAGTCGCCGGCCGGTGTCCGGCAGCACGAGCACCGGCCGACGGCGGACCCACAGCAGAAGAACCACTGCACGAAGGGGAAGCCATGACAGCGACGACCGACGGAAGCACCGGGGCCCTGCCGCCCCGCGCTGCCGCGGCCAGCGAAACCCGTAGAGAGACGACTCCCGCGGCGGCCGGGACAGTCGAGACCCGGGACGCCGCCGTGCGCGCGATACAGCGCGCCACCGACTTCCTGCTCTCGCGGCAGGACGCCCAGGGCTGGTGGAAGGGCGACCTCGAGACGAACATCACGATGGACGCCGAGGACCTGCTGCTGCGCCAGTTCCTGGGGATCCGTGACGAGGCGACCACGAGCGCCACCGGGCTCTTCATCCGCGGCGAGCAGCGCGACGACGGCGCCTGGGCCACTTTCTACGGCGGACCGGGCGACCTCTCCGCCACCATCGAGGCGTACGTCGCCCTGCGGCTGGCCGGGGACGGCCCGGACGAGCCGCACATGGCGCGGGCGTCCGCATGGGTCCGCGAGCGGGGCGGCATCGCCGCGGCCCGCGTCTTCACCCGGATCTGGCTCGCGCTGTTCGGCTGGTGGAAGTGGGACGACCTGCCCGAACTCCCGCCGGAGCTCATCTACTTCCCGAAGTGGGTGCCGCTGAACATCTACGACTTCGGGTGCTGGGCGCGGCAGACCATCGTGCCGCTGACGATCGTCTCCGCCAAGCGCCCGGTGCGTCCCGCGCCGTTCCCGCTGGACGAGCTGCACAGCGACGCGGGCGACCCCAACCCGGTCAAGCAGCTTGCCCCCGTGGCGAGTTGGGACGGCGTCTTCCAGCGACTGGACAAGGCGCTGCACACCTATCGCAAGGTCGCTCCGCGCCGACTGCGCAAGGCGGCCATGAACACCGCCGCGCGCTGGATCATCGAGCGGCAGGAGAACGACGGCTGCTGGGGAGGCATCCAGCCGCCCGCCGTGTACTCGGTCATCGCGCTGCACCTGCTGGGTTATGACCTCGAACACCCGGTGATGCGCGCCGGGTTGGAGTCCCTGGACCGCTTCGCGGTGTGGCGCGAGGACGGGGCCCGGATGATCGAGGCCTGCCAGTCCCCGGTGTGGGACACCTGCCTCGCCACCATCGCGCTCGCCGACGCGGGGCTGCCCGCCGACCATCCGGCGCTGGTGAAGGCCGCGGACTGGATGCTCGGCGAGGAGATCGTGCGGCCCGGGGACTGGTCGGTCAAGCGGCCCCAACTGCCGCCGGGCGGCTGGGCGTTCGAGTTCCACAACGACAACTACCCCGACATCGACGACACCGCCGAGGTGGTGCTCGCGCTGCGCCGGGTCAGGCACCACGACCCGGAACGCGTCGAGAAGGCCATCGGGCGCGGGGTCCGCTGGAACCTCGGCATGCAGTCGAAGAACGGCGCCTGGGGTGCCTTCGACGTCGACAACACCAGCCCGTTCCCGAACCGTTTGCCGTTCTGCGACTTCGGCGAGGTCATCGACCCGCCGTCCGCGGACGTCACCGCGCACGTCGTGGAGATGCTCGCCTTCGAGGGCCTGGCCCATGACCCGCGCACCCGGCGCGGCATCGAGTGGCTGCTCGCCGAACAGGAGGCGAACGGCTCCTGGTTCGGCCGCTGGGGTGTCAACTACGTCTACGGCACGGGGTCGGTGGTGCCCGCGCTGGTCGCTGCCGGATTCCCCGCCGCCCACCCCGCGATCCGCCGGGCGGTGACCTGGCTGGAGACCGTGCAGAACGACGACGGCGGCTGGGGCGAGGACCTGCGCTCCTACCACGACGCGGCCGAGTGGAGCGGGCGCGGCGCCTCGACGCCCTCGCAGACGGGCTGGGCGCTGATGGCGCTGCTCGCCGCCGGGGAGGCCGAATCCAAGGCGGTGGAGCGCGGGGTCGCCTGGCTCGCGGAGACCCAGCTGGCGGACGGCTCCTGGGACGAGCCGTACTTCACCGGCACCGGGTTCCCGTGGGACTTCTCGATCAACTACCACCTCTACCGCCAGGTCTTCCCGCTCACCGCGCTCGGCCGCTACGTCAACGGCGAGCCGTCCGCCCAGGTCAAGGGGGGTTGATGAGCTCCAAGCCCGAACAAGCACCGCTGCTGATCGCCTGCGCGCTCGGCATCGAGCACCTCGCCCTGCGCAGCGGCGACCGCAGCGGCGCCGACGGGCCCGTCACCGTGCTGCGCACCGGCATGGGGCCCAAGGCCGCCGAGCGGTCCGTGACCCGCGTACTCGCCGACCCGGCGCTGCGCGAGGCGGCCGTCCTGGCCACGGGCTTCTGCGCGGGGCTCGCCCCCGGCATGCACCCCGGTGACCTGGTGGTCGCCGAGGAGACCAGGGATCCGCGCGGTACGACCGCCTGTGTGGGCACCGAGCTGCTCGTCAAGGAACTCGTGCGCGCCGTGCCGGGGCGCACCGTCCACACGGGGCCGCTCACCGGCTCCGATCACGTCGTCCGCGGTCACGAACGGGCGGATCTGCTCGCGACCGGCGCAATCGCGGTCGACATGGAGTCGGCGTCCACGCTCCTCAGCGCCGTGCGCACGGGCGTGCGCCCGGTTGCGGCCGTACGGGTGGTCGTGGACGCTCCAGAACATGAACTCGTCCGTATCGGCACGGTGCGCGGTGGAATATCAGCTTTCCGTGTCCTTCGTGCCGTCCTTCCCGCTTTTTTTGAATGGCACCGTTCTTTGTTGCTCCCTCGGAGGTGAGCCAGATGGCCATGCCGCTGCGCCAGACCATGAAGGTCGCTGCATATCTGTTTGAACAGAAGCTCAGGAAGCGGGACAAGTTCGCGCTGCTCGTCGAGTTGGAGCCGCTCTTCGCCTGCAACCTCGCATGCGAGGGCTGCGGCAAGATCCAGCACCCGGCGGGGGTGCTGAAGCAGCGCATGCCGGTCGCGCAGGCCGTGGGCGCGGTGCTGGAGTCCGGCGCGCCGATGGTGTCCATCGCCGGCGGCGAGCCGCTGATGCACCCTCAGATCGACGAGATCGTGCGGCAGTTGGTGGCGAAGAAGAAGTTCGTCTTCCTCTGCACCAACGCCTTGTTGATGCGCAAGAAGATGGACAAGTTCAAGCCCTCTCCCTACTTCGCGTGGGCCGTGCACATCGACGGGCTGCGCGAGCGGCACGACGAGTCCGTGGCCAAGGAAGGCGTGTTCGACGAGGCGGTGGAGGCCATCAAGGAGGCCAAGCGGCGCGGCTTCCGGGTCACCACCAACTCGACCTTCTTCAACACCGACACCCCGCAGACGATCATCGAGGTCCTCAACTACCTCAATGACGACCTGAAGGTGGACGAGATGATGCTCTCGCCCGCCTACGCCTACGAGAAGGCTCCCGACCAGGATCACTTCCTCGGCGTCCAGCAGACCCGGGAGCTGTTCAAGAAGGCCTTCGCGGGTGGCAACCGGCGCCGCTGGCGGCTCAACCAGAGCCCGCTCTTCCTGGACTTCCTGGAGGGCAAGGTCGACTTCCCGTGCACCGCGTGGGCGATCCCGAGCTACTCGCTCTTCGGCTGGCAGAAACCCTGCTATCTGATGAGCGACGGGTACGTGCAGACGTACAAGCAGCTCCTGGAGGAGACCGACTGGGACTCCTACGGCCGCGGCAAGGACGACCGGTGCGCCAACTGCATGGCGCACTGCGGCTATGAGCCGACCGCCGTCCTCGCGACCATGGGCTCCCTCAAGGAGTCGCTGCGCGCCGCCCGCGAGACCTTCACGGAAAGCAAGGGCTGACGTCATGACCGCCGTTTCCTTGGGCGTCCCCGAGGTGCCGGTCCGACCGATCGCGGAGCGCCGCGTCTCGCGGCAGATCCAGGTCGGACCGGTGGCGGTCGGGGGCGGGGCACCCGTGTCGGTGCAGTCGATGACGACGACGCGTACGTCGGACATCGGCGCCACGCTCCAGCAGATCGCGGAACTCACCGCGTCCGGCTGCCAGATCGTGCGCGTCGCCTGTCCCACACAGGACGACGCGGACGCGCTCGCGACCATCGCCCGCAAGTCGCAGATCCCGGTGATCGCGGACATCCACTTCCAGCCGAAGTACGTGTTCGCGGCGATCGACGCGGGCTGCGCGGCGGTGCGGGTGAACCCGGGCAACATCAAGCAGTTCGACGACAAGGTGAAGGAGATCGCGCGGGCCGCCAAGGACGCGGGCACGCCGATCCGGATCGGCGTCAACGCGGGCTCGCTCGACCGGCGGCTGCTGCAGAAGTACGGCAGGGCCACGCCCGAGGCGCTCGTCGAGTCGGCGCTGTGGGAGGCGTCGCTCTTCGAGGAGCACGGGTTCCGCGACATCAAGATCTCGGTCAAGCACAACGACCCGGTGGTCATGGTCAACGCCTACCGCCAGCTGGCGGCGCAGTGCGACTACCCGCTGCACCTCGGCGTGACCGAGGCGGGCCCCGCCTTCCAGGGCACGATCAAATCGGCGGTCGCCTTCGGGGCGCTGCTCAGCGAGGGCATCGGGGACACCATCCGGGTGTCGCTCAGCGCCCCGCCCGCCGAGGAGTGCAAGGTCGGCATCCAGATCCTGGAGTCGCTCGGCCTCAGGCAGCGCCGCCTGGAGATCGTCTCGTGCCCGTCCTGCGGGCGGGCCCAGGTCGACGTGTACAAGCTGGCCGAAGAGGTCACGGCCGGCCTGGAGGGGATGGAGGTGCCGTTGCGCGTCGCGGTCATGGGCTGCGTCGTCAACGGCCCGGGCGAGGCCCGCGAGGCCGACCTCGGCGTCGCCTCCGGCAACGGCAAGGGCCAGATCTTCGTCAAGGGAGAGGTCATCAAGACGGTCCCCGAGTCGAAGATCGTGGAGACCCTCATCGACGAGGCGATGAAGATCGCCGAACAGATGGAGAAGGACGGCGTCACGTCCGGGGAACCGGCCGTCACCGTGAAGTGAAGTAGGCACGGACCGAGAGGGGGCCCGAGCGTGACGATTCTGGAGAGCATCCGGGGACCACGCGACCTGAAGGCGCTGTCCGAGGCGGAGATCGGCGAACTGGCCGAGGAGATCCGGGAGTTCCTGGTGCACGCGGTCGCCAGGACCGGCGGTCACCTCGGGCCCAATCTGGGGGTGGTGGAACTCTCCATCGCGCTCCACCGGGTCTTCGAGTCGCCCGTCGACCGCATTCTGTGGGACACCGGCCACCAGAGCTACGTACACAAAATGCTGACAGGGCGTCAGGACTTCTCGAAGCTGCGCAGCAAGGGCGGCCTGTCCGGCTACCCGTCGCGCGACGAGTCCGAGCACGACGTCATCGAGAACAGCCACGCCTCCACGGCGCTCGGCTGGGCGGACGGACTCGCCAAGGCCCGGCAGGTGCAGGGCGAGAAGGGCCATGTCGTCGCGGTCATCGGCGACGGCGCGCTCACCGGCGGCATGGCGTGGGAGGCGCTGAACAACATCGCCGCCGCCAAGGACCGCCCGCTGATCATCGTCGTCAACGACAACGAACGCTCCTACTCGCCCACGATCGGCGGCCTCGCCAACCACCTCGCCACGCTGCGCACGACCGACAGCTACGAGAAGGTTCTCGCCTGGGGCAAGGACGTGCTGTTGCGCACGCCGGTGATCGGCAGCACCGTCTACGAGTCGCTGCACGGCGCGAAGAAGGGGTTCAAGGACGCGTTCGCACCGCAGGGCATGTTCGAGGACCTCGGCCTCAAGTACGTCGGGCCGATCGACGGGCACGACGTGGGGGCCGTGGAGTCGGCGCTGCGGCGCGCGAAGCGCTTCCACGGGCCCGTGCTCATCCACTGCCTGACGGAGAAGGGGCGCGGTTACGAGCCCGCGCTCGCCCACGACGAGGACCGCTTCCACACGGTCGGCGTGATGGACCCGCTCACCTGCGAGCCCCTGGCACCCTCCAACGGGCCTTCCTGGACGTCGGTGTTCGGCGACGAGATCGTCTCGATCGGGGCGGAGCGCGAGGACGTCGTGGCGATCACGGCGGCCATGCTGCACCCGGTGGGCCTCGGCAAGTTCGCCGAGAAGTTCCCCGACCGGGTGTGGGACGTCGGCATCGCCGAACAGCACGCCACGGTCTCGGCGGCCGGCCTCGCCACCGGCGGACTGCATCCCGTCGTCGCCGTCTACGCGACCTTCCTCAACCGGGCCTTCGACCAGCTCCTGATGGATGTCGCGCTGCACCGCTGCGGCGTGACCTTCGTGCTGGACCGGGCCGGCGTCACCGGCGTCGACGGCGCCTCGCACAACGGCATGTGGGACATGTCGATCCTCCAGGTGGTGCCCGGCCTCAGGATCGCCGCGCCGCGCGACGCCGACCAGCTGCGGGCCCAGCTGCGCGAAGCGGTCGCCGTCGACGACGCGCCGACCCTCATCCGCTTCCCCAAGGAGTCGGTGGGACCGTCGATTCCGGCGATCGACCACGTGGGCGGGGTGGACGTGCTGCACCGCGGGGAGCGTCCCGAGGTGCTGCTCGTCGCCGTCGGCGTCATGGCGCCGGTCTGCCTCCAGGCCGCCGAGCTGCTCGAAGCCCGCGGCATCGGCTGCACGATCGTCGACCCGCGCTGGGTCAAGCCGGTCGACCCGTCGCTGCCCGGCCTCGCCGCCGAGCACCGCATGGTCGCGGTCGTCGAGGACAACAGCCGGGCCGCCGGGGTCGGCGCCGCGGTCGCGCTGGCGCTGAGCGACGCCGAAGTCGACGTACCCGTACGGCGGTTCGGCATCCCGGAGCAGTTCCTCGCGCACGCCAAGCGGGGCGAGGTGCTGGCCGACATAGGGCTCACGCCCGTCGAGATCGCGGGGCGGATCAGCGCCGGGCTGGCCGTCAAGGAAGAGCTGTCCAAGGAGAAGAAGGAATGACCGACCCTGCTCAGAAGGGGGAGTTCGACCTCGGCGCACTCCTCGCCGAACGCGGAGCCGAGCGCTACGAGCTGCACGCCAAGTACCTGAACCACCAGCTCCCGCGCATGCTGCACACCATCGGCTTCGACAAGGTCTACGAGCGGGCCGAGGGCACACACTTCTGGGACGCGGACGGCAACGACTACCTGGACATGCTCGCGGGGTTCGGGGTGATGGGCCTGGGCCGCCATCACCCCGTCGTCCGCCAGGCGCTGCACGACGTCCTGGACGCCTCGCTCGCCGACCTCACCCGCTTCGACTGCCAGCCCCTGCCCGGCCTGCTCGCCGAGCGGCTGCTTGCCCACAGCCCGCACCTGGACCGGGTGTTCTTCGGCAACAGCGGGACGGAGGCCGTCGAGACCGCGCTGAAGTTCGCCCGGTACGCCACCGGGAAGCCGCGCATCCTGTACTGCGCGCACGCCTTCCACGGGCTGACCACCGGCTCGCTCTCGGTGAACGGCGAGGACGGCTTCCGCGACGGCTTCGCCCCGCTGCTGCCCGACACGGCCGTCCCCCTCGGTGATCTCGACACCCTGGCACGGGAGTTGAAGAAGGGCGATGTCGCCGCGCTCATCGTCGAGCCCATCCAGGGCAAGGGTGTGCACGAGACGCCGCCCGGATATCTGCGCGCCGCCCAGGAGTTGCTGCACCGGCACAAGGCGCTGCTCATCGCCGACGAGGTGCAGACCGGGCTCGGCCGGACCGGGGACTTCTACGCCTACCAGCACGAGGACGGCGTGGAGCCGGACCTGGTGTGCGTGGCCAAGGCGCTGTCCGGGGGCTATGTGCCCGTCGGGGCGACCCTGGGCAAGGACTGGATCTTCAAGAAGGTCTACTCGTCCATGGACCGGGTCCTCGTCCACTCGGCGAGCTTCGGTGCGAACGCCCAGGCCATGGCGGCCGGCCTCGCCGTGCTGTCGGTCATGGAGAACGAGCAGGTCGTGGCGAACGCCCGCGTCATGGGGGACCAGTTGAAGTCCCGGCTCGCGGCGCTGATCGACACCTATGAGCTGCTGAGCGACGTCCGCGGCCGCGGCCTGATGATCGGCATCGAGTTCGGGAGGCCCAAGTCGCTGAAGCTGCGCAGCCGTTGGACCATGCTGCAGGCCGCGCGCAAGGGCCTGTTCGCGCAGATGGTCGTCGTCCCGCTGCTCCAGCGGCACCGCATCCTCACCCAGGTCTCCGGCGACCACCTGGAAGTGATCAAGCTGATTCCCCCGCTGGTCGTCGACGAGGGGGACGTGGACCGCTTCGTCGAGGCGTTCACCGCGGTGATGGACGACGCGCACAGTGGCGGCGGCCTGATGTGGGACTTCGGGAAGACCTTGGTGAAGCAGGCGGTGGCGAACCGCTGAGACGCCGGAGGCCTTTGCCTCAGAGGCAAGAAATTTGCCGCGGAGGCAAGCCTCTGGCTGAATCGACGGTATGAGCCCCACCGAGGGAAGGCCCTCTGTCGAGGGTACGACCCCTGTCGATCCGAGGGCGGCCGAGGACGAGCTGTCCGCCGCGCTGCCCGCCGTCGCACCGCAGCTGCGTGAGCTGCGCCGGCGCGCCTCGCTGACCCTGGAGGCCGCGGCCCGCACCGCCGGACTCTCGCCCGCCCACCTCTCGCGCCTGGAGACCGGGCAGCGCCAGCCCTCGCTGCCGATGCTGCTTGCCCTCGCCCGTATCTACGGTACGACCGTCTCGGAGCTGCTCGGCGAGACGGTCGCCGACCGGAACGCCGTGGTGCGCGCCGCCGACATGGAGCCGACCCGGGCCGGCGGCTGGACGTACTGGCCGGCCGGCGCCGCCGGACGCGGGATGCAAGCCCTGCGCGTGCACGTCCCCTACGGGGCGCAGGGCGACATCGTGCGTGTGCACCCCGGCGAGGAGTGGCTGTACGTCCTCAAGGGGCGGCTGCGGCTGCGTCTCGGCGACACCGCGCACGTGCTCGCGCCGGGCGACAGCGCGCACTTCGACTCGCTCACCCCGCACCGCCTCGCCGCCGACGGCCGTGACGGGGCCGAGCTCCTCTTCGTACACACCCTTTTGCAGAGTCCCAGCGCAGCGCTGTGCCTCGGTCCCCTGACGGGAGAGACGCCATGAGAGACATGGAAGAGAAGTTCCCGCGCGCCCTGTGGGTGCGGCTCATCATCTACGTCGCCGTCGGCCACATCTTCGCGGCCTTCGTCTATCTGCTGTTCACGCTGGGCGCGCACAACCAGTAGCGGCCGCTTCGACGGCTGTGGGCTTCGGCGGCCGTCAGTCGAGCAGGCGCTCGCGCAGTCGCTCGCGCAGCTCCGGCGTAAGACCCAGCCCCGTCTCCAGGTAGGTGTCGACGTCGCCCCAGGTCTGGTCGATGGTCTCGAAGGCGGCGGTGAGGTACTCGGCGCGCGCGTCGAACAGCGGGCTGAGCAGCTCCATGACCTCGGGGGAGTACGCGGCGGCGGAGGTGCTGCTGCGGTGCACCTTGTAGCGACGGTGGGTCGCGTTCGACTCCAGGTAGTCCGCCACGATCGCCTCGCGCTCGACGCCCAGGGCGAGGAGCGTCACGGCTATCGACAGGCCCGCGCGGTCCTTGCCCGCCGCGCAGTGCATCAGGGCGGGCGCGCTGTCGTCGGCCAGCGCGCGCAGCACCTGGGAGTGCTCGGCGGTGCGCTCCTTGATGATCGTGCGGTAGGAGACGATCATGCGGTTCGCCGCCTTGCCGTCGCCGAGGATCTCGCGTAGCTGGTCGATCTCGCCGTCCCGGACCATCTTCCAGAACCCGGAGCCGTCCGCAGGGTCCGACAGCGGCAGATTCACATTGCGCACGCCCGGCAGCTCGACGTCGGGACCCTCCAGCTTCTGGTCCGCCGCGTTGCGGAAGTCGAAGATCGTGTGCAGTCCCAGGGAGGTGAGGAACGCGGCGTCGTCCTCGGTCGCGTGCGCGAGGTGGCCGCTGCGGAACAGCACCCCCAGCCGCACCCGCCGGCCGTCCACCGTAGGCAGGCCGCCCACGTCCCGGAAGTTGCGCACTCCGGCCAGTTCGGGCTCGGTCGACGGGACCTGCTGCGTCACGGGGGCTCCTCCCACTGCGCCCCGCCGACGCGGCTCCGGTGATGGCCGACGGATGCGCTCTCGACGATACGACATGGGTTCCTGGGGCAATGAGTTGTCCACAGGGCGTTGCCCACCGGGCACTATGCGCCGATGATGTTGGTGCTTGAGTGCACCTGTTCGGATCTGTGGGGGCCTGATGTTGGAGATCGGCGGCGACGGCCGCAGCTGGCTGCTTTCCGGGCCGACCAGCAGTTACGCACTGCGGCTCACCGAGCACGACGAGCTGCTGCACCTGCACTGGGGTCCGCGGATCACGCTCGCCGACGTCGAGGCGCTCGCCGCCCGGCCCGCGCCGCGGTACTGGCCCTTCGAGTCCCCGCTCGACGGCCACGAGGAGTATCCCGTCGAGGGCGGCCCCCGCTTCGTACGCCCCGCGCTGTCCGTGCGCACGGACGAGCGGCGCGGCACCGAGTGGCGGTTCGAGGCCTACGAAACCGAAGAGGCCTGCGAAAGTGACGAGGCCCACGAAACCGACGCGGCCGACGGCGACGAACTGCGGCTGCGCTTCAGCGACGCCGGCCTCGGCATCACGCTGCACTACCGCACCCGCGGCGACGTCGTGGAGCGCTGGGTGACCCTCGCCAACGAGGGGCCGGCCGTGGAACTGCTGCGCGCCGACTCCGCGACCTGGACGCTGCCCGAGCGCGAGGGCTGGCGGCTGTCCCAGCTGCACGGGCGGTGGGCGGCCGAGTCCCGGCTCGTGCGCTCGCCCCTCACCTACGGTGAGAAGGTCATCGGCAGCCGCCGCGGGCACACCGGGCATCAGCACCTGCCATGGGTCGCGCTCGACGAGGACGCGAACGAGGAACGCGGCGAGGTGTACGGGTGCGCGCTCGGCTGGTCCGGCTCGTGGCGGATCTCGGTCGCCCAACTCCCGGACGCGCGCGTGCAGATCACCGGCGGCGCCGGATACGACGACTCGGGACTGCTGCGCCTGGCGACGGGGGAGTCCTTCACCACGCCGGTCTTCGCGGGGCTGTGGAGCGACGGCGGCTTCGGTGGGGCCAGCCGGGCCTGGCACGCGTACCAGCGCGCGTACGTCATCCCGGATGCGGACCGGGACCGGCCGGTGCTCTTCAACTCCTGGGAGGCCACGGAGTTCGACATCTCCGAGGAGCAGCAGGGGGCACTCGCGCGCCGGGCCGCGGCGATCGGCGTCGAGCTGTTCGTGGTCGACGACGGCTGGTTCGGGGCACGCACCAGCGACCGGGCCGGACTCGGCGACTGGACGCCCAACCCGGACCGCTTCCCCGGCGGCCTCAAGCCCCTCGGCGACTATGTGCACGCGCTCGGCATGCGGTTCGGGATCTGGGTGGAGCCGGAGATGGTCAACCCGGACAGCGAGCTGTACCGCGCACACCCCGACTGGGTGCAGTTCCAGCCAGGCCGAAACAGGACCGAATACCGCAATCAGCTCGTACTGAACCTCGCGCGCCCGGACGTCCAGGAGTACCTGTGGGAGCAGCTCGACGGCCTGCTCTCCAGTGCCCCGATCGACTACGTGAAGTGGGACTTCAACCGTTGCTTCACGGACGCCGGCTGGCCCGGCGAGCCCTACCCGCAGCGCCTCTGGACCGACCATGTGCACGCGCTGTACGCCCTGCTCGACCGGCTGCGGGCCGCCCACCCGGGAGTCGCCTTCGAGTCCTGCTCGGGCGGTGGCGGCCGGATCGACCTCGGCATCATGGCCCGTACCGACCAGGTGTGGACCTCGGACAACACCGACCCCCTCGACCGGCTCGCCATCCAGCACGGCTTCAGCCAGATCCATCCCGCCCGGGTCATGGCCGCCTGGGTCACGGACAGCCCGAACACGCAGCTCAACGGCAGGGTCAGCACGCTGCGCTTCCGGTTCGTGAGCGCCATGGCCGGGGTGCTCGGCGTCGGCGGCGACCTGACCGAGTGGACCGAGGAGGAGCTCGACGAGGCGCGGGAGTGGGTGGAGCTCTACAAGGAGATCCGGCCCGTCGTGCAGCGCGGGGACCTCTACCGGCTGCGGCCGCCGGAGGGCGGGCTCAGTGCGGTGCAGTACGTCCACGGTGACGAGGTCGTGGTCCTCGCCTGGCTCCAGGCGCAGCGCCACGGCGAGCCCGTTGCCCCGCTGCGGCTGCGCGGACTCGACCCGACAGATGCGTACGAGTGCCGCGAATCAGGCGAAGTGCACCGAGGTGCGGTGCTGCTGCACCACGGGTTGCGGACGGGGCTGCGTGGTGACCTCGATGCGACGGTTATCCGACTGCGTCGCATGTGACTGTTCTGTCCGAATTAGAGCCTTCATTACAACTGGCCCTGGAATAGGGCTACCTGGGCTCATGGTGCGTGAGCAGCGTCATAGTCGTAACAGTGGGTCGTGGTCATGTTCACGTAATTCTCCTTTGTTTTCAGGGGATTTAAAGAATTGCGGAGATCTTTAGTCCACGCAGCGTCACCGGGTTTGTCCACAAGGATCAAGAAAGCGTGGTTCACAGCAAACTCAATGCTTGTCCCACTGCGCTCATTTCGCTTACGTTCGCCACCAATCCGGACGGACGCCCAATCCTGCCGCCGCCCGGAATCCGCACACTCACCCGTACACGGCAGGAGCGGGGGACCCACAGGTAGAACGCCTGTTCCGGTCTCCGGAACGGCTAGGGGTAAAGCCGCGCGAGAGCGTGGCCGGGCATCTCCAGTCCGCACCCGACAGCTCACCTCGCAGGCGCCGGAGAGGAAAACGCCATGCCCGCGAAGGGTAAGCACCGCCGTCCCAAGTCCCAGCGTTTCACTCGCTCGATCGCCGTCGCCGGAACCGGTGGCGCCGCGCTGGCGCTGCCTCTGATGGGGGCCACGGGTGCCCACGCCGCCACCCCCGCGGCCGCCGTTTCGACGGTTCCCGAGAAGACCGCCGAGAACGTCGCGCAGAACGTCTCGGAAAAGGCCTCCACCGCCGCTCCGACCGCCGTCCAGAAGGCCGGCACGAAGACCTACTCGGTGCGGGCCGGTGACTACCTCTCGAAGATCGCCGACGAGCAGAACGTCACCGGGGGCTGGAAGAAGCTCTACTCCGACAACCGCACGGCCGTCGGCAGCGACCCCTCGCTGATCCACCCGGGCCTGAAGCTGACGATCGGCAAGAAGGCCGCGACCGCCGCCACCCAGTCGTCCGGCAAGCGCACGCAGACGACCAAGTCGACGGCCGCGCAGACGACCGGTTCCAAGACCACTCAGTCCGCCGACACGGCCAGCAGCTCCGGCTACGGCCTGCCCGTCTCCGGTGCCACCGTCGGCACCGGCTACAAGGTCGCCGGCAGCATGTGGTCCAGCGGCTACCACACCGGCGTGGACTTCGTGGTGCCGACCGGCACCACCATCAAGGCCATCGCCGCGGGCACCGTCGTCTCGGCCGCCTACGACGGCGCCTACGGCAACGAGGTCGTCATCCAGCACGCCGACGGCCAGTACAGCCAGTACGCCCACATGTCGCAGCTCTCCGTCTCGGCGGGCCAGACCGTGACCGAGGGCCAGCAGCTCGGCCTCTCGGGCGCGACCGGCAACGTCACCGGCCCGCACCTGCACTTCGAGATCCGCACCACGCCGAACTACGGCTCGGACGTGGACCCCGTGGCGTACCTCCGCTCGCATGGCGTGGCCGTCGGCTGACGCCCGCCTGCTCCTCGCCTCCGAAGGCCGGACCCCACGATCCCCGGGGCCCGGCCTTCGGTGTTCCCCCGTTCGGTTCGTAACCGGCCTTGCCCGCGCGGTTCTTGATGGGCCTTTCCTGTGCCGTTCATGATCGGCACATTGCGGTCTTGTGGCATGGGCGTCCGATGTATCGACAGCCGTGCGACAGTGAGGCCACAGTGATCTCCGCAAGCGCTTTCTATGCTTATGGAGGTCCCCGTGCCCGGCGTCCGACGACGCGCTGTCATCAAGGGCGCCGCAGCCGCGGCCGCCGCCACCCCCTTCTCCTGGGCCCTGTCCCGAAGCGCCTCCGCCGCCACGGACGCCGGGGGTGACACTGAGCTGCACTGGCTGGAAGGCTCCGCGCCCGCCGCCCACGCCGGGACCACCTGGGGCGTGCCCTGGGCCCGCGGCACCTACCGGCCCGACCAGGCGTTCCGGCTGACCACCTCCTCCGGCGACGACGTCCCCCTGCAGAGCTGGGTCACCGGCCACTGGCCCGACGGCTCGGTGAAGTGGACCGCCCACGCCATCGCACCAGGCGCGCCCACCTCGGAGACGTACCGGCTGGCCGCGGGCACCCCCGCCGCCCCCGCCCAGAAGGTCACCGTCACGCGGACCGGCGGTCGTATCGAGGTGTCGACCGGTGTCATCACGGCGGTGTTCGGCACGAAGGGCTCCGACACCGTGGTGCGCAGCGTCCGGCGCGGCTCGGCCGAGATCGCCCGTGGCGGACGGCTGGTCGCCCTACGGCAGGGCTCGCTCCGTGACGGCGTCGCGGCCGAGGACTTCACCGGGCGGATCGAGAGGACCGAGGTCGAACAGGACGGGCCGGTGCGCGCCGTCGTACGCGTCGAGGGCCGCCACCGGCGCGCCAGCCGCGGCTGGCTGCCCTTCGTGCTGCGCTTCTCCTTCCACGCCGGGGCCGAGTCCTTCCGGCTCGTGCACACCTTCGTCTGGGACGGCAAGCAGGAGCCCGGCAAGGACGACGGGGACTTCCTGCGCGGGCTCGGCGTCCGCTTCACCGTGCCGCTGAGCGACGCGGCGTACGACCGGCATGTACGCCTCGCCGACGCGGCGGGTGGCCTCTTCAGCGAGGCCGTCCAGGGCATCACCGGGCTGCGCCGCGACCCCGGCGAGGCGGTGCGCAGCGCGCAGATCGCGGGCGAGAGGCTGCCCGACACCGCGACCTGGGACACCCGCGTGTCCAGTCGCCTCGCCTACATCCCGCAGTGGGGCGACTTCACGCTCACCCAGCCCACGGCGGACGGCTACGCGATCCGCAAGCGCACCAAGGCCGGGCACGGCTGGATCCAGGCCGCCGCCGGACGACGGGCCGGTGGCTTCGGCTACGTCGGCGGCGCGAGCGGCGGACTCTCCTTCGGCCTGCGGGACTTCTGGCAGCGTCACCCCACGCAGCTCGACATCCGCGGCGCGGCTTCCGAGGCCGCCGAGGTCACTCTCTGGCTCTACTCGCCCGAGGCGCCGCCGCTCGACCTGCGCTTCTACCACGATGGCCTGGGCCAGGACACGTACGCGAAGCAGTCCGAGGGCCTGGAGATCACCTACGAGGACTACGAGCCGGGCTTCGGCACGCCCTACGGGATCGCCCGTACCAGCGAGTTGACGTTCTGGGCCCTTCAGAAGACCCCGAGCGCCGCCGACCTGGCCGCGCAGGCAGCGGCCGTCGCGACCCCGCCGCTGCTGACCGCGAGCCCCGAACGCCTGCACTCCGCAGGGATCTTCGGCGACTGGGCGCCGGTCGACCGCTCGAACGCGCCCCGCAAGGTCATCGAGGACCACCTCGACGACCTGTTCGCCTACTACCGTGACCAGCGCGAGGACCGCCGCTGGTACGGCTTCCTCGACTACGGCGACGTGCAGCACACCTACGACAACGACCGGCACGTCTGGCGCTACGACGTCGGCGGCTTCGCCTGGGACAACTCCGAACTGGGCACCGACCTCTGGCTCTGGTACCACTTCCTGCGCACCGGATCGGCGGAAGTCTTCCGGTTCGCGGAGGCGATGACCCGGCACACCGGCGAGGTCGACGTCTACCACCTCGGCAAGTGGGCCGGTCTCGGCACCCGGCACGGCGTGCAGCACTACGCGGACAGCGCCAAGCAGGTCCGCATCTCTACGGCCGCCAACCGCCGCTTCTACTACTTCCTCACCGGCGACGAGCGCACCGGCGACCTGTTGAGTGAACTCGTCGACGTGGAGCTGACGTTCCTGGAGGTCGACCCGCAGCGCAAGGTCCGCACGGACGGCTACACCCCCGGCGACCGGCACGCGCTGTCCGTCGGATTCGGCACCGACTGGGGCGGGTTGTCGGCGGCCTGGCTCACGGAGTGGGAGCGCCGCGGCCCGCACTGGGAGAAGGCCAGGACCAAGCTGGTCAATTCACTACGGACCATCGCCGCGCAGCCGAACGGCTTCTTCACCGGGACGGGCCTTCTCGACGCCGACACCGGCAAGTTCACGGTCACCACGGACAGGAGTGTCAGCGTCTCCCACCTGTCCGCCGTCTTCGGTCTCGTCGAGACCAACAGCGAGATCGTCTCGCTGCTCGGCGACGACGAACCCCAATTCGCCGACGCCTGGCTGAAGTACGCCCAGTACTACAACGGCACGAACGCCGAGAAGACGGCGCTGACGGGCTCGACCTGGAAGTCCGCGCTGCCCGCCGCACACTCCCGGATCACCGCCTACGCAGCCCAGCGCAAGGACGACCCGACGCTCGCCAAGCGCGCCTGGAACGAGTTCTACACCGGCAGCGACACCTATTTCCCGTCCAACGACTGGTCGCGGGTCACCATCAAGACCCCGGCCGTGCTGCGCACCACGGAGGAGATTCCCTGGATCTCCACCAACTCCTCGGCGCAGTGGGCACTCGCGGCGATCCAGAACCTGGCGCTGATCGGAGACCGGATCCCGTCATGAGACGTCTGCTGGTCACCGCCACAGCCGCCGCCCTGGTCCTGCCCGGTGCGCCGCCCGTTTTCGCGTCCGGCCGCCCGAACGTCGTACGCCCCGACGACAGACGCCTCGCCTACGAGGGGCACTGGGGGCGTACGCCCGAGGCCGCGACCACAGTCAACTCCGGCTCCCGGCTGCGCTTCCGCTTCACCGGCGGGGGCGTGCACGCCCTCTTCGACGTCGCGTCGATCACCGTGCCCGCGCAGATCTACGTGTCGGTCGACGGCGGACCGAGGCAGCTGTACGCCGTCGACCGGGGCAACATCGGCATCGGCGCGCCGGGACGGGGGCCGCACACCGTCGAGATCTCCGTGAAGGACGTCTTCTCGCGGGCCAACCGCTGGACTCCTCCCCTGGAGACGGGAGTCGTGTTCACCGGGCTGCGGCTCGACCAGGGTGGCCGCCTGCTCCCCGAACACCGGTCGCCCACACGGCGGTTGGCGTTCTACGGCGACTCCATCACCCAGGGAGTCATGGCCTTGTGCGAGGTCAACACCTCCGACTGCGCCGACGGTACGGCCGCCTACCCGACCCTGGTCGCGGACCGGCTGGGCGCCTCCCTCACCCAGGTCGGTTTCGGCAGGCAGGGTGTGGTCCAGACCGGAAACGGGGGAGTGCCGGCTGCCAAGGACGCCTACGGCTGGAACTACGCCGATTCCAGGGCGGATTCGGACCGCCGCGCCGATGTGATCGTGGTCAACCAGGGCACGAACGACGCGGCGTCCGCGGCCGACGACTTCCGGTCGGCCTACCGCTCCTACCTCGAAGAGCTGAGATCCGCCGCCCCGCACGCCCGCATCCTCGCCCTGCGCCCCTTCAACGGCACCCACGCCGACGACATCGCGGCCGTCGTGGACCAACTCGCCGACTCCGCCGTGGAGTTCGTCGACACCACCGGATGGCTGTCCCTGGAGGACGGCGACTTCAACGGCACCGTCCACCCGAACACACAGGGCCATCGCAAGGTGGCCGACCGCCTCGCCGCCCTCATCCTCGACAAGGAGCACTGAACCGTGAGACCCCGAAGACTCGGCGCCGTGACCGCCGCGGTCCTGCTGGCCGGGCTGCTCGCCGCGCCGTCCGAGGCCGACGCACCGCAGGCGCGGCGCGTCGTGGAGAACCTCGACCGCGGACTGGTCGCCGTCCCCTCGGGGGACGGCACCTTCCTCAGCTGGCGCCTGCTCGGCACGGAGTACGCCACCTACGGCAACGCCATCGCCTTCAACGTCTACAAGGACGGGCGCCGGTTGAACCGTACGCCGGTCATCAAGTCGACCACCTACCAGGACAACAGCTCCGGCACGGGCACCTACACCGTGCGGGCTGTCGTCAACGGCCATGAGCAGAAGCCGAGTTCGGCTACGCACGGCGCCGCGCTCAACTTCGCCACGGGCTACGCGGAGATCCCGCTCGCAGCCGCCGACGGCTACACCGTGCAGCACGCCTGGCCGGGTGACCTCGACGGTGACGGCCGCTACGAACTCGTCGTCAGCCGCCTCTCCCGGACCCGGGACAAGCCCGACCTCCTGGAGGCTTACACCCTCACCGGAGAGCGTCTGTGGCGCGTCGACCTCGGCCCCGGCTCGTACACCCAGGTCCCCGGGAACGGTGCCAACGACCCGGCGCCCGCCGCGATCAGCGGGTCGACCGCGATCGGCGGCTACCGCAACGACGACAACGTCACCGTGTACGACCTCGACGGAGACGGCAGGTCCGAGGTGCTGGTGCACACGGCGAACGGGACCACCTTCGCGGACGGTGCGCAGGTCGCCGCCAACTCGCCCGCGAACCAGTTCATTTCGGTGATCGACGGCGCGACGGGCGTCGAGCGCACCCGACAGCCCGTCCCCGACGACTTCGTCGCCGACGGCCCCTCGGGCGGGCACTTCGGGATCGCCTACCTCGACGGCGTACACCCCAGCCTCGTCACGAAGCTGGTCACCCGGGTAGGCGCCAAGCGCGGCGCCTTCCGCAAGCTCTTCCAGACCTGGGACTTCAACGGCACGGATCTCAAGCCGCGTTGGAAGTACGTGGTGCCCGACGGCAGTCCCGCCACGAGCTTCCACCAGATCCGCACCGTCGACGTCGACCAGGACGGCAAGGACGAGATCGCCGACGGCAACTACGTCGTGAACAGTGACGGCACCCTGCGCTATGTCGTCGACGGCGCCATCCACGGCGACCGCTTCGACATCGCCGACCTCGACCCCGACCGGCCCGGCCTGGAAGGCTTCGCGATCCAGCAGTCCGAGCTGGGCATCGTGTCCGACTTCCCCTGGTACTACTACGACGCCGACACCGGCGAGCGCCTGACGACCGGGGTGCACCCGGCGAACCCGGAGAGCGACGAGGCCCTCGACGTCGGCCGGGGCACCGCCGCCGACATCGACCCGGCCCACCCGGGCTACGAGTACTGGACCTCCACCGCCGACGTCACCGCTCCCGGCGCGGGCGTCCGCAACGTCCAGGACGGCAAGGTCTCCACGACCACGCCCAGCGTCAACTTCCGCATCTGGTGGGACGGCGACAAGGGTTCCGAACTCCTCGACTACACCCACGTCGAGAAATGGGACCCGGCGACCGAGACGAGCACGAGGGTCTTCGACCCGTCCGGTGTCGTCTCCGGCGCCCGCAACGCCACCCCCTTCTACGGCGACATCGTCGGCGACTGGCGCGAGGAGATCCTCGCCGAGACCGACGACCACAGCGCGCTGCGCCTCTACACCAGCACCGAGCCGACGCCGACGCGGATCTACACGCTCGCCCAGAACCCCGAGTACCGGCTCGGCTGGACCGTGCGCGGCTATCTCCAGTCGACGTACACGGACTTCTACCTCGGCACCGAGACCCGGCGCGTGCCGAAGCCGGCGATCACCACACCCCGTATCCCTGCTGAAGGAGCCGCTTCCCATGACGACCACGCGTAGAGCCTTCGGAGCACTGGCCGCCGGGGCGGCCCTGGCCGCGCTCGCCCCGGTGACGGCCACCGCCGCACCCCTGCAACGCAGGGGACGGCTGATCGCTCATGACGACTTCCGCCACGGGCTCGGTCAGTGGGCCGTGGAGCTGGAGAAGGGCGGCACGGTCGCCGCCGCACGGGGAACCCTCGAGGTCGACGTGCCCGCCGGCGCGACGGTCTGGTTCAAGCAGCGGCTGGAAGGCCCGTACGTCATCGAGTACACCGCCACGCCGGTCTCCGCGGGCGGCGTGAACGACCGGGTCTCCGACCTCAACAGCTTCTGGAACGCCGTCGACGTCCGCTCCCCGGACGACCTCTTCGCCACCGCGCGCGGCGGCGCACTCGCGGAGTACGACTACCTCAAGACGTACTACGTCGGCTACGGCGCCAACACCAACACCACGACCCGACTGCGCCGGTACGTGGGTGAGGCGGGTGTCCGCCCGCTGATCTACGACTACACGCAGCCGCTGCTGACCGCGGGCGAGCCGAACCGCGTCCGGATCGTCTCCGACGGCTCGGCCGTCCAGTGGTGGGACAACGGGCGGCTCGTGTTCGACTACACCGACCCGGAGCCGTACACGAGCGGGCACTTCGGGTTCCGGACCACATGGAGCCACTTCCGGATCAGGGACTTCCGGGTGTGGCGGCTGCCTCAACGCCCTTGATCAGACCCTTATTCCAAAGTTGACCAATACTTGACGAGTGGCCTATCTCACCGCACGTCAACCCCTTCCTACGGTCGCGTAGCTCACATCCCAAGGTGAATCATGGGCCGATGTGGCAGACGATTCGAAGAATGACAACAGATCAGTGATCGGGTCGTACGTGGCGGTGGGGGACAGCTTCACCGAAGGCGTCGGCGATCCCGGCCCCGACGGGGCCTTCGTCGGGTGGGCCGACCGGTTCGCGGTGCTTCTCGCGGACCGGCGGCCCGAAGGCGACTTCAACTACACCAACCTTGCCGTACGCGGAAAGCTCCTCGACCAGATCGTCGAGGACCAACTGGGGCGGGCCAAGGAACTCGCCCCGGACCTGGTCTCCTTCTGCGCGGGCGGCAACGACATCATCCGTCCCGGCACCGACCCCGACGAGGTCGCGGAGCGCTTCGAGCGCGCGGTCGCCGACCTCACCTCCGCCGTCGGCACCGTCCTGGTGACCACCGGCTTCGACACGCGTACCGTCCCGGTGCTGAAGCATCTGCGCGGCAAGATCGCCACGTACAACGGGCATGTGCGCGCCATCGCCGACCGGTACGGCTGCCCGGTCCTCGACCTGTGGTCGCTGAAGACGGTTCAGGACCGGCGCGCCTGGGACGGCGACCGCCTGCACCTGTCGCCCGAGGGCCACACCCGGGTCGCGCTCCGCGCCGGCCAGGTCCTCGGCCTCGAAGTACCCGCCGACCCGGACCAGCCCTGGCCCCCGCTGCCGCCGCGCGGCACGTTGGAGGTCCGGCGCGACGACATCCACTGGGCGCGCGAGTACCTCGTCCCGTGGATCGGGCGGCGGTTGCGCGGCGAGTCCTCCGGGGACCACGTCGCGGCGAAGGGCACCTTGTCGCCGGACGACATCAAGATGCGCATCGAGGCGGTGGCCTGAGGCTTCGGGACCGCCGGGACCGCCTGAACCCCGGGACCACCGGGTCGCTGAGGCGGCTGCGGTGGTCCCGGCGGTGCGTGATGCGGGGGCCGCGAGGCCAGGGGCGTACGGCGGCACCTCAGCGCGTCGTGGTGGTCGCCGCCGTAGCCGCCGTCGCCGTCAACACCTCGCGAGTGACTCCCAGTTCGCGCGCGAGCGCCTCGTCGACCCACTCCTGGGTCCGCGCCCGCGACACCGCGCCCGGGTACGCCGTCATCTGTACGGCCAGTCCGTCCAGCAGCGCCGTGAGCCGCAGTGCCGCCACGGCGGGATCCGGGCACGGGAACTCACCGGCGGCGACCCCTTCCGCGATCACCTCCGCGATCGCGGCCTTCCACTGCCTGTCGAGATCGCGGGTGACCTCGCGCAGCACGGGCTCGCGCAGCGCCGCCGCCCAGCCCTCGATCCACAGGCGCCAGCCCTTGGCCTGCCCGGTCGGCGCGTACCAGCGCACGGCCGCCCGCAGCCGCCGCAGCGCCGACGTACGGCGGCCGAGCAGCTTGCGCAGATGGGCGAGGTCGTCCTCGGCGGCGTACGTGAACGCGGCGGCGACCAGTTTCTCCTTGGTCGAGAAGTGGTACAGCACCAGCGCGTTGCTGACCCCCAGAGCCGAGGCCACGTCGGCGATCCGCACCGCCGCCACGCCCCGCACCTCGATCTGCTCGATGGCGGCCCGCAGCAACTCCTCGCGCCGCTCCGCCACGCTCAACCGCACTCTCGCCACGCGGCAACCCTACACAGCGGTCGCCGTAGGAGTCCGCCCGTGACCCGAGCACCATGAAGCGGTGGCTCGTGCGTCAGTCGACGAACTGGTAGTCGGCCGTGATGCGGCCGTCCTCGTCGAGGACGAGGAACTCGCGGCCGCCGCCGGTGGCTTGCCCCTCCTCGTTGTGGAAGGCCTCCCAGCGGAACGTGACCACATCACGCAGCCGCTGGGCGGGCTCCTGAATCCTGAAGACATACGTCCCCGGGGCGATGAACTCGTCGTAGGCACGCGTCACGCGCGCGTGCAGCTCTTCGTGGCCCCGGGCCTCCAGCACGGCGGAGGTGAAGCCGAGGCCCACCGCCGTGTCGTGCATCTCCTGGGGAGGCCGTAGGGCGTGCAGGCCGTCCTCCGCCCAGAGTTCGTGGACGGTCTTGCGGCGGATCTCCGGGTCGGGTTCGTTCCAGACACCGATGTAGCGCTCGATCAGGTCCTGTGCGTCGACGGCGGGCATGAGGCTCCTCGTGAGGGTGGGGTCGGCCGGGTGTCGTGGTGGTGCACGCACGGTGCTCGGTGCTCCGTGCGCTGCCCATCGCTGTGTGGGCTGCGCTGTGTGCGCACCGCCAACTCTGCTTCCGTCCGGCCCGCGCCTCAATTCCCCGAAGGGAATGGCGCCCTACGGTTCCGTGAGGACCCCGTGTTCGTCGAGGGCGACTTCGTCCGCGGTACCGCTGCCCGAGGTGATCACGGTGCTCAGCGGGTCATGGAGAGCGACGTCCGACTCCGTCAGCTGTACCAGCCGAACCGCTCCGCGATCACGGGCAGCCGGTCGGCGACGATGGCGTGCGCGGCCGCCCTCGGCGTCATCCCCTCGGCTTCGGCGCGGGCCAGCATCTGGTCGATCAGGGCGCGCATCGAGCGGCGGGTGTACGCGAACGCCTCGTCCGCGTCCGCACCGATGTCGCCGAACAGCGTCCACCACCACCAGGCGTTCGTCCCGGAGTTGACCACGACGTCCGGCAGGACGATGACTCCGCGCGCGGCCAGCAGCTGCTCCGCCTCCGGCAGAACCGGCATGTTGGCCGCCTCGACGATCCAACGGGCCGTGATCTCCCGCTGGTTCACGGTGTCGATCGCGTACGAGACGGCGGCGGGCACCAGCACCTCGGCGTCGGCGGCGGACAGCCAGGCGTCGCCGGGCAGTTCGCGGTCGGCCGGGCGCAGCGCCGAGCGGTCGACCGTCCCGTACGCGTCCCGCGCGGCCAGCAGCGCCTCGACGTCGAGCCCCTCGGGATTGGCGATCGTGCCCTTGATGTCGGCGACGGCCACCACCGCCAGCCCGGCCTGCGCGAGGAAACGTGCCGTCGCCCCGCCCATGGTGCCCAGACCCTGCACGGCGACCCGCGTCCCGGCGTACGGCACCCCGGCCCGGTCCAGGGCCGCGAGCACCGACTCGGCGACACCGCAGCCGCCGACCAGCTCGTCGAGCCCGATCCCGTCCACGTCGAGAGCGAACGCGTCCGCCAGTCGCTGCCGGGCCGCCGTCTCGTCGTCGAGCAGCGGGTACACCGCCTGGATCGACGAGACGAGGCCCGCCTCCTCGGCGGCGCGGTCGACCAGGTCCTGGGTGAGGCCGAGGTCCTCGCCGGTGGTCCAGAAGTTCTCGATGTACGGGCGCATGGCGCGCAGATAGCGCACCAGCAGGCCGTACGCCCCGGGGTCCTGGGGGTCGCAGTCGATGCCGCCCTTGGCGCCGCCCAGCGGGATGTAGCGGCCCTCGGGGTTGTAGTGCAGGGCCTCCTTCATCGTCATGCCGCGGGCCAGGCCCGTGACCTCCTCCAGCCTGCAGCCGTCCCGCATCCGCAGCCCGCCGCTGGACACACCCCGGACGAGCCGGTCGACGACCAGGAACCCCTCGCGGCCGGTGACGTGGTCGGTCCACGTGAGAGACATCAGGGGGGCGGTCATGGACTCTCCTCGAGTACGACGATCAGGGTGGGGCTGGGGGATGCCGAAGGTCCGTGTCACCTCGTGTGCGGCGAGGGCCCGGACGAGCGCCTCGCCGCCCGTGAGCACCGCGTCGGCCATCACATGCTCCGCGCGATCAGGAGCCGCATGATGTCCGAGGTGCCTTCCTCGGGCTCCTCCAGCTTCGCGTCGCGCATCCACTGCTCGACGGGGAACTCCCGGGAGTATCCCGAGCCGCCGAGCGTCTGGACGGCCGCCCAGGTGCAGTGCGCGGCCGTCTCCGAGGCCGTCAGCTTGGCCATCGCCGCCTCGGCGGTCGCGTCGAGACCGGCGTCGAGGCGTTTCGCGGCGCGCCAGGTCATCAGCCGGGCCTGCTCCACGCGCGTGCGCATGTCGGCGAGACGGAACGCCACCGCCTGGTGCTCGATGACCGGCTTGCCGAACTGCTGCCGCTCGCGGGCGTGGTCGCGCGCGTACTCGTAGGCGGCACGGGCCACCCCGGTCGCGGCCGCGCCCAGCACCGTGCGCGAGATGTCGAAGGTCCGCATCAGCCCGTGGAAACCCTCGCCTTCCGCTCCCAGCCTCTGTCCCTCGGGGACGTGGGCGTCCTGGAGAAAGACTCCCTGCAGACGATCGCTCGCTGTCCCGTCTTGCGCATCGGCTCACCGAAGGAGACACCTTCGGTGTCCTTGCGCAGCAGGAACGCGGAGACGCCGCGGGACCGGCGGGTCGGGTCGGTCTTGGCGACCACGACGTACTGCTCGGCCTCGCCCGCGTTCGAGATCCACGCCTTCTGTCCGTTGAGACGGTAGCCGTCACCGGTGCGGTGCGCGGTGGCGACGATGGAGGCGGCGTCGGAACCCCCGCCGGGCTCGGTGGTCGCCAGGGCCGTCATCGTCTCGATGTCAGCCTCGTCGACGCTGCGCGCCCGGGGCCGGATCTCCTCCCGCGCGAAGGTGCGCGTCAGCTCCACGATGTCGCGCTGCTCCGCGCCGATCGGGACCAGCTCGGTGGGGAGGTCGGACACGGTGCCTCCAGGTGAGGACGGATCGACGGGGCAGGTCCGGCACGCTTTTACTGAATAGCCAGTCAGTATCGGAAGTGGGCGGAGCGCTGTCAACGCACTGAATCACTCATCAGTAGGGGTGCGGGGGAGCACGCGCCGTTTCGCATACCGATCCGCGATGTGGAAGAAGTCCGTGCGCCGCGGGGTTAGGGAGGTACGGGCCATGGCCGCCTGCGATGTGTCGCTCCTGGACCATGGGCCGTGCCCCCGTTCCCGGGGACATCCCCCTGTGACGCGTTCGACCCGGCGCTGTCAGAGGGGGCGACCATAATGAAATGTGTCCGACCCGTACATGTGTCAGACCGACTCCACCAGGAGGTGCCGTGACCGGTTTCCGTACGTTGAGCTCCGGGCTCCGCGCGCTGCAGCCCGCCGCCTTCGGCGCGGATCCGAGCGGTGCGCGCCTGGAGCGCATCCGCAGATCGCCGAACTTCGCGGACGGTGTCTTCGTCAATCCGGAGGGTGCCCGGATTCGGCCCGACGGTTCCATGCTCGAATTCGCCAAGGTCTTCTTCCGTAAGGAGGAGCGCGTCCACCGCACGCCGTCGGGCACGGTGCCGGTGCATCCGACGACGCTCGCGGACCTCGCGAAGCCCGCGCCGAGCGGGCTGCGGCTCACCTGGATGGGGCATTCCAGCGTGCTCGCCGAGATCGACGGGCACCGTGTGCTCTTCGACCCGGTCTGGGGAGAGCGCTGTTCTCCGTTCGACTTCGCCGGTCCCAAGCGGCTGCACCCGGTGCCGCTGCCGCTGGCCGCGCTCGGCCCGGTCGACGTCGTCGTGATCTCGCACGACCACTACGACCACCTCGACCTGCCCAGCATCAAGGCCCTGGCCGACACCGACACGGTGTTCGCGGTGCCGCTCGGCGTCGGCGCCCACCTGGAGCACTGGGGAGTATCGGCGGACCGCCTGCGCGAGCTGGACTGGAACGAGACGACCAAGGTCGGGGGGCTCTCCCTGACCGCGACGCCCGCCCGTCACTTCTGCGGCCGGGGCCTGCGCAACACCCAGCACACGCTGTGGGCCTCCTGGGTGGTCGAGGGCGACGAGCACCGGATCTACCACAGCGGCGACACCGGCTACTTCGAGGGCTTCAAGGACATCGGCGCGGAGCACGGCCCGTTCGACGCCACGATGATCCAGATCGGCGCGTACAGCGAGTACTGGCCCGACATCCACATGACGCCCGAGGAGGGCATGCGCGCCCACCTGGACCTCCAGGGCGGGCAGCCCACCGGTGTGATGCTGCCGATCCACTGGGCGACCTTCAACCTGGCCCCGCACCCGTGGGCCGAACCCGGCGAGGGCACGATCGCGGCCGCGCGCGCGGCCGGGGCACGGATCGCGCTGCCCCGACCCGGTGAGCCCTTCGAGCCCACGGCCGAGAGTGTTCCGGCCGAGCCCTGGTGGCGCGGTGTGTCGCTCGTCCCGAAGGGCGGTTGGCCCGCCCTCGACGCGGTGGCGACCGACACGCGGGGTGATGTCCGGGCCGAGGTCGCGGAGGGCACCGGCGAGCCGGAGGCCGTTCCTGCCGGGTGAGTGCGGAGGCAGAACCTGTGGACGGCGAGGGCCGAGGGGCGAAGGACCCCTCGGCCCTCGCCGTCTGTTCATGACCGCTTCTGACCAGCTGTGATCAGTTCATTGCCCCAGGGGAACGTCTGTCCGATCCGGTTATCGGTCTGTCGTGCGAGGGCTCATACCAGAGCGGGACGCTGTTCGTAGGAGTTTGTCAACTGCCCACCGCACATGATGCGTTGCCGACTACTGTCAGTTGCCGTCGGGCGACGCAGGGCCGATTTTTTCGGCTCTCTCGACCGGCACCGCGATGGCGCATGCCCGAGTCGCGCAGACCCGCGGGAGCCCCCATGCCCCCGACGCACCAGTACGAGGACGACGATGTCTCACCTTCGCGCACCGGCCGCACGCGCAGACCGCCGTGAGGGCGGACGGCACGGACGACCGGTCGCCCGCGCTGTTCCCTCGCTGCCCGAGACCCACATACGCCCCCAACTGCTACGGCTCGCGATCATGCCACCCACCGCGGTGGCCCTCAGCGCGTGCGCGGCCGTGCTCTTCACCGTCCGCTCCACCGGCGCACCGCCCAGCCTCACCCTGTGGGCCGTGCTCGCCGGAGCCCTGGGGGTGGCGCTGGCCGGCATCCTGATCGCAGCCGTGGCCGCCGACCGCGCCGCCAAGTCCGTACGGGAGCGCGTAGGTGCCCTTCGCCGCGGCAGCGCCCGCAGTGAGGCCGACCTGCGCGCCCTCGTCGAGGCACTGCGCCGGGGCGAGAGCCCGCCCTCCCGCAAGGCGCGCCGCCAACCCCCCACCGACGCCGACGACTTCGAACTGCTCGCCGCCGACATGGCGCACGCTCACGACGGTGCCGTCACCGCGGTCGTCCAGGCCGCGCAGCTCTCCAGCTACGCGGGCAGCGAGCAGAAGGTCGAGGTTTTCGTCAATCTCGCCCGGCGCCTCCAGTCCCTCGTGCACCGCGAGATCTCGATTCTCGACGAGCTGGAGAACGAGATCGAGGACCCGGACCTGCTCAAGGGCCTCTTCCATGTCGACCACCTCGCCACCCGCATCCGCAGGCACGCCGAGAACCTCGCCGTCCTCGGCGGCGCGGTCTCGCGCCGCCAGTGGAGCAACCCGGTCTCCATGACCGAGGTCCTGCGGTCCGCGATCGCCGAGGTCGAGCAGTACTCGCGGGTCAAACTGGTGCCCCCGATCGACGGCACCCTGCGCGGCCACGCCGTCGCCGACGTCATCCACCTGCTGGCCGAACTCGTCGAGAACGCCACGGTGTTCTCCGCCCCGCACACCCAGGTGCTGCTGCGCGCCAACCTCGTCACCTCCGGGCTCGCCATCGAGGTCGAGGACCGGGGCCTGGGCATGCCCGTCGGCGAGCAGAGCAAGATGAACGCGCTGCTGACCGACCCCGACCAGGTCAACGTCGCCAGCCTGTTGCAGGACGGCCGCATCGGCCTGTTCGTGGTCTCCCAGCTCGCCCGGCGGCACGGCATCCACGTCCGCCTCCAGACCAATATCTACGGCGGCATCCAGGCCGTACTCGTCGTACCGCAGGGCCTGTTGGGCACGGAGCCGGGGGCGCCCGGTGCGCTGGGCTCCGTACCGTCGCCACCACCGCTCGAAGCCGGTGGCACCCGGCGTCCGGAGGCGAGAGAGCAGGTGACCCCGGGGGCGCCCGCGCCCGGGACCGGTCCCCAGCCCGCGCCCGGCGCGGCGTCGGGGCGCGGCGCCGGGCGAGCCGTACCGCGGCAGGCACCGCACGCTCACGTGCCGCGTGACCAGGCGCCGTCCGCCGCACCAAGCGGGAGCGGCGCCGGGAGCGGTGGCGCCCCGGCGCCGCTCCCCATGCGCGGAGCCCATCTGGAGCGGCCCAACCCGGCGGAGGCCGTGCCCGGCATCCGGCCCGGCGACCGGCCTGCCGTGGCGGACAACGCGGCGGTGCCGCCCACGCCGCGCAACGGAGCGGTCCGCGGCACCATGGGCAAGCCCCAACTGCCCCGGCGGCGCGCCCAGGAGCACATCGCACCCCAACTGCGCGAAGGACCCGTTCCCCGGCTGGACTCGGAGGAAGTCGTCGGCCACGACCCGGGCCTGATGGCGGCTTTCCAGCGGGGCATCGGACTCGCCGAGGCACAGCACCTGGAATCCCTCCGTGCGGAGAGCACGCTCATGGATGCGGCACCCATGGAGCCAGCGCCCATGGGCGGAGCCCACATGGGGCGGGCGCATATGGACGGCTCGCACATGGACGGGCTGCACATGGATGCGTCGCACATGGACGGCCCACCCACGGACGGATCGCCCGCGCCGGGGTCGCCCGTGGAGGGATCACCCATGGGCGCGGCGCACATCGGCGACGTACACACGGCGCACGCGTCCGCCCCGCATGAAGCGCTGGGGCGACGCGAATCGACCCCCGCGCCCGGACACGACCTCACTGCCCGGCACGACGGGAGCACACCGGCCGGATGACCATTCCCCACCCCACGCGGACCCCCACCTCTTCCGCTGCCGCAGACCTTCGTACCCCAAGGAGTCGATCCACCATGGCGAGCGATGTGCCGACGGGCCATGTATCCGATCTCGACTGGCTGATGAGCGGCCTCGTCCAGCGTGTACCGCACACCACGAGCGCGGTGCTCCTCTCCTGCGACGGACTCGTGAAGTCGGTCCACGGCCTCGACACGGACAGCGCCGACCACATGGCGGCGCTGGCCTCCGGCCTCTACTCCCTCGGCCGCAGCGCGGGCGTCCGCTTCGGGGACGGCGGCGACGTCCGCCAGGTCGTCGTCGAACTCGACTCGATGCTGCTGTTCGTCTCCACGGCGGGCTCCGGCACCTGCCTCGCCGTGCTCGCGGGCCGCGAGGCGGACGCCGCGGTGCTCGGCTACGAGATGGCGATGCTGGTCAAGAGCGTCCGGCCGTATCTGATGACCGCGCCCCGGCAGCACGCCGTCGAACCCTCGGCGATGAGGCCTTGAGCGTGGCCGCGGCCGGCGACGGGCCCTGGCTCGACGATGCGGCGGGGCGCCTGGTGCGCCCCTACACGGTCAGCAATGGCCGGACCCGGCCGACGACCGCGCTCGACCTCCTGTCACAGGTGATGGCCACCGGGGCGACCCCTCTCGGCTATCTCGGCCCCGAGCACGCGCAGGCGCTCGAACTGTGCCGGGCACCCATCTCGGTCGCCGAGATCGCCGCACACCTGAAACTGCCCGCGGTGGTCACCAAGGTGCTGCTGTCCGACCTCGTCGACTGCGGGGCGCTGACCACCAAGCCCCCCACGTTCGATCACAACCCCACTGACCGGTCTCTTCTGGAGGCAGTGCTCGATGGACTACGACGACAGCTCTGACCCCTTCCCCACCGCACTGAAGATCTTGGTGGCGGGAGGGTTCGGAGTCGGCAAGACGACCTTCGTCGGTGCGGTGAGCGAGATCGCGCCGCTCAGCACGGAGGAGCTGCTCACCACGGTCAGCGCCGCGACCGACAGCCTCGACGGCATCGAGAACAAGGTCGAGACGACGGTGGCCATGGACTTCGGCCGCATCACCCTCGATCCGCAACATGTGCTCTACCTGTTCGGCACGCCCGGGCAGGAGCGGTTCTGGTTCATGTGGGACGAACTCTCCGAAGGGGCGCTCGGCGCGGTGATCCTCGCCGACACCCGGCGCCTGGAGGACTGCTTCGCGGCCGTCGACTTCTTCGAGCAGCGCGGCCTCGGATTCATCGTGGCGATCAACGAGTTCGACGGCTCGTACCGCTACGACCCCGAGGAGGTGCGCGCCGCCATCGACCTCGACCCCGGCATCCCGATCGTGCGCTGCGACGCCCGGATCTCCAGCTCGGGCGTACAGACCCTGCTCACCCTGGTCCGCCATCTGATCGCCCACGCGCCGACGCACGCCCCGAGCCACGGCGCCCACACCTGACCGACTCTCCTGCCCACGGAGCCCACATATGACCAACTCCCCGAGCCATGGAGCCGCCGCATGAGATACGACCCGCCGCGTCCCGCCGGTCGCCTGCTGCTGACCCCGGAGGACAAGGACGCCCCCGCCCGGGTGCGGCGGCTGCGCGGACTGGGGCTGGGGGAGCGGGCGGAACCGGCCTTCGACGCCTTCGCGGACCGGCTCGCGGAGGTCGCCGCGGTGCCGTACTCGATGGTCAACTTCATCGACGAGGAACGGCAGTTCTTCGCGGGTCTGCACACCCCGCACGGAACGGGTGCGGGTCTGAGGCCGGTCACGGCCACGGCGGACGGAGCGGAGTACGGGGGCGGCGCGGAGTATGGGCCGACGTATGGGGCCGGACGACATATGGCCCGCGAATATGGTTTCTGCCCCCATGTGGTCGTCCGACGCAGGGCGTTGGTCCTGGAGGATGTCGGCGACTACCCGCGCTTCGCCGGGAACCCCCTCGTCGACGAGATCGGCGTCCGCTCGTACCTGGGCGCCCCGCTGATCGACCACACCGGCATCGCACTCGGCACGGTCTGCGTCGTCGACATGGAGCCGCGCCCCTGGGGCAGGTCGGGCCTGGAGACCATCAAGGCGCTGGCGGCGGAACTGGTCGAGCAGATCGAGCGACGGGAGCACGGGGGCATCTGAGGAATCGGGCCTTGCGGTGACGCCGTGCGCTCGCGCGGCACAGGGGGCGTGAAGGAAAGCTGCGGCGGCGCTTAAGAAATCCTCGATGGACCAGGGGCACCGCCGTACGGCAGATTGCTACGCGATTCCACCCCTCTCCCCGGTACGGGTGCCTTCGGCATGCACGGACCCGGGCCTCACCCACAGGAGCCGTAGCGTTGAAGGCGCTGGTCAAGGAGAAGGCGGAGCCCGGACTCCGGCTCATGGACGTCCCGGAGCCGCAGATCGGTCCCGGCGACGTACTGATCAAGGTCCTCAGGACCGGGATCTGCGGCACCGATCTGCACATCCGCAACTGGGACGGGTGGGCGCAGCAGGCCATCACGACGCCGCTCGTCATCGGGCACGAGTTCGTCGGCGAGGTCGTCGAGACCGGTCGTGACGTCGCCGACATCAACATTGGCGACCGGGTCAGCGGCGAGGGCCACCTCGTGTGCGGCAAGTGCCGCAACTGCCTGGCCGGGCGCCGCCACCTGTGCCGCGCCACGGTCGGCCTGGGCGTCGGCCGCGACGGCGCGTTCGCCGAGTACGTGGCCCTGCCCGCGGCCAACGTGTGGGTGCACCGGGTCCCCGTCGACCTCGATGTCGCCGCGATCTTCGACCCGTTCGGCAACGCCGTGCACACCGCCCTCTCCTTCCCGTTGGTCGGCGAGGACGTACTGATCACCGGTGCGGGCCCGATCGGCCTGATGGCCGCCGCGGTGGCCCGGCACGCGGGCGCCCGCAACGTCGTCATCACCGACGTCAGCGAGGAGCGCCTCGAACTCGCCCGCAAGATCGGCGTGAGCCTCGCCCTCAACGTCGCGGGCTCGACCATCGCCGACGGCCAGCGCGAGCTGGGGCTGCGCGAGGGCTTCGACATCGGCCTGGAGATGTCCGGGCGGCCGGAGGCGATGCGCGACATGATCGCCAACATGACGCACGGCGGGCGGATCGCGATGCTCGGCCTGCCGTCGCAGGAGTTCCCGGTCGACTGGTCCCGGATCGTCACCTCCATGATCACGATCAAGGGCATCTACGGCCGCGAGATGTTCGAGACCTGGTACGCGATGTCGGTGCTCCTGGAGGGCGGCCTCGACCTCGCCCCCGTGATCACCGGCCGGTACGGCTACCGCGACTTCGAGGCGGCCTTCGCCGACGCGGCGAGCGGCCGCGGCGGCAAGGTCATCCTCGACTGGGCTGTCTGAGACCTCTTCGCCGCCTGAGACTTCTCTGACTTCTTTAAGGAACTGATGATGTTCGATTCCGTACGCGACGATCTGCGCACCACCCTCGACGAGATCCGCGCCGCCGGCCTGCACAAGCCCGAGCGCGTCATCGGCACCCCGCAGTCCGCCACCGTGAGCGTCACCGCGGGCGGCCGCCCCGGTGAGGTCCTCAACTTCTGCGCGAACAACTACCTCGGTCTCGCCGACCACCCCGAGGTCGTCGCCGCGGCCCACGAGGCACTCGACCGCTGGGGCTACGGCATGGCCTCCGTGCGCTTCATCTGCGGTACGCAGGAGGTGCACAAGGAGCTGGAGGCGCGGCTGTCGGCGTTCCTCGGCCAGGAGGACACGATCCTCTACTCCTCCTGCTTCGACGCCAACGGCGGCGTCTTCGAGACCCTCCTCGGCGCCGAGGACGCGGTCATCTCCGACGCCCTGAACCACGCCTCCATCATCGACGGCATCCGGCTGTCCAAGGCCCGCCGCTTCCGCTACGCCAACCGCGACATGGCCGACCTGGAGGCCCAGCTCAAGGAGGCGTCCGGCGCGCGCCGCCGTCTGATCGTCACCGACGGCGTGTTCTCCATGGACGGCTATGTGGCGCCGCTGAGCGAGATCTGCGACCTCGCCGACCGCTACGACGCCATGGTCATGGTCGACGACTCGCACGCCGTCGGCTTCGTCGGCCCCGGCGGCCGCGGCACCCCCGAACTGCACGGCGTCATGGATCGCGTCGACATCATCACCGGCACCCTCGGCAAGGCGCTCGGCGGCGCCTCCGGCGGTTACGTCGCCGCCCGCGCCGAGATCGTCGCCCTGCTGCGCCAGCGCTCGCGGCCGTACCTCTTCTCGAACACGCTTGCCCCGGTCATTGCGGCGGCCTCGCTGAAGGTCCTCGACCTGCTGGAGTCGGCCGGCGACCTGCGCGAGCGGCTCGCCGAGAACACCGCGCTGTTCCGCTCCCGGATGACCGAGGAGGGCTTCGACATCCTCCCCGGCGACCACGCGATCGCCCCGGTCATGATCGGTGACGCTTCCGTCGCCGGACGCATGGCCGAGCTGCTCCTGGAGCGCGGCGTGTATGTGATCGGGTTCTCGTACCCGGTGGTCCCGCAGGGGCAGGCCCGTATCCGCGTGCAGCTTTCGGCCGCGCACTCGACGGCGGACGTGAACCGCGCGGTCGACGCGTTCGTCGCGGCGCGGGCGGAACTGGCGGGCTGACCAGGCCGGACATAGTGCGACAATCGTTCGCATGATCGAAGCGCGGCGGCTCCACATCCTCCGTGCGGTGGCCGACCACCGCACGGTGACGGCGGCTGCCGCCGCGCTGTATCTCACGCCCTCGGCCGTCTCCCAGCAGCTGACCGCCCTGGAGCAGGAGACGGGGCACCGGCTCGTGGAGCGCGGGGCGAAGGGCGTACGGCTGACACCGGCCGGCGAGATCCTGCTCAGCCACACCAACGCGGTGCTCGCCCAACTGGAGCGCGCCGAGGCGGAGTTGGCCGCGTACAGCTCGGGCTCGGCGGGCACCGTCACCGTCGCCTCCTTCGCCACCGGCATCGGTCTGGTCGTGGCGCCCGCGCTGGCCCGCCTCGCCGTCACCGCTCCCGGTATCCGCGTCCGCGTGCAGGACGCCGAGGGGGACGCCAGCCTGCCGATGGTGCTGGACCGGCAGGTCGACATCGCGGTCGCCGTCGAGTACCGGGGCGCCCCGGACGCGGACGACCCCCGCCTCAGCCACATATCGCTGTACGCCGAGCCCTTTGACGCGGTCGTCCCGGTCACCCATCGGCTGGCCGACGCCCCCGAGGTCCCCCTCGCCGAACTGGCCAAGGACCCGTGGATCGGCCCCTATCCCGGCAACCCCTGCCATGACGTCGTCGTCCTGGCCTGCGAGAACGCCGGATTCCAGCCTCGCCTGGAGCACTCCTCGGACGACTTCCGCGCGGTCGTCGCCCTCGCCTCGGCCGACGCCGGCGTCGCCCTGGTGCCGCGCTCCGCCCTGCGTGGCATGGAGCTCACGGGTGTGGTCGTACGCCCTGTCGACGGAATCGCGCCCACACGCCGGGTGTTCGCGGCCGTACGGCGCGGCGCGGAGGGCCATCCGCTGATCAGGCCGGTGCTGGAGGCGCTGACGGAGGCCGCGGTCATTGAATGACCATCTTCACCGTTTCCCATATTCGGGATAGCATCCCCGATATGGGAAACGGTGAAGATGGTGCCCTCGATGCCCGGCTCGGTGTCCGGCTGGCCGAGTTGCGGGCCGAACAGGGCTGGTCGCTGGGGGAGTTGGCGGAGCGCAGCGGGATCAGCCGCTCGACGCTCTCCCGGGCCGAGCGCGCGGAGATCAGCCCCACCGCGGCGCTCCTGAACCGCCTGTGCGGGGTGTATGGGCGGACCATGTCGCAGCTCCTCAGCGAGGTCGAGGCGGAGCCCGCCCTGCTCGTCCGCGCGCCCGACCAGCCGGTCTGGGAGGACCAGGCCTCCGGCTTCGTACGACGATCGGTGTCGCCGCCGCACGCGGGGTTGCGCGGCGAACTAGTCGAAGGGCGGCTCACGGCCGGCGCCGACATCGCGTACGACCGCCCGCCCGTGCCCGGCCTGGAGCAGCACATCTGGGTCCTCGACGGAGCGCTCGACGTGACGGCACAGGATGTCGAGCACCGCCTCGGGGCGGGCGACTGTCTGCGGCTGCGGGTCTGGGGCCCGACACGGTTCCGGTGCCCGGGTCCGCAGGACGCGCGGTACGTGCTGGCGGTGGTGCTGCCGTGAGTACCGTCTCCCGGTTGAGTGCCGCCCAACTCCTCTCGTCTGTCGACGAGTTGGCGGAGCTGCTGACCGACACCGTGCACGGCGGAGCCTCGATCGGGTTCCTCGCCCCGCTCGACCGTGCGGAGGCAGCCGGCTGGTGGGCGGAGCGCGCGGACGCGGTGTCCGGCGGCCGGCTCGCCGTGTGGGTGGCACGGGACGCGGCGGACCGTGTGATCGGCACTGTCGGTCTCGCCTTCCCGGACAAGCCCAACAGCCGCCACCGCGCCGAGATCGTGAAGCTGATGGTGCACCGGGACGGCCGTGGACAAGGCCTCGGCCGCACGCTTCTGACCACCGCCGAACACGCGGCCGCCGCGGCGGGCGTGACGCTCCTGCACCTGGACACCGAGACCGACAGCCCCGCCGAAACCCTCTACCGCACCGCGGGCTGGACCCGGATCGGTGCGATCCCCGACTACGCGGCCACACCCACCGGCGTACTGCGTCCGACGACGATCTTCTACAAGCAGGTGGGCCCGCCCGGCGCCTGAACGACCGAACGGGCCTCAGTCGCGCGGGCGTCGCCCGTCGTCCGTCGCCCGTTGTCCTTCGTGAAGAGCCCCAGGTGAATGCCGGGGCCGTGCTCGGCGGGTGATTGTCAGTGGCATTGGCTACGGTGCGTCTCATGCCGGATGCCGAAGACGTACGCCGTATTGCCCTCTCCCTGCCGGACACGGTGGAGAAGGTCGCCTGGAGCATGCCCACCTTCCGGGTCGCGGGGAAGATGTTCGCCACGCTGCCCGAGGAGGAGACCTCCATCGCCGTGCGCTGCCCGAAGGAGGAGCGCGACGAGCTGGCCCTGGCCGAGCCGCGCAAGTTCTGGATCGCCGACCACGAGGCGGGCTTCGCCTGGGTCCGGGTCCGCCTCGCGGCCCTGGAGGACGAGGGCGAACTCCGTGACATCCTCGCCGACTCCTGGCGCCAGGCGGCCCCGCCCCGACTGCTCGAGTCCTACCCGGACTTGGGGCTTCCGGCAGCCGACTGAAAACCCGGACGTCGTGGTCGGTGCGCTACCGGCCCGGACCGAGCCACCGGGTCGTCGAGCCCCGTCCGCCGCACCGTCGCACCTCCCGGTCAGACCTGAACCCCCGCCCCCAGGAAGCCGTCGATCCGCGTCCGCAGCGACGCGGCGTCGAGTCCGTGCGCGGTCATGTGCTCGTCGATGCGCCCGTACCGGCGCAGCTCACGGCGGCCCACGCCGAGGCCGAGGACCCGGTGGGGCACATCGGCGAGCGCGTCGTTGGCGGCGGCGATCGACGTGCCGGCCAAGTACGGCTCGACGAGGACGACCTCGGCACCCGCCGTCTCGGTGGCCCGGCGCAGCGCGGCCGCGTCGAAGGGGCGGATGGTCGTCGCGTACAGCACGGTGACGTCGAGTCCCTCCGTGGCCTCCAGCACGGAGTCGAGCATCGGACCCACGGCGACGACCACACCGGCACGTCCCTCGCGCACGGTGAGGAACCGGGCGCCGTCGACGTCGAGCCCATGCGCGTTGGACTGCACGGACAGTCGCACGTACACCTTGTCGTCGCCGGCGGCGACCGCGTGCCGAAGCAGTGTCTCGGCCTCGTCCGGGTGGCCCGGAACATGCACGGTCCAGCCGTCCAGCGTGTCGAGGAGGGCCACATCGCCGGGCGCCATGTGCGTGAAGCCCCCGGCGGGCCAGTCGAAGGAAGCGGCGGCGCTGACGAGCACCGCGCCCGCGTTCTGGTGTCCGAGGTCCAGCTTGACCTGTTCGAAGGGCCGCTCCACGAGGAAGCTCGCGAAGGTGTGCATGACGGGCCGCAGCCCGGTCAGCGCCAGACCCGCGCCGGTCCCGATGAGGAGTTGTTCGCGAATGCCGACGTTGATCACCCGCTCCGGATGCTTGCGCATCGCCTCGGCGAAACCGTCCTTGCCGATCTCGGCGAGGACGACCGCGACCCGAGGGTCCTCGTCGAGGAGGCGTGTGACGACGGGGGCGAAACGGTCGCGCATGGTGTCCATGGGATGGCGTGTCCTTCCAAAGGGTGGTGTGCAGGATGTCGAGGGCCGGACGAAGTCGGTCGGCGGAGGGGTGGAGCGGCGGACCTCAGGCGAACTTCGGTTCGACCCGGGCGATGACCACGCGGGGGCGGCCCGGATGGGGCGCGGTGAAGGCGGCGTACAGCGCTTCGTGGTCCCGGCCGTCGACGGTCGCCGCGGACCAGCCCGCGGCCTCGAAGCGGGCCGCGATCCCGCCGGGCCGGGCATGGCTCGCGGAGGAGTTGTCGATCACGAGGGTGTGCAGCCGGTCGAGTCCGGCCGGTCCGGCGTACGCGATCGCCTCGTGGTTGCTGCCCTCGTCCAGTTCCGCGTCGCCGATCAGCACCCAGACGTGCGGCTCGTCGAGCCCCTGCGCGCGCAGTCCCAGCGCCGTCCCGACGGCGATCGGCAGCCCGTGCCCGAGCGACCCGCTGCCGATCTCGGCACCCGGCACCAGGACGCGGTCGGGGTGGTGCCCCAGCGGCGAGTCGAACGAGCCGAAGTCCGGCAGCCACCCGACGGGCAGGAACCCCTTGGCGGCGAGCACGGCGTAGTACGCCATCGGCCCGTGCCCCTTGGACAGCAGGAACCGGTCCCGCTCCGGATCGCCCATCCGTTCCGGTCCGACCCGCAGCACCCTGTCGTAGAGGACCCACAACGCGTCCAACGTGGACGTCGCCGCCGGCCCGTGCTTCTCGTCGCCGGTCATCAACCCCATCAGCCGGGGCAGGTCCGTGTACTCGTAGCGCTCGTGTCCGCGCTCTGCTGTGATCGTCATGTCGAAGATCGTGCAACCTCAATCGAACTTCAGGTCAAGCCACGGTTTTGTTTCGAGGCCCGACGGGCCCGAAGAAACGAGTGCGCGACCACCGGCCCGAGTGCGGTATTGTTTCCGTGCACGTGCGGCCCGGGGAAACCCCAGGTCAGACGGGTATCGGGACGTGGCGCAGCTTGGTAGCGCACTTGACTGGGGGTCAAGGGGTCGCAGGTTCAAATCCTGTCGTCCCGACAGTGCGAAGGGTCTTCGCAGGCGAGAGCCTGTGGGGGCCCTTTTCGCGTGGGCCGCTTTCCCTCCGGCCCCTGTTGCCCCTGTTGCCCCCACCATGTCAATCGGGGCAAAGTGTTGTATATCGTGCTAAAGCCCCCAGGTCATGAGAGGCCGTTCCGGCGCATCGGTGAGCGCATCCCGCGGAGGCGACCGCCCCCCTCCGGCGGACGGCGGATCACGGCCAGGGCCACGGCGAAGGCGACGGCGGCCACACAGGGACCGGGATCTCCGACGGACAGCCGGGCGTATCCACGGCTGATGGCCGTGTACGTCCTCTGCGTCATCCCGCCCACCCTCGGCTATCTCCTCGTGCCGTCCTGGCACACCGTGGGCTGGGCCATGATCGGCCTCGGCGGAGTCGCCGCCATCCTCCTGGGCGTCCATCTGCACCGCCCCGCGCGCCGCTGGCCGTGGCTGCTGCTCGCCGGGGCCAACCTCGCCTTCACCGCCGGGGACACCGCCTACAACATCCTCGAATCCGTCTTCGACCAGCAGAACCCGTTCCCCTCCGTGGCGGACGTCTTCTACCTGTCCACGTATCCGCTCTTCGCCGTCGGGATCTTCGGCTTCATCCACTTCCGCTGCGCGGCCCGCGACCTCGCCGGGCTGCTGGACGCCCTGATCCTCACCTCGGGCCTCGCGCTGCTCTCCTGGGTACATCTGATCAACCCGCTGGCACAGGCCGAAGGGCAGACCTGGCTGGAGCGGGCGATCTCGGTGGCCTATCCGCTGGGCGACGTGCTGATCCTGGCCATGCTCGTACGGCTGCTCACCCTCGGCGGCATCCGCGAACGCTCGGTGCAGCTGCTGACCGCAGGCACCATCGGCATCCTCGTGTCCGACGTGCTGTACGGAATTCTCCAGATACAGGGAACGTGGCAGGTCGGCACCCCCATGGACCTGGGCTGGGTGGTCTTCTTCACTGCCTGGGGCCTCGCGGCCCTGCACCCGTCCATGGTGCGGCTGACCGAGCCGATAGCCCCGCCCGACCCTGGCCTCGCCAAGTGGCGGCTGGCCTTCCTCGGCGGAGCCAGTCTGGTGGCGCCCGTGATGCTGGCGGCCCAGTCCCTGCGCGGAAGCATCCAAGACGTCGCGGTCACCGCGGTCTTCTCCGGAGCGATGTTCCTGCTCGTACTGGCCCGCCTGTGGGGACTGGTCGTCGAACACCGCAAGGCCGTTGCCCGTGAACGCGGTCTGCGCGTGGCCGCGGTGTCGCTGGTCGGAGCCGTGAGCCCGCAGGAGGTGGCCCGCGCCGTCAGGGCGGCGGCAGCCACGCTGTTCCGACCCGACACCGCCCACGCGGCGATGCTGTTCGTCTTCGACGCCGACCGAACCTCGCTCCGCCCCATAGCCACCCCGGGACACCCCGCAAACCGGCGTCTCGACGTCCGGTTGCCCGACGAGGACGTGTCGGCTCTGCTGTCCCGGGGCACCCGGTTGACCGACGTCGGCGATCTCGGCCCCGACATCGCCGCCGCTCTCCCGCCGTCCTGCGCCGCGCTGCTGTGCCCGCTGAAGAGCGAGGCGGCCGGCGCGTCGGGGCCGCTGATCGGTGCGCTCCTCCTGGCGGGTCCCGTGAAGAGACTCCAGGAGATGTCGGGCCTGGCGGAGTCGCTGGCCGCCCAGGCCGCGTTGGCGCTGGCCCGGGTCGGACTGAGCGAGGAGATCAACCGCCGAAACAGCGAGGCGTACTTCCGCACCCTCATCCACAACACCTCGGACGTCATCCTGATCGTCGACGACGACAACACCGTCCGCTACGCCAGCCCGTCGGCGGACGGCATGTTCGGGCGCGATCTGCACGGCGGCACCCCGCTCGCCGGGCTGGTGGTCGCCCGGGACCACGAGCGCGCCGTGCGCACTCTCGTCCGCACCCGAGCCGGGGAGGACCTGGACATCCGCGACGACTGGCAGGTGGTGCAGGGCGAGGAAGGACGTCTCGACGTCGAGGTCCGGTGCCGGAACCTGCGCCACGAACAGACCGTGCACGGCGTCGTCCTCACCCTCCGGGACGTGACCGAACAACGCCAGCTCGAACGCGAGCTCATCCACCGGGCCTTCCACGACTCGCTCACCGGACTGCCCAACCGCGTCCTGCTGCTGGAGCGCATCGAGCGCGCCCTGCTGCGTGGCCGCCGGGACGCCGTCGTCACCTCTGTGCTCTTCGTCGATCTCGACGACTTCAAGGTCGTCAACGACATGATGGGCCACTCCGTCGGCGACGAACTCCTGGTCGCCGTCGCGCAGCGGCTGACCGCGGCGCTGCGGCTCAGCGACACCGCGGCCCGGCTGGGCGGCGACGAGTTCGCCGTACTCATGGAGGGCGCCAGGGACCCGGCCGACGCCGAGGCGCTCGCGGCGCAGATCGTGCAGGCCCTGGCCCGCCCGTTCCGGCTGTTGAGCGGATCCACCAGCGTCTCGGCCTGCGTCGGAGTGGCGACCGCGGAGGCCGGCGACGAGGCCGAGGACCTCCTGGGCCACGCCGACCTCGCCCTGTACGCCGCCAAGACCGCGGGCAAACGGCAGTGGCAGCGCTACCACCCCGATCTGCACACCGGCATGGCCGAGCGCCACGAACTGCAGGCCGGCCTGGGCCAGGCGCTCACCGATCACGCCTTCACCCTGCGCTACCAGCCGGTCGTCGAGATCGTCACCGGTCGCATCGTCGGATTCGAGGCGCTGATCCGCTGGCCGCACGAAAGGCGCGGACTGGTGCCGCCGGACCAGTTCATCGCCCTGGCCGAGGAGACCGGGGACATCACGCCGCTCGGCGCCTGGGTACTTGAGCAAGCCGCCGCCGACATCGCCGGCTGGCAGCGCCTGCGGCCGGGGCCGGAACCTCTCTACCTCAACGTGAACGTGTCGGCCCGTCAGTTCCGTGACGCCGGGTTCGTGGACGAGGTGCGCAAGGTCCTCGACACCTCCGGCCTGGCCCCGGGATCGCTGGTCCTGGAGCTCACGGAGTCGGTGCTGGTCCGCCGCGACCCGCAGATCCGGACCGCCATGCGCACCCTGAAGGATCTCGGGGTCTCCCTCGCGATCGACGACTTCGGCACCGGATTCTCCTCGCTCAGCTATCTGCGCGAGTTCCCCATCGACGTACTCAAGGTGGACAAGTCCTTCATCGATGACATCGTCACCGACGGCCAGCAGGTCGCCCTCGTGGAGGGCATCGTCCGCATCGCCGATGTGCTCGGACTCCAGGTGATCGCCGAGGGCATCGAGAACGACGGGCAGCGCGATCTGCTCGGCGCCATGGGCTGCCGCTACGGGCAGGGATTCCTGTTCGCGCGGCCGATGGCGGCGGAGGAGGCACAGCACGTCCTGCTGGCCGGCCAGGAACGGCAGTTCTCCGGGCGGCACCCCTCGTCCGCGGCACGGGGGAGCCGGAACCGTTCCCAGGCCGGGACCGTGGCCCGCAGGGCGCAGCGCTGGGACGAACTCGCACGGCTGCACCGAAGCAGCCGGATGTGCGACGCGGTGATCGACGAGATACGCGGCCGGCGCATCCGCAGTGGCGACCACTGGCTCACCGACTTCGCCTCCTGCAACTACCTGGGCTTCGACCTGGAGCCCGAGATCATCGACGCCATCACCCCCCATGTCCGCCGCTGGGGCACCCACCCCAGCTGGTCCCGGCTGATCGGCAACCCCCGCCTGTACCCGCAGATCGAGGAGCGGCTGGCCGAGCTGCTCGGCGCCCCCGACGTCCTGCTCCTGCCGACGATCACCCTGATCCACGCCTCGGTGATCCCGGTGCTGGCCACCGGCCGAAGCGGCGCGGGAGGCCATGTCTTCGTCGAGGCGCGGGCGCACCGCACCATGTACGACGGCTGTCTGGTGGCCCACGAGCAGGGCGCGACGGTGCGGCGCTTCCACGCCGAACGCCCCGACGAGCTGCGGCAGTTGCTGCGCGCCGCGCCCGTCGGTGTCCCCAAACTGGTCTGCCTCGACGGCGTCAACAGCATGACGGGCAACCTCCCCGACCTGCCGGAACTGCTCGGCGTCTGCCGGGCCGAGGGCGCGCTGCTCTACGTCGACGACGCCCATGGATTCGGGATCATCGGCGAACGCAGCGTCGCAGAAAGCTCCCCGTACGGCACCCGCGGCAACTGCGTGGTCCGCCACTTCGGGGAGTCGTACGACGACGTCGTGCTGGTCGGCGGCTTCTCCAAGGCGTACTCGTCCCTGCTGGCGTTCCTCACCGCGCCACCCGCCCTCAAGGCACACCTGAAGGTCGCGGCGAGCCCCTACCTCTACTCCGGTCCCTCCCCGACGGCCTCCCTCGCCACCGCGCTGGCGGGCCTCGACGTCAACGAGCGCCGCGGCGACGTCATTCGAGCCGACCTGCACCGCAAGACGGAGCGGGTGCTGGACCATGTGCGCCGTCTGGGCCTCGCCACCCCGAACACCGACGGACTGCCGATCATCGAGATCCCGCTCGCCGAGGGCGCCGACCTCACTGCCGTCGGCGAGTACCTGTGGGACCACGGCGTCTACGTCACCCTCGCCGCCTACCCGCTGGTGCCCCGCGACGAAGCCGGCTTCCGCATCCAGGTCACCGCGCGGAACACCGACGACGAGATCGACCGGCTCAACGACGTGCTGACCTCGGTCGCCGAACGGTTCCCCCTGAAGCGGACCACCCCGGCCGGTGAACGACCATGGCCATGAAGACACCGGGGTTCGCGAGCCGGGCACCCGAGCACCGGCGCAACGCGGACGCCGACTGGGACCGCTGGCCCGTGGACGCCTACCTCGACGAGAACTACCGCAGGCTCCACCCCTCGGACGCGGCCGTCATCCGGCACCACGCGGGCGTGTACCGGGAGCTCGCGCCCGCAAGCATCGCCCGCTCCGTGGAGTGCGGCACCGGACCCAACCTCTACCCCCTCATGCAGGCCGCCGCGGCCAGTCGCCGTATCGACGCCGTCGAGCCCGGCGCGAGCAACATCGCCTATCTCACCCGTCAGCTGCGGTACGGCCCCGACCCGCACTGGACTGCCTTCTACGACCTGTGCCGGGCCCTCGACCCGGCCCTGCCCGCCCGGCTCCGCGAAGCCCTGGCCCGGGTACGGGTCGTACCGGGCAGCGCCCGCACTCTGCCGGACGGCGCCTACGGCCTGGCGTCGATGAACTTCGTGGCCGAGAGCGTCACCGAGGACCTGGGCGAATTCGCCGCGCTGTGCCGCGCGTTCGTCCGCTCGGTCCGCCCGGGCGGCCTCCTCGTCGCCGCCTTCATGGAGAACATGCCGAGCTACCGCATCGCCTCCGGGCTGCGCTGGCCGGCCTGCCCGGTCGACGCGGAGACCGTCCGTGACGTCTTCGCCCCGTACACGCAGCGGCTGCGCGTCACCCGTGTACCGAAGGACCCCACACTTCCCGAGTACGGCGACACGGGCATGGTGCTCCTGCGGGCGGTGCGGCGTGCGGTCGCCGTCGAGCCCAGGCTCAGCCCAGGAGGCGCCGGTACAGCTCCGCGTACTGCGACCTGAACCGACGGGGACCGAAGCGCTCCTCGACCGTCACGCGGCCGCGCTCGGTGAGCTTCTCCCACCACCAGGGCCGGTCCAGGAGCTCCAGCAGCAGATGGCCGGAGCGGTTGGCGTCCTGCGCCGGAGCGCGCAGCACGGTGTCCTTCAGCGGAGCGAACTGGGGGAGGTCGCTCAGGATGACGGGACGCCCGGTCGCGAGCGCCTTGAGGACGATCGAGGGCACGTCCGGCCCGCCGCCGAGGGCCCGGGGGAGGTGCAGCACGACGTCCGAGACCGCCAGCAGCCGGGGCAGGTTCTCGACGCGGCCCAGCACCTCCGTGGCGTGCAGTCCCTCCTGTGCGGCCCGAGCGTGCAGCGCCCGCTCAAGGGGACGTACGTCCTGTCCCGAGCGTCCCTGGACGGCAAGGATGAGCTGGAAACGGGCTCCCGCGCGGGCGGCTACCGCCGCGCAGGCGATGGCCTCGTGGGCGCCGCCGTCCGGATCATGACGGCCCGTGGCCAGGATGATCGGCGGATCCCGGACCGGCCGTGGCCGCAGCGGCCACTGGTCCAGCCGGATCGTGGGGCCGATGACCCGCACATCGCCGAAGCCCGCCGAGCCGAGCGCCCGCGCCGTCACCTCGGAGAGGGCCACGGTGGGGCCGAGCGGCCGGCACCGTGCGAGCAGGGCCGGGTCCGTGATGCCGGGCACAGTGTGCAGAACCGGCCGGCCGCGGATCAGCGGGGGCCAGCGCCGGGAGAACGCCGGGAAGCCGGGGCCGATCGTCAGCACGGCGTGCACCAGATCGACCCGCCGCGCCATCCACGCGCCGGCGGCCGCCACCTGGAGCTGTTCCGGCAGGGCGCCTGCGCCGGCCCGCGACATGATCGGCACCGAGCGCCCGAGCGAGGCGACGTCGGGCCGCTTGCGCCCCGGCCACCGCCGGACCCACCAGTACTCGACCTCCGGCATCGTCCGGGCGAGCGCCATGGCCAGCTCGGCCTCGGCTCCGTCCTGGACGTCCAGGGGGCCGCTGGTGAGCAGCAGCACGCGGGGGGCATGTCCGTCAGCGGCCATCGCGGCCTCCGACGGGTGGTGCGTCCTGGTCGCCGGCTCCGTCTTCCGAATCGCCCGTGCGGCAACTGCCGACCGTGCGGGAGGAGGCCGTACGGGAACGCCTGCGCCGTGCGATGCCGCGGGCCCGGTGCGGCGCGGCCCGGCGCACCGGGGCGAGCGCGACACGGTCCGAGGCGCGGCGCAAGGGGTGTGCGGCACGGGGAGAGGGCGAGCGGACATACGCGGGTCGCCGAGGGCCGGTGGTGGCAGGCCGATCCGTCGCGCGCCGCAGCGGGTGCGTGATCGTCCGTGCCGGGGACCGGCTGCTCGGCGGAAGAGACATGGATCCACCCTGCTGAACAGAGAACTGTTCCATTTCAGCCTTAACACAGCATGAGCGGCCCGTCAATTTATAACCTCCCCTTCGGTGTTCTCGCCACGTGCTCCAAGTCGTGCGTTCGAGCGTGGAGGACTATGCAACTAAAATTCGCTTTATGGCTGGGCGAATCGAGGACTACGCCCTGATCGGAGACCTTGAGACGGCGGCTCTGGTCGGCAGCGACGGCGCCATCGACTGGATGTGCCTGCCACGCTTCGATTCCCCCGCCTGTTTCGCCGCACTCCTCGGCGACGAGAACAACGGCCGGTGGCGGATCGCCCCGGCCGACTGCGCGGAAGCGCGATCCGCCGGCCCACGACGGTGCGACCGACGCGCCTACCGCGGTGACACGCTCGTCCTGGACACCGTCTGGACGACGGACGGCGGAGCCGTGCGCGTGACCGACTTCATGCCTCCCCGCGAGGGGGCGCCACGACTCGTACGCATGGTGGAAGGGCTGGCCGGACGCGTCGAGATGTGCGGGGAGTTGAGGCTGCGCTTCGACAACGGGCGGGTCGTGCCGTGGACCCGGACCGTGGACGCGCGCACCGTGGCCGCAGTCGGCGGACCCGACTCCGTGTTTCTCCGCTATGACCGTGACGACGTGAGTATCTCCGTGAGCAATCACTGCACCCGCACGCTTTTCTCGCTCTCCGCCGGGGAGCGGATCTCTTTTGTGCTCGACTGGAGCCCGTCGCACATTCCGTCGAAGCCGGGCGCCGACAGCATGGAACTCCTGGACGAGACACAGGAATTCTGGCGCACATGGACGGGGAGGTGCAGTTATCAGGGTCCGTGGCGGGAAGCGGTGGTCCGATCCCTCATCACTTTGAAGGCACTGATCTACGCGCCCACCGGCGGAATGGTCGCCGCGGTCACCTCATCGCTGCCTGAATGCCTCGGCGGAGAACGGAACTGGGATTACCGGTTCTGCTGGCTGCGCGACTCCACCTTCACGCTCTCCTGTCTGCTGCGCACCGGCTACCGCGAGGAGGCCGTCGCCTGGCGGAACTGGCTGGTGCGCGCCGTGGCCGGCCAACCCGACGACCTCCAGCCGCTGTACGGGGTGGCGGGCCAGCGGTGGCTGCCCGAGACGGAGGCCTTCTGGCTCGACGGATACGAGGACTCGCGCCCCGTCCGCTTCGGCAACGCCGCCGGTGGTCAGCTCCAACTCGACGTCTACGGCGAAGTGCTCAACACCGTGTACTCCGCGGTGCGCGCGGGCGTGCCCATCGACCGCCACATGTGGCGGGTCGTCGCCTCGCTCATGGACTATCTGGAGAAGCACTGGCGGGAACCGGACGCCGGACTCTGGGAAGTGCGCGGCCCGCCACGGCACTTCGTGCACTCCCGGGTCATGTCGTGGGTAGCCGCGGACCGTGCGCTGCGGATGGCACGGATCGCGGGACTGCGGAGTTCGGCCGAGCGCTGGCGGGCCATGCGTCAGGAGATCCATGACGAGGTGTGCCGCGAGGGCTGGGACGCCGAGCAGCGCAGCTTCGTACAGTCGTACGGCTCCCACCGGATCGACGCGTCCGCGCTGCTGCTGCCGAGGCTCGGTTTCCTTCCGCCCGACGACCCGCGGGTTCTCGGCACCCTGGCGGCCGTGGCCGGAACACTCGGCCACGAGGGCTTCCTGCGGCGCTACGCCGAAGCCGACGGCGGCGGACCCGGGGAGATCGACCCGTTCGCCGCGCACGAAGTGGACGGACTGAAGGGCCCCGAGGGGGTCTTTCTCGCCTGCTCCTTCTGGTTCGCGGACGCCCTCGCCGCGGCCGGCCGCAGGGAGGAGGCGGATGCCGTGTTCGCGCGCGTGCTGGACGCGCGCAACGACGTCGGCCTGCTCTCGGAGGAGTGGGATCCGGTCGCCCGGCGCCAACTGGGCAACACACCCCAGGCGTTCAGCCATGTGGGGCTCGTCAACACCGCGTTCGCGCTGCACGGCACGCGCAACGAGGCGCGGCGAAGGCAGGCCTCAGGGTGACCGTCGTCATGACGCGATCTGCACTCTGCTGTGGTCGCCGAGCACGAGCCGGTGCACGGCGGGGGTGCTGGGGGCCGGGGTGACCTCGACGCTGTGGCCGATCAGCGACTCCTCGATCCGGCTGACCCCGGCGACGGTCGCCCGGCGCAGCACGATGGAGTACTCGATCTCGCTGCCCTCGATGCGGCAGTCCTCGGCGATCGAGGAGAACGGGCCGATGCAGGAGTCGGCGATCACGGTGCCGGCGCCGATGACCGCCGGGCCCACGACACGGCTGCGGAAGACCTTGGCGCCGGCCTCGATGCGGACCCGGCCGATGATCTCGCTGGACGCGTCCACATCGCCCTCGACGCGGGGTTCGAGCGTCTCCAGGACGGTCCGGTTGACCTCCAGCATGTCGGTGACGTTGCCGGTGTCCTTCCAGTACCCCGAGATCGTCGTGGCCCGTACGTCCCGGCCCTGGTCGAGGAGCCACTGGATGGCGTCCGTGATCTCCAGCTCCCCGCGCCGGGACGGCTGGATGGAGCGCACGGCCTCGTGGACGGCGGGGGTGAAGAGATAGACACCGACCAGGGCGAGATCGCTCCTGGGCACCTGAGGTTTCTCCTCCAGGCTCACCACCCGGCCCGTGTCGTCGAGTTCGGCGACACCGAAGGCGGTGGGCTCGGGGACATGGGTCAGCAGGATCCGGGCGTCGGGCCGCTCGGTGCGGAAATCGTCGACCAGGCCGGAGATGCCGCCGACGATGAAGTTGTCGCCGAGGTACATCACGAAGTCGTCGTCGCCGAGGAAGTCCCGGGCGATCAGGACGGCATGGGCGAGCCCGAGGGGAGCGTCCTGCGGCAGATAGGTGACCTCGAGCCCGAACGCGGAACCGTCGCCGACCGCCCGCCGGATCTCCTGCGCGGTGTCCCCGACCACGATCCCGGTCTCGGTGACACCGGCCGCGGCGATGGACTCCAGGCCGTAGAAGAGCACCGGTTTGTTGGCGACCGGCACGAGTTGCTTCGCCGAGGTGTGGGTGATCGGGCGGAGCCGGCTGCCGGCCCCGCCGCACAGGACGAGTGCTTTCATGACGGTCGCCCCGCAGCGGACCGCTCCGGCGGCCGCACCAGTGTCTGCGACTGCGACGCGAACCAGTCCACGGTGTGCCGCAGTCCTTCCTCCAGGGGCACCTGAGGGTTCCAGCCCAGACTTTCCCGAGCCCGGGTGATCACCGGGCGTCGGCGGGCCGGGTCGTCGACCGGCAGCGGGAGGAACCGGAGTTCGCTGCTCGAATGCGTCACGAGCGTGACCAGTTCGGCGAGTTGCCGTACCGTCCACTCCTTCGGATTGCCCAGGTTGAACGGGCCCGGGTGGGGCGAATCCAGCAGTGCCACGAGGCCGCGGACCAGATCGTCGACGTAGCAGAAACTCCGGGTCTGGCTGCCGTCCCCGAACACCGTCAGAGCCTCTCCGTCGAGCGCCTGCCGTATGAAGCTGGAGACCACCCGGCCGTCGTGCGGGCGCATCCGGGGGCCGTAGGTGTTGAAGATCCGCGCGATGGCGATGTCGGCGCTCAGGCTGCGCCGGTAGGCCATCGTGAGGGCCTCGGAGAACCGCTTGGCCTCGTCGTAGACGCTGCGTGGCCCGATGGGGTTGACGTGTCCCCAGTAGTCCTCGGTCTGTGGGTGCTCCAGTGGGTCGCCGTAGATCTCGCTGGTCGAGGCGAGGACGAACCGCGCGTCGTTGCGTACGGCGAGGCGCAGCATGTTCTCCGTGCCCCGGCTGCCGACCGCCAGCGTTTCCAAGGGGTGCCGGTAGTAGTCGAACGGCGATGCGGGACTGGCGAGATGCATGACGGCATCCACCTTCCCGGAGACCTTGACCTCTTCCGTGACATCGCACGGCGTGCACTGGAACCGCGCCTCGCGCAACAGGTGGGCGATGTTCTCCGGCCTGCCCGAGGAGAAGTCGTCGAGGCAGGAGACCATGTCGCCCCTGCGGATCAGGGCCTCGCACAGATGCGATCCCACGAAACCGCTGCCACCTGACACCACCACACGCATCGATGCCTCCCGGGTCAGCCGAGCCGCGGGCGGCCGAGTGCGCGCAGGGTCCACCCGGCCGCTTGCCACGTCGTCGGATCGAGGGTGTTGCGGGCATCGAGGATGTTCGGTGCACGCACCACCGTGGCGAGCGCCGCGGGGTCGATCTCGCGGTACTGCGGCCATTCGGTGAGATGCAGTACGACATCGGCGTGCTCGCACGCCTTGGTCACGTCCAGGGCGAACTGGAGCGCGGGGAAGGCGGCACGCGCGTTGTCGACCGCCTCCGGATCGTGCACGCGGACCTGTGCGCCCCGGCGTTGGGCGGCGTCCGCGACGGCCAGCGCCGGCGAGTCGCGGATGTCGTCGCTGAACGGCTTGAAGGCGGCTCCGAGGACCGCGACGTTGCGATCGGTGAAGGAGCCGCCGAGGAGCCGCTCCGCGCAGGCGACGGCGCGCAGCCGCTGCCGTGTGTTGATCTCGTCGATCTGCCGCAGGAAGGCGACGGACTCGCCCCTGCCGAGTTCCTCGGCCCGGGCGGTGAAGGCCCTGATGTCCTTCGGCAGACAGCTGCCGCCGAATCCCAGGCCGGGGGCGAGGAAATGCGGGCCGATGCGGGAGTCCCGGCCGATCGCCTCGGCCAGCGTGAGCACATCGGCACCGGTCGCCTCGCAGATCTCGGACATCGCGTTGATGAAGGAGATCTTGGACGCGAGGAAGGAGTTCGACGCCATCTTGACCAGTTCGGCGGTGGCCAGGTCGGTGCTGATGAAGGGAACTCCGGCACTCACCATGGGCGCGTAGACCGCGCGCAGCCGCGCCTCGGCGGCGGACGAGCGGACGCCCACCACCAGCCGTTCCGGCCGCAGCGTGTCCTCGACCGCGCAGCCCTCCCGGAGGAACTCCGGGTTCCAGGCGAGGTCGGCCCCCGGAACGGCGGCGCACAGCCCCTCGGCGAGCCGCGCCGCCGTCCCCACCGGCACCGTGGACTTGCCGACGACCAGGCCGCCCTCACTCAGCCCGGCCGCCAGCCCGGCCACGGCCTCTTCGACGAACCGCAGGTCGGCGGCGCCCGACGCGGGCAGCTGCGGGGTGCCGACGCACACGAAGTGCGTGTCACCGAATCTGGCGGCCTCCTTGATGGAGGTGGTGAAGCGCAGCCGTCCCGAGTCCACGGTTCTGACGAGGATCTCGGACAGCCCGGGCTCGTAGCAGGGCGGGCTGCCCCGGCTGAGGGCGCTGACGCGTTCCGCGTCGATGTCGACGCCGAGGACCTCGTGCCCCATGTCCGCCATACAGGCCGCGTGGACGGTCCCCACATATCCGGTGCCGATGACTGTCAGGCGCATGTCGCTCTCCGTTCCGAACCGCGTGAGGCATGTGCGGGGAGACCCAGCAGGCCGCGATAGCAGTCGTCGACGGCGGCGCACATGGCCTCCGGAGCGAACGCCGCGCGAACGCGCTCGCGTCCCTGCCGTCCCATGGCCGCGGCTTCCTCCGGGTGGTCGAGCAGCCAGAGGACCGCTCGGGCCAGGCCGACGGGATCGCCCGGGGACACGAGCAGTCCCGTGGCGCCGGGCTCGACCAGGTCGGGGACTCCGTTCACGGCCGTCGCGGCGACGGGGCGCGCGGCGGCCAGTGCTTCGGTGAGGGCGCGGCCCAGACCCTCGTACAGCGAGGCGATCACGAAGACGTCCAGCCCGGCCACCAGTTCGGTGGCGTCCAGCCGGTACCCGGTGAGCCGCACCTCGACGCCGAGTTCGGCGGCGAGCCGCCGGACGTCCGGTGCGAGGGGGCCGTCACCGACCATCACGAACGCCGTGTCCGGCCGCGCCGCACGGACCATGGCGGCCATCCGCACGAAGTCCAGGGGCGCCTTCTGGGTGTCGATGCGCCCCACCGTTCCGACGAGGGTGGCGCGGGCGGGAACGCCGAGCGCGCGCCGGGCGTCCACGTCGAAGTCGAAGGGGATACGGCTCAGGTCCACCGCCGAGGGCACCACCTGGACGCTGCCGGGGGGAGCCAGACGCTCCTCCACGACCTCCTGAGCGACGCGGGGTGCGACGGCGAGGAAGCGGTGGGTGAAGCGCCGGGTCGCCCGCTCCAGGCAGCGGTAGGCGGCACGCCTGCCCGGCGGCATACGGGTGTGGAAGCTGAGGCCGTGGAAGGTGTGCACCACGACGGGGGTGTGGCACAGCCGGGCCGCGAGGCGGCCGAGGAAGCCGCCCTTCGCCGAGTGGGTGTGCACGATGGTGAACCGTTCGCGCCGGATGAGACGGACCAGCCGCCACAGCACGAGAAGGTCCGCCGGAGTGAGCGTGTGACGGAACCCCCGGAGCTCGACCGTACGCACCCCGGAGGCACGCGCCCGGTCCCAGAGGTCACCGCCCGGCACTCCCGCGACCCACACCTCATACCGGGCGGCGTCCATTCCGACGGCCGACAGCAGGGTGTTGCCGCCGGCACCCGCCCAGAAGCGGGTGATCACATGGAGGACCTTGATCCTCGGCAGGGCCGGCTGCGGCGGCAGCGCCTCACCCGGCGCCACCCGCGGGGGCGGGGCCGGCCAGTCGGCCGGGACGACGCCCGGTCGGCCGGGGGTGTGGAGAACGCTGTGCTGTGCCATCTGCTGCTCACCACTGAGGGGTGGAGGTTGTATATTTACGTCGTATACGTACATAGTCACCCTTATTGAGGGTCAGGTCAATCAGTGAGGCAATGAGGCAGTGACGCATACGGCCCTGGGAGCGGATATGGCCTTGGCGGAACCCGAACTGGTCAGGCACCTGCTGGTGTGTCCGCGCTGCCGGTCGGCCCTGACGGCAGGCGCGGGCAGCCTCCACTGCACCTCGCCCGCCTGTCCCTACAGCACCTCCCCGGGCTTCCCGGTGACGGGGCGCTGGCCGGTCCTCGTCGACTTCGAGCGGAGCGTCGTCGGCCGGGAGGAGACGGGCGAGGCCATCGGCCGCACGGACGGGGCACCACGTGCCGCGGGCGTGGTGAGCGGTGCCGGCGCCGACCGGCTGCCCGCGGTCCTGCGTCGCGTCTGGAAGCCGCCCAACCGGGTCGCGGCCCGCCAGATCGACCTGCTCCTGCGGAGTCTTCCGGGCCCCACGCCGACACTGCTCGTCATCGGCGGGGCCACCGTGGGCAACGGCGTGGAGGAGCTGTACCGGGACCCACGGGTCCAGGTGATCGGATTCGACATCGTCCGCAGTCCGTTGACGCAGTTCGTCGCCGACGCGCACCAGATACCGCTGCCCACGGGGAGCGTCGACGCGGTGCTGGCGCAGGCGGTGCTGGAGCACGTCCTCGATCCGGCCGGGGTCGTGGGCGAGATCCACCGCGTCCTCAAGGACGACGGCCTCGTCTACGCCGAGACCCCGTTCCTCCAGCAAGTGCACGCGGGACCATACGACTTCACTCGGTTCACGTCGAGCGGCCACCGCTACCTGTTCCGGCGGTTCGACGAGCTCGCCGCCGGAACCGTCGCCGGACCGGGAACCCAACTTCTGTGGAGCGCGGACCACTTGGTGCGGGGTCTGGCCCGGTCCGCACTCGCGGGGCGGCTGACCCGGGGGCTGTTGTGGTGGCTGCGCGGCATCGACCGCCTCGTCCCGGCGGACTTCGCGTCGGACAACGCCTCCGCCTGCTACTTCCTGGGGCGCAAGAGAGAGCGCGAGATGACGGCACGGGAGATCGTGGGGTACTACCGCGGGGCTCAGTAGGAGAAGGAGGCGGGCGGGTCAGACGGCCGGTGTCATCCGGGCGCCGCGTTCGGCCTCCACCATCGCCGCGAGCCCGGCTCGAAGGCCCGTGGCCGGTCGATAGCCGAAGGCCTCCCGGGCCAGCGTGATGTCGGCCGCGGTACGGCGGGCGTCGCCGGCGCGACGGGGGCCGCGCCCCACCTGGACCGGGGCTCCCAACAGGCGGAGCAGGGAGAGGACTTGATTCATCGTCACCTCGCTGCCGCCGCCGAGGTTGGCGACCCCGCTCCAGGGCGAGAGGGCGGCCAGGCGCATGGCGCCGACCACATCCCCGACGTAGGTGAAGTCGCGGCTCTGCGTGCCGTCCCCGTACAGCGGGAAGGGCCGGTGGGTGAAAGCGGACGCGACCAGTCGCGCGAACGCCATGTCCGGGCGTTGCCCAGGGCCGTACACGCTGAACAGGCGCAGCGAGACCACCGGAACGCCGAACGCGGTGCGATAGGCCTCGCACAGGTGCTCCGCGGCGAGTTTGGTCACGCCGTACGGGGAAACCGGAGCGGGGCGCACCGATTCGACGGTCGGGTATGTTTCGGCGTCTCCGTACACCGAGGAGCTGGAGGCGAAGACGAGCCGGCGCAGTGCGGTGTCGCGGGCCGCCTCCAGGACCCGCTGGGTGACCAGGACGTTCCGTTCGAGATAGACCGCGAACCCGGCGCCCCAGGAGCCCCGGACACCGGGCTGGCCGGCGAGGTGGTAGACCACGTCGGCGTCGGCGAACAGTGGCTCCAGGGGGAGGTCCAGCAGATTGCCCCGGCGGAAGGTGAACCGGTCCTGTCCGGTCAGCCGGGCGAGGTTCTCCCGTTTGCGCCCCGGCTCGTAGAAGTCGGTCAGCGCGTCGATGCCCAGCACCTCGTCCCCGCGGGACAACAGGTGCGCGCACAGGTGGGATCCGATGAATCCGGCCGCGCCGGTCACTATGGTGCGCATCGGGGCCGACCTCCTTAGGTGGGGTGCCTGGTGGACGAATCGCGCCATACGGCCGACATCACGTACCAGACGGTGCGGGCGATGAGCCGTACGGCGGCGGGGAGCGTGGCATGGGCCAGGAACTCGGCGTCCAGTGCGGCACGTTGCGGCACCAGAACCGCGAGGTAGTACTCCTCCGGGTCGGGCCGGCCGTCCAGCAGCGCCGCGTACGTCCGCGACCGCAGCTGGCAGGGGCCCGTCAGTCCGGGGCGGTGCCGGAACACCCAGCGGTGCTCCGGCGGGTAGCGGCGGGCCAGGTGGATGACTTCGGGGCGGGGGCCCACCAACGTCATGTCGCCGCGCAGGACGTTCCACAGCTGCGGCAGTTCGTCCAGGCTGAGGCGTCTGAGCAGGCGTCCCGTCCCCGTCACGCGCGGATCCGCGCCCCCGGTGACCTCGGGCCCTCTCGCACCGCACGTCATGCTGCGGAACTTGTAGAGGGTGAACTCACGGCCGCCTTCTCCCACTCGGCACTGGCGGAACAACACCGGTCGGCCGCTGGTGGCGGCCACCAGCAGGGCCAGCACCACCAGCAGCGGTGACAGGAGAAGAAGCGCTGTCAGCGCGAAGAGGACGTCCAGGATGCGGCGCGGCACCGAGGGGCGCACCGGGGCCGTCGTCGGCAGAAGCCGCGGGGGAGGGTGGCTGATCGTTTCCATGGGGGTGTCCTTCATCGAGGAGCCAACGCAGGAATCCCCAGTAGCCACTGAGGGTGTCCCGGAATTCGACGGGGTCGTGCCGGAGTACCGCCCTGCCGAGCCGGGTGACCGGCTCGACCGTCAGGGTCAGAGCCACCAGCGCCCAGGCCCGGCCGCGAGACCAGTGCCGGAACGCGTACAGGCAGCGGCTGCACAAGGAGTGGCGCAGCCGTCCGCCGCCCAGCTGCCCGGAGCTCACCCCTCCGGTGTGGTGGACCCGTGCCTGCGCGACGTAGTACGAGCCCCAGCCGTGCCGTCGGGCCCGCAGGGCGAGGTCCGTCTCCTCGAAGTAGAGGAAGTAACGCTCGTCGAAGCCGCCGAGTTCGCGGAAGAGCGACCGGCGTACGAGGAAGAAGGCGCCGATCACCTGGTCGACCGGCCCGGAGGCCGTGGTCTCCTCCGGACGGAGGTGGTGCGGTGGGAAGACGGTGGGCAGCAGCCGGTCCAGGCCGGTCATCTTCCCGAGGAAGATGCGCAGGCTGGGGAAGCGCGAGCAGCTGATCGCGGGCCGTCCGCGCGCGTCGACCATGCGTCCGCCGCAGATGCCGATGTCTTCCGCGGCGCGGCTGTTCAGGAAGTGGCCGAGGGCGCGCAGCGCGTCGGGATACAGCTCGGTGTCCGGGTTGAGGAAGAGCGTGAACTCGCTCTCGCCCCGGGCGGCGCCCTGGTTGCAGGCGGCGGCGAAGCCGCGGTTGTCGGCGTTGCGCACGATGTCGAGTGGGACGCCGGACGAGTCCAGACCCTGGAGGGAATCGTCGTTCGACGCGTTGTCGACGACGGTGATCCGCGCCACCCGCGGGTCCGACCGGTCGGCCCGGCCGAGCGAGCGCAGACAGGCGCGCAGATGGGGCCCGGTGTTCCAGTTGACGATGACGATGTCGATGTCGACGGCTTGCGAGGTCCGTTCCGCGGAGGTCATGAGGCCACCGCCCCGAGTTCGAGGGCCGCCGCCCAGCGGGGGAGCCACGCGTCATAGGAGTAGCGGCGGACGGCGAGCTCCCGTGCACCGCGTCCGAGCAGTTCCCGGGTGGCGGCAGGGGCGTCGAGCAGCCCGAGGATCGCGGCGGTCCACTCGTCGGGACCCCGGGCCGCCGGCAGGCCGAACAGCGTCAGCAGTTCGTCGTTGACGCCGAGCGGAGTGGCCACGGCGGGCACGGCGGCGGCGGCGTACTGCAGCAGTTTGTAACCGCACTTGCCGAGGTTGTACGAGGTCCTCGGGAGCGGCATCAGACCGATGTCCATCTCGGCCAGTGCCGTGCGCTGGACGTCCGGACTCCACGCGACACGGTCGATGAAGGACTCGATACGGCCGAGCGACGGCGTCGCCCGGCCGACGAGGGTCAGCCGGGCGCCGGTGCGGCGGTGGACCTCGGTGAGCGAGCGGGCGATCAGCAGCAGCGCGGACTCGTTGTGGGGGGAGCCGATCCAGCCGAGCCGCGGCGGGTCCCGCAGTGCGTAGGAGGTCTTCGGTACGTAGTCCTCCGGCGCCACGCAACTGGGGATCACCACGACATCGCGATGGTGGCGCGAGGCCCAGTCCGCGAGTACGGCGTTGCCCGCGATGACCCGGTCCGCGTGAAGTACGGCAGTCCGCGCCTTCTCCGCCTTGGGGGCCAGCCGGCGCAGCAGACCTCCGGAGCCGACATCCCATTGCAGGGCGTCGTCGAAGTCGTACACGGAGAACTCGGCGCTCGTCAGCAGCCGCTGTTCCCACCAGCCGCGGCTGAGCGGGGAGGCCTCGCGGTGGAGGAGGAGCCGGCGCGGCCGGGCGCTCGCGATGTCTCGCAGCCGCAGCTCCGCCCGGGCCACGGACACCGGGTGCCGGGCGAGCCGGGAAGGGGCCGCGTCGGGGAACGACAGATAGCTGCCGACGGTGAAGTCCGTGCCTGCACGGTCCAGCCACTGGAAGACCCGGACCCGCGAACTCCCGGCCCCACGACCGTAGGGAGTGATCGCGCAGTGGTCGATGCGACGCTCCATGGCTTCACTTTCCCACGCGTATGCTGATACCGTATGTTTACTTCGTAAACGTACACATATGTTCTCTCCGTACTCATCCGAGGTCAAGAGCGGTCGACAGGGCCGCACGGAGGCCGTCATGGATCTTCACGACTACATCGACGTCCTGCGTCGCCGGTGGCGGATCATCGCGGTGTGCGTCCTGCTGGGCGCGGCGGCGGCCGTTGCCGTGACGGCGATCATGCCCCGCGTCTACACGGCGAAGGCCCAGCTGTTCGTCGCCACCAGCGACGACAACAGCTCCAACGCCTACCAGGGCGGCCTGTTCACGCAGCAACGGGTCAAGTCCTATACACAGATCGTGAACAGTCAGGTCGTCCTCCGGCCGGTCATCGACCAACTCCACCTGAACACCACACCCGAGCAGCTCGCCGGAAAGATCAGCGCACAGGCGCCGCTCGACACGACCCTGGTCAACATCAACGTGCAGGATCCGTCGGCGGTTCACGCCCAGGCGATCGCCGACGCGACCGCCGTCCAGCTCACCCAGTACATCGAGGGCATCGAGAAGGCCACTCCGGACGCGGTGCCCCTCGTGAAGGCCAATGTGGTCGGGAACTCGCAACCGCCGACCTCGCCCACGAGCCCCAAGCCGGCCCTGAACCTGGCCATCGGGCTGCTCGCCGGGGTCTTCGTGGGAATCGGCGCCGCGGTGATGCGCGACGCACTCGATACCACCCTCCGCACGACCGACGACATCGGCAGCCACCTCGGCATCGAGACGCTGGGCACGATCCCCGGTGTGACCCGCCGGCGTCGCGCGGACGCCGGGCCCGGAGCCGGCACCACCCGGCGGACCGAGGCCTTCGGTCAGCTCCGCGCGCACCTTCGGTTCGCCGCCCAAGGGAGCATGCCGGGCTCGGTCCTCGTGGCCGGAGCCCTGCCTCACGAGGGCCGGACCGAGACCGCGATCGGGCTGGCGACGAGTGTCGCCCAGACCGGTCGACGTGTCGTGCTCGTCGAGGCGGATCTTCGGGGGCCACGCCTCGCCCGGGACCTCGGTCTGCTCGGCGCGGCCGGACTCACCGACGTCCTGACCGGCCGGATCGCTCTCGACGAGGCACTCCAGAGCTGGGGTGACGACCGCGTCCGGGTGCTGCCCAGCGGCCCGCTGCCCTCGGATCCGGGCGCTCTTCTGTCCTCGCGGGACATGGGACAGATTCTCCGCGCCCTCGAGGCGGAAGCCGACTTCGTGGTCGTGGACAGCCCGCCGGTACTGCACTTCGCCGACGCGGCCGTCATCGCCCCTGAGACCGCAGGCGTACTCCTGGTCGTCCGCACTGGAAAGACCGGCCGTGACGCGGCACGCCGCGCCCTCCACAGCCTGCGGAGCGCCGATGCCCCTGTCCTTGGTGCCGTGCTTCTGGACCCGTCCGCCGAAGGGTGCGCCGACTGGCAACCGCCCGTGAATCCGGCGGGGCGGCACAGCGCTGCGGCTCCCGAGCCCCGGCACGCGGCGGAGCGCACCGCCGTCCGCGAGTCGGCCCACCACGAGTAAGCACCGTGAGGCACCGATGACGCCCCAGCAGTCCTCAACGGCACTCGTCATCGGGATCTCGGCCCTGGTGTCCCTGATCCCCTGGACGGTGGCGTTGCGCCGTGCCCGCTCCTTCGGCGACTGGGACCTCACCGCGACCCTGGTTTTCGTCATGGGAGTGCTCGCGAACCTGCCCACCGTCGCCTACGTGATCCACACGGGCCGCTCGGAGCGACTGGACTCACGGGGCGACGTCGTGATCGGGTTCCCGGCGTGGGTGAACCACATCGGCACGCTGACCAACGGCCTGATGCTCGCGGCCTGTGTGCTGTTCGTCCTCCAGCGGCTCCTCTTCGCCCGCGCCACGATCAACCCGGCGCCACTCATCGCCCTGGTGCTGGTCCTGGTGCTCACCGCTTCCGACGGCCTCCACGGGCAGGAGCTCCTCGCCCCCAGGCAGGTCACTCTGCTGGCCGCCCTTCTCGCGGCGGCCGTCGCCCGTGCCGGGCGCTCGGCGCTTCTCGGCGGCGCCGCCGTGGCCATGATGTTCACGGTGCTGAGCGGAATCGAGGCGGTCGTCGAGCCCGCCACCGTGCTGCGGGAGTGCGAGCCCGACAACCAGTGCGGTGTCCTGGGAATCCTGTACGCCGGCGTCTTCACCAACGAGAACATCTACAGCCTGCTCATCATGGTGTGCATCCCCTTCGTCTGGCTCGGGCTGCGCGGACGGGTACGCGTGGTGCTCGCCTGCTACCTCGCCTTCGTGGCCGTGGCCACCGGCAGCAGGCTGGCCTCGGTGACCGCGGTCGCCACCGTGGCCTTCCTGATGCTGATGCGTCCGAGGCTCCCGGACGAGGAGCCCCGAGGTGTCCCGGGAATCTCGCCCGGACGCATCCTGGCAGCCGTGCCCGTCCTCGGCGCGGTCGCTGCCATGGGCGCTCTGCTGCCCTTCCACCACCGGGGCCTGGGTGACCTAGGGATGCGTGCCACCATCTGGGACATGGCCCGGAGCGAACTGCCGGACTCGGTGCTCCTCGGCTTCGGCGGCAAGGCCTGGTCCGCGAAGTACCCCGGCGGGGAGATTCCGGCGGCTGTCTCGCCCTCACTGCACAACGAGTGGATCGACGTCCTCTACGCGGGCGGAATCATCGGCCTCGCGCTGTTCGTCGGACTGCTGGCCTACCTTCTGCTCAGGGGCGGCACCACGGGCTTCCCGATCGCCGCGTCCCTGCTGCTGCCGGTCCTGTTGGCCTCGGTCCTGGAGCGGCCCTGGTCCTTCGGCATCAGCAACTCGCTGACCTTCGCGCTTGTCGCGGTCACACTCGTGCCGCTCACCGCCCGCACCGTCACCGGCCGTGCACGGCAGCGGCTCGGGCCGCCGCATTCGACGGCTGCCCTTCGAGCAGCTTCTCCAGCGGCTCCAGAGTCCGGTTCCAGTCCAGCCGCTGAGCCTGTGCGTACGCCTCGTCGCTGACCGCCTGCCACCGCGCTCCGTCGCTCAGTTCACCGATGACCGAGGCGAACGACTCCTCCGTGTACGGCACGGATCCCTGCAGCAGATCGAGGTGGCGCCGCCAGCCGGGAACCAGCACGGGCAGTCCGTGCGCCAGATAGTGCAGGTGCTTGGCCGAGAAGCCCTCCCGCCGCAGCGGGTCCTGGGTGCAGGTGATCAGACCGAACTGATACCGCGACAGGACATCGGGAGACGCGTAGCCGCGGTAGTTCAGGCCGAGCCCAGGATCGGGCCGCGGCCCTCCGTACACATCGATGTACGGGTACAGCCGGCTCAACCTGACGAGCAGCGGGAGGTCGATGAACCGCGAGCTGAGCGAGCCGAGGTAGACGACGCGGGGCGGATCAGCGAACCGCGCCCGCTCCGTGGACGGAGTGCAACCCCAGTTGAGCTGAACGAAGTTTCGTCCGCTGATGCCGTACCGTGCCATGGCGTAACGGCCGTAGGACTCCCAGGAGAAGGACAGATGGTCCATGTCCTCCAGGAACCGCGTCTCCCAGCTACGGAAGCTCGAGTGCTGCCGCTCCGTGAGCCGTCCCTCGTAGAGGACCTCGTCGGCCCAGGGGTTGGGGCAGTCGTAGAGGGTCGCGGCCGAGGTGTGGGTCTTCAACAGTCCGGCGTCGTACGGCGTTTCGCAGATGACCAGATCGAACGCGTCGAGCCGGAGCTCCCGCCGCAGGATGCGCCGGCGTAGATGGTGATCCGCCAGCAGGACGTAGTACGACAGATGACGTCGTCCGAAACCCCATCTGCGGGTGAACACCTTGGACGCCACGTCGTTGGTGTAGAGGGCCAGCCGAGTGGGACGCAGGGATCCCGGCAGGTTCCGCCCGAGCGAGGTGCCGGAGGAGCGGGCCAGGAAGTTGGTGTCCACCAGCTCCACTTCGTGGCCGCGCTCCCGCAGGAACCGCTCGATGGCCAGCGGCTTGACGCTGTTGGCGTATCCGTCCAGCTGGGCCACGATCAGAACGCGCCTGGCTCCTGTGGCGCCGGGTCCGTTCGTCGCTGTTCCTGTCATGACGACTCCTCCTTGTTGCCGAGCGGACACTCCTTTTCACCCGCGCGCGGATCCGCGGCGAGTTCGCTCCCCATCAGTGCCGAGGCGGCGGCGAGGCCGGCGAGTACCGGCAGACCGGCCAGCAGCAGGGGCAGCGCACCGTGCCACCCCGCCTCGAGAACCAGGAGCTCCCCGAGACAGGCCACGACCATGGCCAGAGCGGTCGCCGGCACCCAGCGTCCCGGAAGCGGCTGCTCGCGCAGGCCGACGTGTCGTCGGCACAGGAAGACGAAGTACAAGGAACCGGCCATGAGGCCGATCGAGGTCGCCAGTACTACCCCGACGACTCCGAAGAGGAGCGTCAGCGGCACGGTCAGCGCCAGGTTCACCACCGTCGAACACCAGGAATAGCGAGTCTCCAGTCCGGGCCGCCCGATCGCCCTGACCACGCAGGTGCGCATCCCGGTGAGGGCCACTTGCAGGGAGTACCCGGCCAGCAGGACGGCGGCAACGGTTCCGCTCAGGGCCAGTTCGGTGCCCAGCCACACCTGCACGGCCAGGCCCACGGACGCGGTCGTCACCGCCCCGTAGGTGAGGACCGCCGGCAGCCAGCGGCGCTCCAGTGAGGAGAACTCCCGCACCGCTCCAGGGAGTCCGTGGTCGGCGTAGACGCGGGTCATGCGGGTGAGGATCGGCGGGAAGGCATACAGCGGCAGGCTGCGCAGGGCCATCGCGGCCTGGTAGCCGGCCGCGTAGACACCGACGTAGCGCACGGGCAGCAGCACGGCGATGACCAGGGCGTCGATCTCCCCGTTGAGGAACACCGTGAAGCCCGACAACTGCATGCGGAAGGCGTACGCGCCGAAGTCACGCCGCTCGCTCGCCTCCGGCAGCAGCGGTCGGCGCACGCGGATGTGCCGGACCCCCGCCCAGAGGCCACCGACCGTCACGAACAGGTACCGCCCGGCGGCCAGTACCGCGAGGAGCGGCAGGTCGGGGCCGTGGCCGATCAGTGAGGTCACAGCCATCGCGTAGGCCAGACAGGACCCGCCGCTGACGGCGGCAAGGCGCCCGAAGCGTGCGTTCGCCTGAAGCAGCGCCGTGGCGGAGTTCGATGCCAGGGCCAGCGTCAGCAGCGGGCCGAGGATCAGCAGCAGCTGCTCGGCCTCGTGCCGCAGCGGCGGTGGTACATCGAGAGCGGCGACCACGGACGGGGCGAGCAGCAGGCACAGCCCGGTGACGCAGACGCCAAGGCCGAGGAAGACCGTCAAGGACCCGATGACCAGTCGTCCGGTCCCCTCCCGGTCGCCGCGGGCACCGTGATACGCGTAGAAGCGCGCCAATGAGGCACCGACGCCGCCGTCCAGCACGGTGAGCGTCGCCAGCAGGACCACCATCAGCGACCAGACGCCGAACCGGTCGATCCCCAGATGACCGATGAGATACGGCGTGAGCGCCAGATTGGTGAGCAGCGGGGCGACCTGGGCCAGGGCACTGAATCCCATCCCCGAGAACAGCTTCCGGGCGGGGGCGGCCGGGGCCTCGCCACGCATCCCGGACGGCCCGCCGTTCCCGACCGTGCCGGGTGCGCCGCGCAAGGGGTCCGTGTGGTGCCCGATCCGCACTGACCTGCCTCACTTTCCGTCGGCGGGCGGTCTTCCCGTCTCGATGCCCCGCCACAGCGTTCGCAGCCCGTGCCGGTCAAGAATCAGTGCGTACTGCCCCTCGATCATCTGCGACCGGACAACCGGAGCGATCCCGAACGACGCCCGCGAGGTGTCCAGATGACGCAGGCCGAGGACGAGGTTGCGCAGGTCGGTGTTGGACATGTGGTCGTCCACGCTGACGGTGCGGGTGATCGCGTTGAGCATGTGGTCGGTCGCGAGGGGGTCGGTGAGGCTGACCCGGCTGCGGGCCTGGCCGACCAGGCTGAGCAGGAACTGCTGTTGGCGGCGGATGCGGTCGAACTCGCCGCCGGGCAGACCGTGCCGCTGCCGTACGTACGACAGGGCCTCCTTGCCGTTCATGGTGCGGGTGCCGGTCTTGAAGCCCAGGTGCTGTTCCGAGTCGTAGGAGTTCTCGTGGACGGTGATCGGGACGCCGCCGACGGAGTCGGTGAGGGTCTTGAAGCCGTCCCAGTCGATGATCCCGAAGTGGTCGATGCGGCTGCCGGTGAGCTGTTCGACGGTTTCGACCATGAGCGCCGGTCCGCCCCATGAGAAGGCGGCGTTGATCTTCGCGGAGCCGTGTCCGGGGATGGGGACCCAGCTGTCGCGCGGAATGGACACGATGTCCGCCTTGCCCTTGTCGGCGCTGAAGTGCACCAGCATCAGGGTGTCGCTGCGTTGAGCCCCGTACTTCCACAGGGCCGCTCGGGCCTCGCTGCCGGTGGTCGGTCTGTCCGAGCGGCGGTCGACTCCGGCGAGGAGGTACGTGCTGCCTCCGGTGTTCCCCGGCGGCTTGGTCGGGCGAGGACCGGTAGGGAAGGCGTGCGGAATGCGGGCCACCTGGTCGCCGTAGTGGTTCGTGCCCCACCACACTCCGCCGATGACGAGCCCGGCCAGCCCGAGTACGGCCGCCAGCAGGCAGATCAGCAGGGCGCGCAGCAGATGGCGGCGTCGCCGGGGCGGTACGGGCCGTGGCGGCCAGGGGGACCATTGACGGCGCGCGGACATCAGAAGCCGTCCGGGTACGGAGCGGTCATGACGGAGAGCGGCTGCCGGGCCGCGGTGGCGGGGAAGCCGGGGAGGAGACCGGCGAGTGCGCGGCGTACGGCGTCGGTGTCGTTGCGTTCCGCCGCGGCGTAGAGGCCGGGCAGTCGCTCCGACAGGCCGGCGGAGTCGCTCCGCTGCTGGGTGGACGACGCGGCGAGGATCTGCGGATGGGACGTCCGCGTGTGCCGTTCATGGCGGGAGAACAGCGTCTCGTTGAGCTTCTCGCCCTGCCGCAGGCCGGTGAAGCGGATGTGCACGTCCGGCACGTTGACCGACTGGGCGAACTTCCGCACCAGGTCCACGATCCGTATCGGGTCGTGCATGTCGAGGACGAACACCTCGCCGCCCGCGGCCATCCGGGCCGCTTCCAGGACCAGCCCGGCGGCCTCCTCGATGGTCATGAAGAACCGGGTGACGTCGGGGTGGGTGACCGTCACCGCGGAGCCCGTGCCGAGCTGTTCGGCCACGACGGACAGCAGCGAGCCACGGCTGCCGAGTACGTTGCCGAAGCGGACGGCCGTGAACACGGTTCCGGCGGGGGAGCCGCGTTGGGCTTCCTGCACGATGAGTTCGGCCAGGCGTTTCGTGGCGCCGAGCACGGAGACGGGATCGGCCGCCTTGTCCGTGGAGATGAGGACGAACCGTTCGGTGCCGTGCGCGGCCGCGGCGCGGACCAGATGCTCGGTCCCCATCACGTTCGACTTCACGCCCTCGCAGGGGTGACGTTCGAGCAGGGGAAGGTGCTTGTGCGCCGCCGCGTGGAAGACGATCTCGGGGCGCAGCTCGCGGAAGACCTGGTCGATACGGGGCCGGTCCCGGATGTCCGAGATCACGATGTCGTCGCTGAGCAACGCGTCGCCGTACAGCTCCAGTTGCAGTCGGTGCAGGTTCGACTCGTCGTGGTCGAGCAGGAAGAGCCGGCTCGGGCCGAAGGCGCGTACCTGGCGGCACAGTTCGCTGCCGATGGAGCCGCCGGCTCCGGTCACCAGGACCCGGCGCCCGGCGACGGTGGAGCGCGCCTCGGGGCTGACCACGTGTATCTCGTCGCGGCCGATCAGCTTGTGCACGTCCAGCGCACGCATGTCGCTGCCCGCCACGTCCCGGCGCAGGGCGGCGATGAACGACGGGAGATAGCGGACGCTCGCCCCGGTCGCCTCGGCCGCGTCGGCCACCTGTCGGAAACGCTCCGGGCTCAGGCCGGGGATGGCCACGACCACCGCGTCGATCCGGTGCTTCAGCGCGGCCGCCTTGGTGTCGTCCAGTTTCCCGAGGACAGGCAGGTTGCCGATGGCGCCGGCCCGCTGCTTGGCCGGGTCGTCATCGAGATAGCCCACCGGGGCCAGCCCGAAATCGGGGGTCCGTCCGAGGTCCCGGGCGAGCGCCTGTCCCGCCTCTCCCGCGCCGATGACGAGGGTGCGCAGTCCGGCGGGGCGCGGCGGGTGCGGGCGGGCGGGTGCGGTGCGTGGTGGCCCGGCGAGCCGGGTCAGCTCCGCGCAGACCTCGCCGACCATGTCCTCGGTGAGGCGGGGGTGCATGGGCAGCGAGAGCAGCTGCGGGAACAGCTCGTCGGCTCCGGGCAGACCGCCCGGAGGTGTGATCGCGGACCGCTGGAAGTACGGCATCCGGTGCAGCGGGATGAAGTGGACGGAGGTGCCGATCCCGCGTTCCGCCAGCCGTTCGACCAGCTCGTCGCGGCCGATGCCGTACTCCTCCTGGACCCGCACCGGATAGAGATGCCGGGCGTGTGTGCCGTGCGCGCTGACATCGAGGGGTTCGAGGCCGGGCACGGGGGCCAGGGCCGACGCGTAGTGGTCGGCCACCGCGTGGCGCCGCCGCTGCCAGTCGGCCACGTGGGGCAGCTGGGCGCGCCCGATGGCGGCCTGCACATCCGTCATGTTGGCCTTGAGGCCCGCTTCCTCGACCGTGTACCGCCAGCTGCCGCCGGGCAGATCGCGGCGCCAGGCGTCCGCGGACATACCGTGCAGCCTTGTGCGGCGGATCCGTTCCGCGATCATCGCGTCGTCCGTGGTGACCATGCCGCCTTCGCCGATGGGCAGGTTCTTGGTCGCGTAGAAGCTGAAGCAGGCCGCCGCGGTGAGGCCCCCGACGGGGCGGTCGTCCACCGTGGTGCCGAGCGCGTGCGCCGCGTCCTCGATCACCAGCGACAGGGGGAGCCGGGCGGCCTCGGCGAGTTCGGCGACCGGCGCCGGGGCCCCGGCGAAGTGCAGGACCATCATCGCGGCGGGGCAACCGCAGGCCCGGGCAGCCGTGGCGACGGTGGCCGGGGTCGGCATCCCGGTGCGCGGATCGACGTCCACCAGTACGGGACGCAGTCCGGCGTGCAGGATCGCCTGGGCGGCACCGCAGAAGGTCACCGTCGGGATCAGTACGCGGCTGCCGGCCGGGAGGTGCAGGGCGCGCAGCGTCAGTTCGAGCGCCGCGGTGCAGGAACTCACCCCGACGGCATGACCGGCGCGGACGTACGAGGCGAACTCCTCCTCGAAGAGTTCCGTCTCGTGGCCGGTGGTCACCCAGCCCGACGCGAGAACGCGCTCGGCCGCTTGCCGCGCTTCCGGACTGATCTCGGTCACGGCGAACGGCACGCGGGGCGGTACGCGCGGGGAGTGGGGCCGGTCGGGTGTCATCTCGAGCGCTCCCCCGGTTGTCGAGTGCTAGGGGGCATGATGTCTGTGTCCTCTGCTGTATATTTACAGCGTATACGTACACCTTGCTCCGGTGGATGCGTACAGTCAAGCGGCGGGGGACACCTCCGTAAGCAGGGCGCCGCCCGTGGCGTTGTGGCCCAGAATCACTTCTGGAGGCAAGACATGGAGAAGGAGCAGACGTCCGCCCCGGCTCGACGTGCCAGCGACCGCGGACGCTACGGCCGGCTCAGCCGGGAGCGTGTGCTGGCCTCCGCTCTGGACCTGGTCGACCGCGAAGGGCTCTCGGCGCTGAGCATGCGCCGCCTCGGGGCCGAGCTCGGCGTCGAGGCGATGGCCCTGTACCGGTACGCGCCCAGCAAGGAGGCCCTTCTCGACGGTCTGGTCGAGGCCCTGTACCTGGAACTGGAGGACCGTCTCGACTCCACCTCCGGCGGGCTCTCCGCCGAGGCGGGACAGCAGGCGGCCGAGGGTCCCGAATGGCGGGCCGAACTGCACCGGATCGCCCTCGCGACCTATCAGATCGCCTTCGCCCATCCCCAGGTGGTGCCCCTGCTCGCCACACGCCTGCTGGCCGTCCCGCTGGCGCGGCGCCCGCTGGCGGTCCTGCGGGATCACGAGCGGGTACTGGCCCTGCTGGAACGGGCGGGCCTCGACGACGAGCAGGTGTCGGCCGCCTTCCGGGCCTTCACCGGTTGGATTCTCGGCTATGTGTCGGTTGAGCTGCGCGCGATGGTGGACAACCCCGAGGAGTCGGATCCCGCCTTCCGGCTCGGGCTGCACCGCATGCCGGCGCAGGAGTTCCCCAGGCTCCGCAAGGTCGCCCCGACCCTCGCCGAGCACGGCGGCCCGAACGGGTTGGCCGCCGGCCTGGACGCACTGCTGGACCGCTTCGCCGGGGGCGCGGCGAGCGACGGCCCGGAGAGCTCCACGGACAAGCAGAACCGGGAGAGCTCGACGGACAAGCAGAACCGGGAGAGCTCGACGGACATGTAGAAGAGGGCTTTCCGTGCACAGCACAGCCCCGGAGGCACGGTGTCCTCCGGGGCTGTGTCATGTCCAGGCAGTGCGGGCCGACCCGGTCGGCCCGCACTGCGGGAGCGGGATCAGACCAGGTCGAACCGGTCCAGGTTCGAGACCTTGACCCACGCCGCGACGAAGTCGTTCACGAACTTCTCCTTCGCGTCGTCGCTCGCGTAGACCTCGGCCAGCGCGCGCAGCTCGGAGTTGGAGCCGAAGACGAGGTCGGCACGGGTGCCGGTCCACTTGACCTCGCCGGTGGCGGCGTCGCGGCCCTCGAAGGTGTTCTGGTCCTCCGAGGTCGACTTCCAGGCCGTGCCCATGTCGAGCAGGTTGACGAAGAAGTCGTTGGTCAGCTTGCCCGGCGTGGTGGTGAGGACGCCGTGCGACGAGCCGCCCTGGTTGGCGCCCAGGACGCGCAGACCGCCGACGAGGACGGTCAGCTCGGGGGCGCTCAGGGTGAGCAGGTTGGCGCGGTCGAGCAGCAGGTACTCGGCCGGCAGGCGGTTGCCCTTGCCGGTGTAGTTGCGGAAGCCGTCCGAGGTCGGCTCCAGCGCGGCGAAGGACTCCACGTCGGTGTGCTCTTCGGTCGCGTCCACACGGCCCGGCGTGAAGGGCACCTCCACGTCGAAACCGGCGTCCTTGGCGGCCTTCTCGACGCCGGCGGCACCGCCGAGGACGATCAGGTCGGCCAGGGAGACCTTCTTGGCGCCGGAGTTGAAGCCGGCCTGGACGCCCTCGAGGACGCGCAGGACCTGCGCGAGCTCGTCCGGGTTGTTGACCTCCCAGCCGCGCTGCGGCTCCAGGCGGATGCGGGCGCCGTTGGCGCCGCCGCGCTTGTCGCTGCCGCGGAACGTCGAGGCCGAGGCCCACGCGGTGGAGACGAGCTGCGAGACCGTCAGGCCCGAGTCGAGGAGCTTGGCCTTCAGGGCCGCGATGTCGGCGGCGTCGATGGCCTCGCCCTCGGCCTGCGGCAGCGGGTCCTGCCACAGCAGCGTCTCGTCCGGGACCTCCGGGCCGAGGTACAGGGACTTCGGGCCCATGTCACGGTGGGTCAGCTTGTACCAGGCGCGGGCGAAGGCGTCCGCGAACTCGGCCGGGTTCTCGTGGAAGCGCTTCGAGATCGGACCGTAGATCGGGTCGAAGCGCAGCGAGAGGTCGGTGGTGAGCATCGTCGGGAGCTTCTTCTTCGACGCGTCGTGCGCGTCGGGGATGATCGCCTCGGCGTCCTTGGCGACCCACTGGTTGGCGCCGGCGGGGCTCTGCGTCAGCTCCCACTCGTTGCCGAAGAGGATGCTGAAGAAGTCGTTGCTCCACTGGGTGGGCTTGGTGGTCCAGGTGACCTCCAGACCACTGGTGATGGCGTCACCGCCCTTGCCGGAGGCGTAGCTGGACTTCCAGCCCAGGCCCTGCTCCTCCATGCTGGCGGCCTCGGGGTCGTTGCCGACCGCGTCCGCCGGGCCGGCGCCGTGGGTCTTGCCGAAGGTGTGACCACCGGCGATCAGGGCGACGGTCTCCTCGTCGTTCATCGCCATGCGGCGGAACGTCTCGCGGATGTCGCGGGCCGCGGCCAGCGGGTCCGGGTTGCCGTTGGGGCCCTCCGGGTTGACGTAGATGAGGCCCATCTGGACGGCGCCGAGCGGGTTCTCCAGCTCACGGTCGCCGGTGTAGCGCTGGTCGTCGAGCCAGGTGGTCTCGGGACCCCAGTAGACGTCCTCGTCGGCCTCCCAGACGTCCGCGCGGCCGCCGCCGAAGCCGAAGGTCTCGAAGCCCATGGTCTCCAGGGCGACGTTGCCGGTGAGGATCAGGAGGTCGGCCCAGGAGATGGACTGGCCGTACTTCTTCTTCACCGGCCACAGCAGACGGCGGGCCTTGTCGAGGTTGCCGTTGTCGGGCCAGCTGTTCAGCGGCGCGAAGCGCTGCTGTCCGCGGCCACCGCCGCCGCGGCCGTCGCTGATGCGGTAGGTGCCGGCGCTGTGCCAGGCCATCCGGATCATCAGCGGGCCGTAGTTGCCGAAGTCGGCGGGCCACCAGTCCTGCGAGGTGGTCAGCACCTCGGCGATGTCCTGCTTCACGGCAGCCAGGTCGAGGGCCTGGAACGCCTCGGCGTAGTCGAACTCCGCACCGAGGGGGTTCGCCACGACGGGGTCCTTGGCGAGGATCTTCAGGTTCAGTCGCTCCGGCCACCACTGGCGGTTCCCGCCGCCCTGCGTCGGGTGCGGGGCACGGTCGTGCGCGACCGGGCAGCCTCCGGTGCCCTCGGCCTTGGGGTCGGTGACGATTGCATCGGGGTTCTCAGACATGGGAAATCCTTCCGGACCAGGCGGATCTTGGTGCTCAGGTACTGAGGGTGGTGGAACAGGTGGGGCACTGGCCCCAGTAGATGACCTCGGCCTCGTCGATCGAGAAGCCGTGGTCGTCCGAAGCGGTGAGGCAGGGGGCCACGTCGACCGCGCAGTCGACGTCGGCGACGACACCGCACGAGCGGCATATGACGTGGTGGTGGTTGTCGCCGACGCGTCCCTCGAAGCGGGCCGGGCTCCCGGCAGGCTCGATACGGCGTACGAGTCCGGCGGCGGTGAGGGCGTGCAGGGCCTCATACACGGCCTGAACGGATATATGGCCCACGCGGGCACGCACCCCGGACGCGATGGCGTCGACGCCGAGGTGATCACCGTCCCGGACGGTTTCGAGCAGCGCGACGCGGGCGGCCGTCACCCGCAGGCCGGCACCGCGCAGCTGTTCGGCGGTGGTCGGGATCTGGGATGCGGTCATGGCGCCAACCTATCCTCATAAACACGAACGATTCAAGAAAGCGAACCATCAAAGTTTTAGAATCTGTCTCGGCAAGGTTGTCCGGGCGGCACGGGCGGCACGGGCGGGCTCGGGAGCGGCCCGGCGATGCGCCTTCCGGACACGTAGGACATCTGACGGCGTGTCCTGATCGTGTGGCCGGTCGTGGGGGCCGATCGCCGTATGTTCTGTGCGGGGACTCCGCCCGACTCGGAGGCCTCTCGGTCCACGTCCTGTCCGGCCCGCGACGCAGTACGGCCGCTCGGAGGAACCATGACGCAGACGTCCGATCCCGCTCCGCCGAACCCGCCGCCCGCGTTCCGCCAGGTGATGGCGGTGCTCAGGAACCCCCGGGTGTGGGCCACGCCCGCCGTCCTGCTCACCCTCCTGGCCCTGCTGCTGCCCCTCTTCTACATGGGAGGGGTCCTCAATCCGCGCGGAAGCCTCCACGAGATGCGGATCGGCCTGGTCAACAGCGATCGGGGTGCCACCGTGGGCGGCGAGCGGCAGAACTTCGGGCGGCAGATCGCCACCTCCATCAAGAAGGCGGGGGACCAGGGCGACAAGATCGACTGGCGTCCGTTCGACCGGGCTGAGGCGCAGCGCCAGCTGGAGTCCGGGAAGCTGTACGGCGCCCTGGTGATCCCGGAAGGGTTCACCGCGACGACGGCCCGGCTGGCCGATCCGCGCACCAAGAACCCCGCGCGCCCCACGATGACCGTCCTGACCAACCCCTCCATGGGAAGCCTGGGGTCCTCGCTGGCCCAGCAGACCTCGCAGAAAGCCGCTCAGCAGGCCTCCGTCGAGCTGGGCAAGTCCCTGACGAGCCAGTTGCGCGGCAGTGGTACGGCGATCTCGGGGCCGTTGCGGCTCGTCCTCGCCGACCCGGTCGCCGTCACCGTCCAGCAGGGGCACCCCATCGGTGACCACAGCGGTCTGGGGCTGTCCGCGCTGTACTACACGCTGCTGCTGATCCTCGCGGGATTTCTCGGTGCGAACATCATCAGCAACGGCGTGGACGTCGCCCTGGGCTACGTCGACAACGAGATCGGGCCCTGGATGGTCCGGCACCCCGTCGTGGTCATCAGCCGCACCCGCACCCTCGCCGTCAAGTGCGTCATGTCGGTGGTGCTGGCCGCCGTCACCTCATCGGTGATCATGGCGGCCACCGTCGGCATCCTCAACATGGACGCCGCTCACCTGCCCATGCTCTGGGTGTTCTCCTTCTGTGCGACCGCCGCCGTCGGACTCGGCGTCCAGGCCATCAACGCGGCCTTCGGCGGGATCGGGCAGCTGGTCAGCATGTTCGTCTTCATCGTCATGGGCATTCCGTCCTCCGGCGCGACCATTCCGCTGGTCGCGGTGCCGCCGTTCTTCCGCGCGCTGGCGATCTTCGAGCCGATGCGGCAGCTCACCGACGGCGTCCGCTCGATCCTCTACTTCGACGCACGCCTGGACGCCGGGCTCGGCCGCGCCTGGGTCATGACCGCCATCGGTATCGCCGTCGCCCTGCTCTTCGGCTTCGCGATGACCCGCTACTACGACCGCAAGGGTCATCGGCGCGTGGTCCCGGATCTCGCCTGACCGGCTAATCCGACGGGACGGCCTGGCGGTCGGCCCCAGCGCGCCGGTCCGCCTCCCGCAGCAGCTCGGGCAGTGTGCCGGGAAAGCCGCGGATCATGCGGCGTACCGTCTGCCACATGCCCGCGGGCGGGGGCTGCCGTTCGCACCACGCGGCCAGGTGCGCCCGGACCTGCTCGTGGGCGAGCGCGATGCCACTGTGCGGGGCCGTGTCCACCGTGTGCAGGGCGGACGTCTGGCCGAGCCAGCTGATGACGCTGCGCGCCTCGGTGCCGTACTCGACCACCTCCCACGCGCTGAGCAGACCGCGCTCGACCGCGTTCTCGACGTGGAACCAGAGCAGTTCGCCGGTCGTGCTCATCGGCAGCGCGCGGAGCACCCGTACGGCGTCCTCGGCCGTGGGGCCGAGCGGACCCGTGCCCAGGTCGGGGCGGACCGAACCGGTGGAGCGGCCGGGCAGCGGAGGCCCGCCCCTGGCCGCCCGGCGTGCCTCCTGCTCCCGCGACCAGGCGTCCACCTCCCCGGGCTGCGGCGGACGACCGTGCACCAGAAGGAACGCGGTGTCGGGCGGGCAGTCCGGGTGGTGGACGAGAGCGTGGACGGCGGGCGTCGGCAGGGGCAGGCGCAGTTGGTCTGCACGGATCAACGCCCAGTCGGGGCGGAAGGGCTCGTCGAGCAGATGGCGGGCCTCGAAGGTGTCCTGGCAGACCCGCAGGCGGCTGAGCAGCGCGCCCGTGCCGAGGTGGCGCTCCTCGACCGACCTCAGCCACACCTCGGGGTCCGGCCCGATCAGAGCGTCGGCGATCTCGGCGGTGAGCCCCTCGGCGGGCCCGGTCGTAAGGACGCGGGCCAGCACCGCGCGGACCGCGTCCGTGCCGCCGTACTCCCGCACGGTGCGCCAGGCGAAGGCCAGGGCGGTCGGTTCGGGCCGGCCCAGCCGTCCGACGGGCGCCTCGCCGGGCGATGACCGGCGGGGCTGTTCGCTGCGCCGGTCCAGGAGGGCCGCCGCCGCGAGGTGCGGGTCGCCCTCGGTCAGGGCCCGGTGGTGGTGGTCGGCCCGGTAGCGGGGGCCGGTGGCCGTCCGCTCCGGGGCGCGCAGCCGCAGCCGGCGCTCCACGTCATAGGCGCGCAGGTGTACGGAGTTGAGCGCGTCGTCGATCGCCGGTTCGTCGAGCGCGACCAGGGAGCGCTGGAGGGCGGGGTCGGAGCTCCGGCCGGCCAGGGCGATCCGGGTGCGCCGGGTGCCCGCGGCGGCGACGGCGCTGGAGACGACCGGGGGCGGATTGAAGCCGAGCTGGAACAGGTCGGAATCCGCGCCCACCCACTCGTCCAGCGCGGCGAGCCGGACCTCGTCGGGCAGAAGCGCCGCGAGGCAGAGCATGTTGAAGCGCTCGGCGGCCTGCGCGGCGAAGTCGGTCCCGCGGTCGTCGGTCGTCGTCATGCCCGGCCCGCGGCGGGGCGTACGGGATCAACGCCGGTGAGGACGGTGCCCAGTTGGGCGGCCGCGATCCGCACGGTGCTCATGCGCTGACTGCTCCTGCTCCTGTGTACATGGGGGCCTCGGGGCTGCCGACGAAGCGTAGCGGCCCGGATTGGCGCCGCCCCTACGGGCGGAGCAGGAGCATGTGCCGTATCCCGAGTCGGAGCGCCCCGCCCTCCTGTTCAATGGTGCTGGACAGAGTCCGGCGATGAGGGGAGTCGCCCGTGTCTCCTGCGGTCGTGCCGCCCGTCGGTGCGCGCATCCGGCAGGCGCGCCTGGAGCGAGGGGTCAGCCTGCGCGGCCTCGCGGCGAGATCGGGGTGCCCGCGAGCCTGATCTCGCAGATCGAGACCGGCAAGAGCCAGCCGTCGGTCAGCACGCTGTACGCGATCACGACGGCCCTGCCCATCTCCGTCGAGTCGCTCTTCGAGGTGCAGGGCGCAACCGCACCGGCCCCGGCGGCCGTTGGGGCACCGGCCACCGTTCTGCACGCCCTCGCGGCCTTCGCCGCCGACCCGGGCCGCCGCATCGGACCGCTGGTCGGCGCCGAGCAGCGGGAGAGGCTGGAGCTGGACTCGGGCGTGGTGTGGGAGCGCCTCGGTCATGTCCCCGGCACGGACGTCGACTTCCTGCTCGTGACCTACCGGCCCGGCGGCGCCTCCTCCGGTTCCGGCGGCCTGATGCGGCACGCGGGCACCGAGTACGGCTACCTGACCTCCGGCGAACTGGTCCTCACCCTCGGCTTCGACGAGTACGCCATCCGCCCCGGCGACGCGGTCAGCTTCGAGTCGACGACCCCGCACCGCTACCGCAACGACGGCGCGGAGCCCGCCGTGGGTGTCTGGTTCGTGTTCAGTGCTACTTGACGCTCCCGCTCTGCGGTCGTTCACTCCGCAATGAGGGTGGTCCGCATGACGATCCGCACCTTCGGGCCGAACGCGGTCGACTGGGAAGAGCGCATCGACCTCGACCGGCTGCGGGGGGAACGCCTCGCCCGGCTGCACGAGGCGCTGAACCGCTCGGAGTTGGGCGCCGTGCTCAGCTTCGACTTCGGACAAGCAGATCCGCTTCGCGCTGCTCGTCCGCGGCGGCGAACCCGATCGTCCGGGACTTTGGCTCCGCCGCCCGCCATCACCAGCTCCACAATCCGTGGCTGGACTACAGCGACGGCAAGGAAGGCCCGCCGACCGGCGCCCGGGCAGGCATCTCGCCCCTCCGCGGCGCCTTCCATCCGGACGCGGGCATCGCCGAGGACGTCGCCGCCAAGATCGCCGCCGAGTAGCTGCGCGAACACGGCTTGGCGGGCGAGCCGTTGGGCGTCGACCTCGTGGAGATGCCGATTCTCATGGCGCTGCGCGCCCAGGGCATCGACGTCGTCGACGGACAGCAGGTCTTCCTCCAGACCCGCGCCGCGCTACGAGGAGGCGTCGTCGAGGATCTCCCGCGCCACCGTCTTGTCGAGTGCCGTCCGCACCAACGCCGCGGCGAGTACGGCCGGTTCGGTGTCACCGGCGATCTTCACCAGTCGGTCGGGGCTGTCCGGGAGACCCAACCGCCGCGCGCCCTCCAGGGTCTTGGCGTCGAAGCAGGGTGCCGTCTCCGGCCAGACGAGCTGGGCCTCGCGCAGGAAGATGTCCGCCCCGACGGGTCCGAGACCGGGCACTTCCTGGAGCAGCGTGCGCAGCCGGGACATGTCGCCGTCGGCCTCGTCCCGCATTCGGCGCAGATCGCCGTTCCAACGTTCCGTCAGAAGTTCTGCACCGTCACCGAGTTGGGTCGAGGTGCGCTCGTCGTAGCGGCGGTAGCCACCTCGGCCGAGGGCGTCCACCCGTTCCTGCCAGGTCGCGGCGGCCATCCTCCGGGGATCGCGCAGGCCCGCGTCGTACAGGGCCCGTGCCGCCGCGATCGCGGTCGAACTGCGGATGCGTGCGCTCAGCAGACACGCCAGTACGAGGGTGCGGTACAGCGGCTGCGGTGTGTTCCTCAGCCGGATACCGGCCTCCTCGGCATACGTGGTGCCGTACGCGGCGACGAGCCGCTCGATCACCTGCTGCTGTTCGGCGCCCATGGTGCACGTCTTTCGCTCGTCCCCGAGGGCGGATGCGGTGGCTCAACCGGTCTACTACTGGGGCGGTTTGAGGGGGTCGTGCCCCAGCGCCATCAGGTGGTGCCGACGGCGTGTGTCGTCGGCCGCGGGTTCGTTCTCCTCGTCGCGCTGCTCGGTGACGGTGTCGACGACCTCGTACATGGTGCGGATGTCGTCGTCGGTCAGGTCCGTGCGCCTCTTCTGGAGGATGGCGAGGACGTGCTGCCAGGTCGGCGAACCCGCCTGGTCGGGCAGCGGCTCCGTCTCCTCGGCGGCGTCGCTGACCCGCAGCCGGGCCGCGAGCTCCTGGGAGGTCATGTTCACCGCGTGGTGGAACTCCTCCCACAGCGCGTCGAGTTCAAGGGCGTCGGTCATCCTGTGCCCCTCTCATCTCGGTGCTCGTCGTGCTCGTCGTGCTCGTCCTGCTCGTCCTGCTTGTCGTGGTGTGCCGTTCAGCCGTGCACCGGCCGGTTCTCGGCCTGGAACATCCAGTACTGCTTCTCCAGTTCGGCCGTGATGCCGATCAGCAGGTCCTGGGAGACGAGATCGGACTCCTCGGTCGCCGCGATGCGTCCCCGCAGCCGCCGGATCGTCGCCTCCAGCGCCTCCACGAGCAGGCCCACGACCTCGGTGTCCTCCAGCCAGCCGTCCTTCGGGCCGGGCAGGGTGCCGCTGCGCGCGACGGTCTCGGCGCGGCCGTCGGGCGGCACACCGAGGGCCGCCGCACGCTCCGCCACCGTGTCGGCGTAGCTGCGGGCCGCGGTGACCACCTCATCGAGCTGGAGATGAATCGTGCGGAACCGGGGACCCACGATGTTCCAGTGGGCCTGCTTCCCGATGAGCGAGAGTCCGAGAAGATCCACGAGGGTGTCCTGAAGCGCGTCCCCGGTGACCTTTCGGGCGTGATCGGAGAGCGTGCTCTTCACCATCGCCATGCTGGCGTCCTCCTTGTGCCGTCCGTCGTCCTTGTGCTGCTTCCTGGCGTACGGAGCGGTGCGGTGCGCTTCTCGCATGGGGTTCCGCCCCGCACCCCCGAGCTCTGTCACGGATCGGGGTGCTGCCCCGAGCGGGCGGCGCACCGCGACCACTCCATGGGACGCGGGTGCCCAGGAGAGAAAGGGGAAAACCGGTGTACGCCACATGTGACCCCGCCGCCGCACAGGGGCCACCTGTCGAGACGCTCCTGACGCGGAGAGTTAGGTGCGCCTAGCATCGGTTCCCGCATGAACACGATGACGCTCTGGCACATATCTCCCTGGGAGTTCGCCGCTCTCGCCGCCGCGGCCCTGCTCGTCGGCTTCTCGAAGACCGCCGTGAGCGGGGCCAACACGGTCAGCCTCGCGATCTTCGCCGCCGTCCTGCCCGCCCGCGCCTCGACCGGCGTACTCCTGCCCGTCCTCATCGTCGGGGACGTGCTGGCCGTACTCACCTACCGGCGGCACGCCCACTGGCCGACGCTGTGGCGGCTGTTCCCGGCGGTCGCCGCGGGCGTCGTCCTCGGCACGCTGTTCCTCGTGTGGGCCGACGACGGGGCCGTACGGACCTCGATCGGCGCGATCCTGCTGCTGATGGCGGCGGTCACGGTGTGGCGTCGGCGAGCCGCGGTCCAGGACGCGGAACCCGACGCGGTGACGACCTCCACCGGCCGGATCAAGGCCCGTTCCTACGGCGTCCTCGGCGGCTTCACCACGATGGTCGCCAACGCGGGCGGCCCTGTGATGTCCCTGTACCTCCTGTCCGCGGGCTTCCGGAAGCTCGGCTTCCTGGGCACCTCGGCCTTCTTCTTCCTGATCGTCAACGTCTCCAAGGTGCCCTTCAGCGTCGGCCTCGGCCTGATCGACGGACACTCGCTGCTGCTGGACGCGGCACTCGCGCTGTTCGTGGTGCCGGGCGCGTTCCTCGGCAAGTGGGCGGTGACCCGGATCAACCAGCGGCTCTTCGAACAGCTGGTGATCGCCGCGACGGTGGTGGGAGGGGTGCAGCTCCTGCTGCGCTGACCCTCTCGTAGGCTCGACGCCATGTCCCCGCACGTCCTGGTCCTCGGCGGCACCACCGAGGCACGTGAACTCGCCACCGCGCTGGCGGCCCGCCCCGGCGTGCGGGTGACCTCGTCCCTGGCGGGCCGGGTGTCCCGCCCGGGCGCGCTGGCAGGGGACGTACGCATCGGCGGGTTCGGCGGGGCGGAGGGGCTGGCCGCCTGGCTGCGCGAGCACGAGGTGGACGCCGTCGTCGACGCCACGCATCCCTTCGCCGCGGGCATCACGGCCAACGCGGCGGCGGCCGCGGCGACGACCGGAGTCCCGGCCGTGGTCCTGCGCCGCCCGGGCTGGCGCCCGGGGCCCGGGGACCGCTGGCACATGGCGGACTCCCTCGCCGGAGCCGCCGCGCTGCTGCCCCCGCTGGGCCGCCGCGTCTTCCTGACCACCGGCCGGCTGGGCCTCGCGGCCTTCGCGGATCTGCCCGAACTCCACTTCCTCGTACGCTCCGTGGAGCCACCCGAGCCGCCGCTCCCCGCGCACACCGAGGTACTGCTCGCCCGCGGTCCGTTCACGGCGGACGACGAGACCGGGCTCCTGCGCGAGCACCGCATCGACGTCCTGGTCACCAAGGACAGCGGGGGAGTGGCGACCGCGCCGAAGCTGGCGGCCGCGCGGCAACTAGGGGTGCCCGTCGTGGTCGTACGACGCCCACCACTGCCGGAGGGCGTGACCGCGGTCCCCGACGTCCCGGGCGTACTGGACCGGCTGGGCCTCAGCAGCCCGTGACGGTCGCCCGGATCCGGTCGACGGCGCGCAGCACTTCGTCCCGGTTCTTGGCACTCTTGATCCAGGCGGGGAGGCGGGCGACATAGGTCATCTTGCGGCCGTGCTCGTACCAGGGATCCCGCTCGCGCAGCGAGGCCGCGACGAACTGCCGGAGCAGCTCCAGGTGTTCGAGGTTGTACGCCCACAACCAGCCGTGCCGGGTCTCTGTCTGGAGCCACAGCGGGAGACGGAAGTACGGGTCACGAGCGGGCGCGAGGGAGCCCCCCGAGAACGTGACCGACCGGTCGGCCCACGTCCTGGACAGCCCGCAGGCGCGGCAGGCGAGGCCCCGGGGGTCGAACATCCCGGGCCGCACGCCTGGTTCGGCGTCCGCTCGCGGCACGACATGAGCGATCCGCTCGCATCTCGGACAGCGCACCAGGACCGAGTCCACGAAGTGGTGCTTCGTACTGCGCGGGTCATGGAAACGGGTCGGCGCGGGTGACATGGACCGAGTATGCGGGCCGCGCCCCCGGTGCGGCGCGCGGGTTTCTCACTGGGCGGCGCTGGACGCCAGCGCCGGAGTGCGCTTCGGCAGCTCCTGGGCCAGGTCCTCTGCCAGGAGGCGTTTGGCCATGGTGTGGACCGCGGCGCGGAGGTCTTCGCCCGGCGGGCGGCCGAGGTCTTCCTCCACGCGCTGCGCCAGCCAGCTGCCCCAGGCGTTACCGATGATCTCCGCCTCGCGCTCGCCCGCCGGGGTGTGCGAGAAGAGCGTGCCTTCCCGGGTGAGGTAACCCTCGTCGACCATGCGGTCGAAGACGGGCACCAGGACCTCGGACGGCAGGTGGTGGCTGGCGGCGATCAGCCCGAGGTTGGCATGCCCGACCAGCTTCGTGAACATGTGCACATGCATCACGGCCCACGCGCCCGCCACGTCGAGCCGGGTGTCCGACTCGGTGACGATACGGCGCGTGGTGTCCAGTTCCGTAGTGCCGATGATCTTCCCGACGGAGGCCTCCAGCACCCGCCGCGAATCGGCGCCGGACGGGGACGCGAAGCCCTCGCCCATGTCCGTCGAGCCCATCCGGGCGCTGTCGCGCAGCTGCACCTGCTTGAGGAAGAGCGCGACGACGAAGCCGAGGAGGGCGACCGGGACGGTCCAGAGGAAGACGGTCTGGAGCGTGTCGGCGTACGCCTTGATGAGGGGTGCGGCCGCCGCCGACGGCAGGTCGTGCAGCCCCTCGGGGCTCTGCGAGGCCTTGGCGATGGTGACGGGATCCGCCGCGCCGGTCGCCGCCGCGTCCTTGACCCCGTCGGTGAGGTTCGGCTTCAGCGTGTTGGTGTAGATCGTGCCGAACACGGCGGTGCCGAACGAACTGCCCAGCGTACGGAAGAAGGTGACGCCGGACGTCGCGGTGCCGAGGTCGGTGTAGTCGACGGTGTTCTGCACGGCGATCGTCAGCACCTGCATGCACAGGCCGATGCCGGTGCCGAGGACGAACATGTACAGCGACGCCAGCCACGCGCTGGTGTCCGGGTCCATCAGCGAGAGCAGATACAGCCCGACCGCCATCACCAGCGAGCCGACGATGGGGAAGAAGCGGTACTGCCCGGTCTTGCTGATCACGTTGCCGCTGAAGATGGACGCGATGAGCAGGCCGATGACCATCGGCAGCGTGCGCACGCCGGAGACCGTGGCCGAGTCCCCGTCGACGTACTGCAGATACGTCGGCAGGAACGTCATCGCGCCGAGCATCGCGAAGCCCACGATGAAGCTGAGGATCGAGCACACGGTGAAGACGGGGTTCCCGAACAGGCGCATCGGCAGCATCGGTTCGGCGGCCCGCGTCTCGGCCCAGCAGAACAGACCGAGGGCGATCACTCCGCCCGCGAACAGGCCGATGATCGTGGCCGATCCCCACGCGTACTCGTTGCCGCCCCAACTCGTCGCCAGAATCAGGGAGCTCGCGCCGATCGCGACGAACGCGATGCCCAGGTAGTCGATGACGGGGCGGGACGCCGACTTCACCACGGGGATGGTGCGGGCAGCGGCGAAGACCACCACGATCGCGATGGGCACATTGACGTAGAAGGCCCAGCGCCAGGTCAGATGGTCGGTGAACAGACCGCCGAGGAGCGGCCCGATGACGGTAGCCACACCGAAGACCGCGCCGATCGCGCCCTGGTACTTGCCGCGCTCGCGCAGTGGGATGACGTCGGCGATGAGTGCCATCGCGGTGACCATCAGACCGCCCGCGCCGATGCCCTGCATCGCCCGCCAGGCGATCAGCAGCGACATGTTGGTGGCCAGGCCGCACAGGAACGAACCGGTGATGAAGATGATCGCCGACGCCTGGAAGACCACCTTGCGGCCGAACAGGTCGCCGAACTTGCCGACCAGCACCGTCGCGACGGTCTCGGCCAGCAGATACGACGTCACCACCCACGACATGTGGGAGGCCCCACCCAGGTCCGACACGATCGTCGGCAGCGCGGTGCCCACGATCGTCTGGTCCAGGGCCGCGAGGAGCATGCCCAGCATGATCGTCACGAAGACGACATTGCGGCGCCGCTTGTCCAGCACCGGTGGCGCCGCGGCCTCGGCGGCGGGCGGCGCGGATTCCTGGGTGGTCGTCACATCCGCCACTTTCACACTGGCGGGCGTGGCGCGCATGCGGAACGACCCGACCGGCGTACCCTCCCCAGCCCGTGCGGTGCCCGGCGTGCGGCGCCGGCCTCCGCGGCGCCGGCCTCCGCGGCGCCCGAGGTTACCCGCGCGGATTCCTGCGCAGCAGGTATGTGTCCATGATCCAGCCCTTGCGCTCCCGCGCCTCGGCGCGCAGCCGCTCGATGCGGGGGGCTGCCTCGGCCAGCGGGCCGGACGCCAGGATCTCGTCGGGCGTGCCTATGTAGGCGCCCCAGTAGATGTCGATGTCCTCGTCGGCGTACTGCCGGAAGGTCTGGTGGGCGTCCAGCATGACCACCACGTCGTCGACGCCTTCCGGGAAGCCCTCCGCGAGACGGCGGCCGGTGGTGATCTGGACCGGCCGCGCGACCCGGTTGAGCCCCGTGCGGTGCTTGGCGACGAGCGCCGAGACGCTGCTGATGCCTGGTACGACGTCGTACGCGAAGTCCACCGCGCCCCGGTCGAGGACCTCCTCCAGGATCCCGAGCGTGCTGTCGTACAGCGCGGGGTCGCCCCAGACCAGGAACGCGCCGCTCTCGTTCTCGGCCAGCTCTTCGGTGATGAGCCGCTCGAAGATGTCCGCGCGGGCGCTGCGCCAGTCCCCGACGGCCGGCGAGTACGCCGAGCCCCCGGCCGAGCGGTCGCGGTCCGGGTCGCGCGCCTCCACCAGCCGGTACGCCCCGTCCGGTATGTGCGCGTCGAGGATGTCACGCCGCAGCTGCACGAGGTCCGACTTCACCTCGCCCTTGTCCAGGATGAAGAACACGTCCGTGCTCTTCAGCGCCTTGACCGCCTGAAGGGTGAGCTGGTCGGGATCGCCCGCGCCAATACCGATGACATGAATCTTTCGCACGCCACGAGTCTGCCCCACGCCACTGACAACGGACGCACCGCACCCGGGGGATGGGGGGTGGTGCGGCCGACGCACTCGTGGTTTTCCGGTCTCCGTTACGCGCGCCCTCGCTCAGGCCGAGTCCCCGCCGGCCAGCCGGGGCGCCCAGGAGCGCGCGTCGACCGCCGACCCGTCGCGCTCCAGAACGTCCGCCAACTCCCTCGCCCACGCGCCCAGATGGGGCACATCGATGCCGTACGGGCGGTCCCGCCCCGCCGTCGCGCACCACTCCTCGGCGGCACCGGCCCCGCGCCGCAGCAGCCGGGCGCCGCCCGTGACATTGCCGCGTGCCGCGTGGGTGAGGCCCACCGCGAGTTGAGCCAGGCCCCGCCACAGGCCACGTTCCTCCTCGGGGCCCGACTTCCAGGCGTCCTCGAACACCTCGTGGGCGTGGAAGGGCTTGCCCGCCGCCAGCAGGGCCTGGGCCTCCTCGACGGTCGCCTCCGGTGCCCGGACGACGCCCTCCGGCTGCCGGTCGACGCCCTCGCTGCCGTACGGCAGTGGCCTGCCCAGTCCGTCCCGAGGCCGGGAGCTGCGGGCCCGGCCCTCCGCGTCGCGATCCCGCCCGGCGTCCGGCCCGGGTCCGGCTGCGGTGCCCTCGCCGCTGGTACCTCCCGTGCTGCTCACACTCATGCGGTGATTGTCGCGCGTTGTCCGGGAGGACGTCATGGCGCGTCGGAGTCGGAGTCGGGGACTGTGACGCGGACGGGGGCGAAAAGGGCGATGAGGGCAGCCTCCGGCGTGCGGTAGTGTTGTCCTGCGCGATCACGCGGATCACCGCGGGAAACGCACCGGGACGTGGCGCAGCTTGGTAGCGCACTTGACTGGGGGTCAAGGGGTCGCAGGTTCAAATCCTGTCGTCCCGACGGTGCGAAGGGTCTTCGCAGGCGAGAGCCTGTGAGGGCCCTTTTTCGCGTGCTCGTTTCCTGCTTCAGGACTGCGGTCGGGCCCAGGGGGCCTCGGCGGTCGAGAGGCGGTGGGTGGTCACGGAGATGACCGCGAGGAGCAGCAGAGCGAGGCCCAGGGTGATGACGAGATGGCCGTGCAGGACGAGTTGGGCGCCGACGAGGGCCCCGAGGAACATGGCCAGCACGGACAGGATCCGGCGGCCGGGCCGCGGGGCCGTGCCGCCGGCCGAGGTGGAGTCCGCGGCCAGCCCGGTCAGGGTCAGCGTCAGGACCGTCGTGGTGAGGTCCGGGACGCCCAGGCGCCGCGCGACGGCGTTCTGCAGGCCCATGCCGAGGCCCAGGAACACGATCAGGGTGTACTGGACGCCGGTGGTGACCCGGCCGTCCGTCACCGCGGCGACCACCACAGTGACGGCGGCCAGGACCGTCTGTACCGCCGTGGCCGTCCTCAACAGGTATCCGCGGTGCGCCGCGAACCGGGTGCCGAATCTGCCCCCTGCGAGAGCGCCGATCAGGAACGCGGCCATGGCGACCACGGAGGCGAGCGCGGACAGGTTGGCGGCGCCGGCGAGGGCGAAGCCCAGAAAGACCACGTTTCCGGTCATGTTGGCGACGAAGACATGGCCCAGGGCGAGATAGCTCACGGCGTCGACCAGGCCGGTGACCACCGTCAGGGTCAGCAGCAGCGGAGGCAGCGGACCGTGCCGGTCCTCGCCGGCCGGTACCAGGGTGCGGACCGCGTCATTCAGCAGCCGGTACAAACGACTTCCTTTCCACTGCGCCGTGTGGGCGGTGCAGCACGGCGCGGGTGAGCAGTCCGCTCGCCGGGCCGAGCGCGTTCGCGGTGAGGGCGACCCAGCTCATCGCGGCCATGGCCGCCGGGGGTGAACGACTTCGATTAGCGACTTCGATTTCCGTGGAGGGTATGCCGTCGGCGTACGGGAAGAGGTGCAGCTGCGCCGCCACGCTAGAACCGGCAGACGCTCACAGGTGTCCTGCCCGTGCACCGGTTCGGTGCTCGCAGCGCACTGACATGCCTTCTCCGACCGCTCCCCGTGCGACGGGCGCCGCCCGCGCGGGCTTGCCAGCCGAAACCGATCGGTTTACCGTAGTGGAAACCAATCGGTTTCCTACTGTTCTGGAGAGAGTCATGACGGCACTCAAGGGCGCCAGCGTCTTCGTCACCGGCGGCAGTCGCGGTATCGGCAAGGCTCTGGTGGAGGAGCTCTACGTGCGCGGCGCCGGCAAGGTCTACGCCACGGCCCGCGACCCGCGCACCGTGACGCATCCGGACGCCGTCCCGGTCGCGCTGGAGGTCACCGACCCCGCCTCCGTGGCAGCGGCGGCCGCCCTGGCCGAGGACGTCACCGTGCTGATCAACAACGCCGGTGCCGCGGTCGGCGCGTCCTTCCTCGACTCCCCGGTCGACGACGTACGCCGTGAGTTCGAGACCAATTTCTACGGGCCGCTGCTGCTCACCCGTGCCTTCGCGCCGATCATCGAGCGGGGCGGCGGCGGCCACATTCTCAACGTCCACTCCGTGCTGTCCTGGCTGGCCCTCGGCGGGTCCTACAGCGCCTCCAAGGCCGCACTGTGGTCGCAGAGCAACTCCCTGCGCCTGGAGTTGCAGCCGCGCGGCATCTCGGTCACCGGCCTGCATGTCGGGTACGTCGACACGGACCTGGCGGCGGGTGCCGAGGGGCCCAAGGCCGACCCCCGTGAGGTCGCCGCGCTCGCGCTCGACGGCATCGAGACGGGAGCGCACGAGGTGCTCGCCGACGACGTCTCGCGCCAGGTCAAGGCGGGGCTGGCCGGGGACCTGGCGGCGCTGTACCCCCAGCTCGCGCAGTAGGCCGAGCGCCCGCAGTGTCTCCGTGCGGCAGTGACTCGCTTCACTCCCCCCTCCTTGTGCAACTAGTTGCATAAGGAGGGAGTCGTCCTCTACAACAGAGGACATGACACCCCGCACGGAGGCCCCCTTGAGCCGTTACCCGCATCTGCTGAGCCCGCTCGACCTGGGCTTCACCACGCTGCCCAACCGCGTCCTCATGGGTTCCATGCACGTGGGTCTGGAGGAGGCCGAGCGCGGCTTCGAGCGCATGGCGGAGTTCTACGCCGCCCGGGCGCGCGGCGGTGTGGGGCTCATCGTCACCGGCGGCATCGCGCCCAACGACGCCGGGCGGCCGGTCGAGGGCGGGGCGAGGATGACGACCGAGGCGGAGGCCGCGGAGCACGCCGCCATCACCGCCGCGGTGCACGGCGCGGGCGGGAAGATCGCGATGCAGATCCTGCACTTCGGGCGGTACGCCTACCACCCCGACCTGGTCGCCCCGAGCGCCATGCAGGCCCCGATCAGCCCGTTCGTGCCCCGCGCGCTGACCGACGACGAGGTCGAGCAGACCATCGAGGACTACGCCCGCGCGGCCCGGCTCGCGAGGCAGGCCGGGTACGACGGTGTCGAGATCATGGGCTCCGAGGGCTACCTGATCAACGAGTTCATCGCCCGGCAGACCAACCAGCGCACCGACCGCTGGGGCGGCTCGTACGAGAACCGCATGCGCTTCCCCGTGGAGATCGTGCGGCGGGTGCGCGAGGCGGTCGGCGACGACTTCATCATCATCTACCGGCTCTCCATGCTGGACCTGGTCCCCGGCGGCTCCACGCTGGACGAGGTGATCACGCTCGCCAAGGCCGTGGAGGCCGCCGGGGCGACGATCATCAACACCGGCATCGGCTGGCACGAGGCACGCATCCCGACCATCGCGACCTCCGTGCCGCGTGGCGCGTACACCTGGGTGACCAAGAAGGTCATGGGCGCCGTGTCGATCCCGCTGGTGACGACCAACCGCATCAACACCCCCGAACTGGCAGAGGAGTTGCTCGCCGACGGGCACGCGGACATGGTGTCGATGGCCCGCCCGATGCTGGCCGACCCCGACTTCGTCGCCAAGGCAGCGGCCGGCCGCCCCGAGGCGATCAACACCTGCATCGGCTGCAACCAGGCCTGCCTCGACCACACCTTCAGCGGCAGGATCACCTCCTGCCTGGTCAACCCGCGCGCCTGCCACGAGACGGAACTCGTCCTGTCCCCGACCCGCCGGCGCAAGCGCGTCGCCGTGGTCGGCGCCGGCCCGGCGGGCCTGGCCTGTGCGGTCTCCGCGGCCGAACGGGGCCACGACGTCACGCTCTACGACGCGGCGGGCGAGATCGGCGGCCAGCTGAACGTGGCCCGCAAGGTGCCCGGCAAGCAGGAGTTCGACGAGACGATCCGCTACTTCCGCACGCAGCTCCAGGACCACGGCGTGGACGTACGGCTGAACACCCGTGTCGTCGCCGAGGACCTGGCAGGCTTCGACGAGGTCGTCGTCGCCACCGGCGTCAGCCCCCGCACCCCCGACATCCCGGGCGTCGACCACCCCAGCGTCGTCGGCTACCTCGACGTGCTGCGCGACGGCGCCCCGGTCGGCGACCGCGTGGCGATTCTCGGCGCCGGTGGCATCGGCTTCGACGTCGCCGAATATCTGACCGACGCCGGAGACAAGGCGAGCGAGGACCCGGCGACGTACTTCCGCTCCTGGGGCGTCGACATGGACTACCAGGGCGCCGGCGGCCTCGCTGCGCCCGAGCGCCCCGCCCCGCCGCGCACCGTCCACCTGCTCCAGCGCAAGGCCACCAAGGTCGGCGCCGGTCTGGGCAAGACCACCGGGTGGATCCACCGCACCGAGCTCAAGCACCGCGGCGTGACCATGGTCCCCGGCGTCCAGTACGACCTGATCGACGACGCCGGGCTGCACGTCACCGTCGAGGGGACCAGCCAGGTCCTGGAGGTCGACACGATCGTGTTGTGCACGGGCCAGGAGCCGCGCCGCGACCTGTACGAGGAGCTGAGCGCCGCGGGCCACAGCGTGCACCTGATCGGCGGTGCCGACGTGGCCGCCGAGCTGGACGCCAAGCGTGCCATCAAGCAGGGCACCGAGGTGGCCGCCGCTCTTTAGCCGGTGACGGCCGCCGCCCCTGGGGCGGCGGCCGCAAGCGCCCACGCTCGGTGGGCGTCACGGCCAGCCCGCTCCCGGGATCTCGACCTCGGTGGCGAGCACCTGGCCGGTGCCCGGGGTCACCATCTCGGTCTCGGTCATGCCCCGCCACTCGGCGGTCACGATGAAGAGGGTGGTGCCGTCGGGGCCGCCGAGAGCGCACGCGAAGCCGCCACGGTCCAGGTCGACGGTGTGCAGCACCTTGCCGCCCTCGGCGACACGTACGCACTGCCGGTGGGGGACGTCGGCGTACCAGACGGCGTTCTCCGCGTCGACGCAGATGCCGTCCGGCGTGCCCTCGCCGAGGTCGGCCCAGACGCGCCGGTGGGAGAGACCGCCGTCCGCGTCGATGTCGAACGCGACCAGGCAGTGCCGGTAGGAGTCCGCGACGATCAGCGTGGAGTTGTCCGGCGTCACCGCCATCCCGTTGGGGAACGCGATGTCGTCGGCCACCTCGCGGACCGAACCGTCCGGCGTGACCAGATGGACGAAGCCGGGCCTGAACGCCTCCCCGGCCATCGGATCGAAGTCGCCGCGGTTGACGTAGGCGTTGCCGCGACCGTCCACCACGATGTCGTTCCAGCCCGGCCTGCCGAGATCCGCGTACGTGACGAGCGTCCCGTCCGCCTCTCGGCGTACCAGCAGACCGTCCCGCGCCGAGACGATCAGCAGTCGCCCGTCCGGGGTCCAGGCGGTGCACAGCGGCAGCGACTGCACACGCGCGACCACCTCGCTCCGACCGTCGAGATCGACCGCGACGACCTCGCCGGCGGTCCAGTCGGAGAAATACAGCCGGTCGCCGTGCCAGCGCGGCGACTCCACCAGTCCACGCCCGGTGAGCAGCGTCCGCACCTCGGCCATGACCCTCACGTCCCTTCGCCCGCGCCGGCGCATTGCCGACGTCCCACCCTTCAAACGAACGGCCATCGCGGAAATCGACACCCGCTCACGGAATCGCCCCGAGCACGGTTCCACCAGGATCGAAGTGATCGACCAGGGATGTCCGTGCTCGGCATAGTGAATGGTCAGATACCTCGTCCATCGATGCACCTTGATCAACCCGGGGGAACACATGCGTATGCAGAGGAAGATCGGCGCGGCGCTGGCGACGGCGGCACTGGCCGTGGGATTCGGCGCGGTCGCGGCGCCGTCCGCCCACGCCGCATCGGGCTGCTGGACCAATGACAACATCCACTGGTACTGCAACAACGTCTCGGGCGCAGCGGTCTACGGCATCATCGGCAACAACCACTCGTACCCGGATCCCGACGTGATCGTGGGCCGTATGTACTCCAACCCGAGCTGGTTCTACTGCAAGGAGGACGGCCAGGCCTGGGTCGGCGGACCGCACCCGACCCGCTGGCTGATGACGAAGGCCGACAACGGACAGCTGGGCTTCATGAAGGACACCGCGATCTACAGCGAGACGGATCCGGTGCCGAACTGCTGAGTTCCGGGGACGTCCGCCTCGCTGCCGCCGGGCGTGACCGGGTGGCGCCGATACTCCCGGTCACGCCCGGCGGCATGCCGTTCACCACGGACTCCTCGCCGCTTCGCCGCCGGTGAGGCAGGCCCCGCGAATTTTCTGTTATCCCTGAGCGTTTCCCGCGTCTCCACTCCGTACGGACCCCACCCCACAGGAGTCAGCGCGTGAATGAGGACAGCAGCGGACGCTCGATCAGCCGGCGCGGAGCGCTTCGTATGGCGGGTGCCGGCGCGGTGGCAGGAGCCGGGGCCGTCGCGCTCGGCGTCACCGTTTCCGCCCCCACCGCGGCCGCCGCCGGGGCGGCCTTCGCTCATCCGGGCCTGCTGCACACCCGGGCCGACCTGGACCGGATGGCGGCCAAGGTGAAGGCGGGCAGCGGCCGTTGGAAGGCGGGCTACGACAAGCTGGTGGCCAACCGGCACGCGCAGAGCGGCTGGGCGCCGAACCCGCAGGCGACGGTGTACCGGGGCTCGGGCGGCCCGCAGAACTACGTCACGCTCTACAACGACATCCATGCGGCCTACCAGAACGCCCTGCGCTGGCACATCACCGGCGACACCGCGCGCGCCGTTACCGCCGTCACCATTCTCAACGCCTGGTCCGCCAAGCTGACCGGACTCGCCGGCAGCGCGGACAGGTTCCTCGCGGCCGGTCTGTACGGCTACCAGTTCGCCAACGCGGCCGAACTCGTCCGCGACCGCGACGACTTCGAACTGGCCCGCTTCCAGAAGATGATGCGCGACGTCTTCGCCCCGCTCAGCGAGGACTTCCTCGTGAAACACAACGGCGCCTACGTCACCAACTACTGGGCCAACTGGGACCTGACCGCCATCGCCTGCGTCCTCGCCACCGGCATCCTCTGCGACGACCGCGCCCAAGTCGCCCGCGCCGTCGCCTACTTCAAGCACGGCGAGGGAATGGGCTCCATCAGGAACGCGATCCCGGTCGTGTACGGCGACGGTCTCGCCGAGTGGGTCGAGGCGGGGCGCGACCAGGGCCACGCGCTGCTCGGCGTCGGCCTGATGGGCACCATCTGCGAGATGGCCTGGAACCAGGGCATCGACCTGTACGGATACGACGACAACCGCTTCCTCAAGGGGGCCCAGTACGTGGCCAAGTGGAGCATGGGCGGCCAGGTGCCGTACACCGCCAACACTCGCAGGAAGGGCGCCCCCGGCGTCTGGTCGGGAGCGGAGACCGCGAGCGGCGCGGCCGCCGTGGACCCGGCGATGACACGGCCGATCTGGGCCATGATCGCCAACCACTACACCAAGCGCCGTGGACTGTCCGCGCCGTACGTCACCCAGGTCGCGGCCAAGGCGGCCCCCGAGGGCGGCGGCGGTGACTACGGTCCCAACAGCGGTGGCTTCGACCAACTCGGCTTCGGCACACTGACGTTCAGCCGCGACGCGGGGGACACCACCCCGCGGAAGAGCACGCCGAGCCCGACCGGAACGAGTGCGACCGCCGCTGCTTCGGCGACCGCGTCGGCCACCGGTTCCCCGTCGGCCTCTGCGTCCGCCACAGGGGGCGTGCGGCCACAAGGCGGTGATGCGGGCGGCGGAGACCTCGCGCTCAGCGGCGCCGGTGGAATCACCGCCATCGCGGGCACCGGCGTGCTGGCCCTCGCGGCCGGCTTCGTCGCCCTGCGGCGACGTCAGACGGACAGCCCGTCATAGCCCTCAGTCGGTGAGAAGCCCCGGAAACGTCACCCCGTAGCCCTCAGCCCTCAGCCCTCAGCCCTCAGCCCTCGAGTCTGCGCAGACGTTCCGCGTCGCAGGTCCGGGGGCAGGTGCTGCATGCCTCGGCCGGGCGGACGGTGTAGTAGAGGCAGCACCCCATGCGGGTGCGGGTCGGGTGCAGGCGGCCGTCCGAGCCTGTCAGGTGGCGGAAGTCGGCGCCGCCGGGGAACGGCGCCTCGGCGGAGGGCAGGAGCGCGGTGGCGGCCCGTACGGCGGCGTCCTCCTCGCCGAGGGTGCGGCCGAGGTACCAGATCCCGGACACGAGGTCGTCGGCGACCATGCCCCACAGGGCGCGCGGACCGCGCCTTACGTACGGGCCGAGGGCGGACAGGAGCGGTCGCATGTGGTCGGCGACCGCTGTCCTCAACTCGGCGCGCAGCGACTCCTCGTGGGGTACGACCCGGGCGCCGGGCCGGTCGGCGGCCGGGTCGCCCGGCAGACACGCGAGTTCGGAGGTCGGCGTGATCTCGAACACGCCGGAAGCCAGGTCCAGCCGTACGTCCTCGGGCCGGATCCGCGGCACCCGCCGCTCCAGGTACCAGACTCCGCTCATCAGCAGGCCGACCGACCACGCGTAGTCGTGGAGGGCGCGGGAGGCGGCGACGTCCGGGCGCGAAACGTGCCCGTAGCGGTCGTGAATCCGCTTGGCCTCAGCCGTCACGAAAGCGTCGATCGCATCCTGATGGCCCATCAAATCCTGGCCAGTGAAGCCGACTTGAAGGCCTTTCGGGTCCTCGTCCGCGACGCTCAAGGCCAGCGCCTCGCAGAGGTCGCCCAGGCGCCGGTAGGCGTCGGAGAGGAGGCCGGACACGCCCGTCGCGGCGGCGGCCGGCGGGATCTCCAGGGCCATGGTCATCGGCACTCCTGAGCGCGAGACGTCATTGCGTGATGCATAGGCAAGGCTTACCTTACTCAAAGGATCACGCGAACGACTTCGGGGGTACGGATGCGCCGGCGGCCGGAAGGTGTGCACGTCACAGCGATTCCACAGCTGGTTGAAAAGTAAAGCATGCCTAACCTAAGCTCACGTTTTGTGACTGCGACCGAACGGGCCGCACCCATGGGTGTGCCCTTCCGTGCCTTCCGGCACATTCCCCTGTTCCTCATCGGCATCGGTGCCCTGCTGCTCTGCACCGCGCTGAGCCTCGCCCTCGGAGCCCGCTCCATCCCCCTGTCCACCGTGGCCGACGCGCTGTTCGGCCATGCTCAGGGACGTGACGCGCTCGTGGTGACCGGGCTGCGGCTGCCGAGGACCGTCATCGGTCTCGCGGTCGGCGCCGCGCTCGGCGTCGCGGGGGCCGTCGCCCAGGGCATCACGCGCAACCCGCTCGCCTCCCCGACCACGCTCGGTATCAACGCGGGTGCCGGGTTCGCGGTCGTCGTCGCCATCTTCGCGCTCCATCTCACCAGCCCCGTCGAGTACATGTGGTTCGCGTTCGCCGGAGCGGCTGCCGCCGCCCTCTTCGCCCAGGCGCTCGCCCGGCGTTCGGGGGACATCGACCCCGTACGGCTCGCCCTCGGCGGCACCGTGCTCCAACTCGTCCTGCTCTCCTGGACGTCAGCTGTGATGCTGGCGAGTCAACGGACGCTGGACGAGGCGCGGTTCTGGCTCGCCGGGTCGCTCTCCGGCCGGACCTTCGACGTCCTGTGGCCGGTGCTGCCCACGCTGGTGCTCGGGCTGCTCGTCGCCCTGTGCGTGGCCCCCGCCCTCAACGCCCTTGCGCTGGGCGACGATTCGGCGCAGGCGCTCGGAGTGCCGGTGGCCCGGATCCGCCTCGCCGGCGGCATCGCGGTGGTGCTGCTCGCCGGATCGGCGGTCGCCGTGGCCGGTCCGGTCGCTTTCATCGGCCTGGCCGCACCTCACCTCGTACGGCCGCTGCTGGGCGGCGACCACCGGCTGCTGGTGCCCGGCTGCCTGATCGCCGGACCGCTGCTGCTGCTCTCCGCCGACGTTCTCGGACGGCTCGTGGTGCGGCCCTCCGAACTGGAGGTCGGCATCGTCACCGCCTTCCTCGGCGCCCCGCTGCTGGCCCTGCTCGCCCGGAAGGTGGCCCGATGACCGCCGCCCTCACGGGAGTTGTACGTGCCGACAGCGCCCGTACCCGACACCGTCGCCGAGTCCTCGCGTACGGCGCCTGCGCTCTCCTCCTTCTTCTCGTCCTGCTCACCGTCGCCCTGACCACGGGGGAGATGCGGCTGCCCGCGACCACCGCGCTGCGGGCGCTGATCGGGCTCGGGGACTCGGGCGACGTCCTCGTGGTGCAGCAGTTCCGTGCCCCCCGGGCCGTGGCGGCGATCGTCGCCGGTGCCGGACTCGGCGCGGCGGGCTGCGTCCTGCAACGGCTGTTCCGCAACCCGCTCGCCTCTCCCGACGTCATGGGCGTGACGGGCGGCGCCTCGCTGGGCGCGGTCGCGCTGATCGCCGCGGGTGCCTCGCAGACGCTCATCCCGGTCGGGGCGCTGGCCGGCGGACTGCTCGCCGCCCTGCTGCTCGGGGTGTTCGCCTGGCGCTCCGGGCTGGCTGTCACCCGGCTCGTCGTCACCGGACTGGCGGTGCAGGCGGGCCTCGCCGCCGCGGTGAACCTGATGATCGTGCGCTTCCCGGCCGAGCTGGCCGGATCGGCGCTCCAGTGGACGACCGGGTCCGTGTACGGGCGCACCTGGACCGAGGTGTGGGGCGCGGCCGGCGCCATGCTGGTCGCGCTGGCCGCCGCCTTCGCCCTGCACCGCTCCCTCGCCGTACTCGACCTGGGCGACGACTCCGCGGGCGCCCTGGGCCTGCGCACCTCCAGGGCGCGTCTCCACATCCTCGTCCTAGCGGTGGTGTTGGCCTCCCTGGCCGCCGCGCTCGCCGGTCCGGTGACCTTCGTGGCGCTCGCCGTACCCCACCTCGTGCGGTTCGTCACGGGCCCCCCGACCGCCGGATCACTCGCCCTGGCCGGTCTCACCGGAGCCGTCCTGCTGCTCGCCTCCGACCTGGTGGTGCAGCACCTGCTGCCCGTCGAAGGCCTGCCTGTCGGCGCGGTCACCGCGACGCTCGGCGCCCCCTGGCTGCTGGTGCTGATGTTCCGCCAGAGCAAGCCCGTCCACAGGAGCCACGCATGACGCATCCGACTCGCCCCCAGGAGTCACCCATGGCCACCGCCAACCAGCTGACCACGCAAGGCCTCGACCTGCGCTACGGCGACCGGCTCGTGGTCGGCGGCCTCGATCTGACGCTGCCGGGCGGTGCCGTCACCGCGATCGTCGGCCCCAACGCCTGTGGAAAGTCCACCCTGTTGCGCGGTCTGAGTCGACTGCTCGCACCGGCCGCCGGGACCGTCGCCCTCGACGGCGCCGACATCCACCGGCTGACCGCGCGTGCGCTCGCCCGCCGGATGGGGCTTCTGCCGCAGCAGCCCGTCACCCCCGAGGCGATCACCGTCGAAGCGCTCGTACGGCTCGGCCGCTATCCGCACCAACGGCTGCTGAGTCCCTGGTCGGCGGCGGACCAGGCGGCGGTCGAAGCGGCTCTGGAGCGCACCGGCACGGCGGAGCTGCGCGACCAACCCGTCGACCAGCTCTCCGGCGGCCAGCGCCAACGCGCCTGGATCGCCCTCGCGTTGGCCCAGGACACCGAGCTGCTGCTGCTCGACGAACCCACCACCTTCCTCGACCTGCGGCACCAGCTCGACGTACTCGACCTGGTCGCCGCCCTGCACGCCGAGGCCGGCCGCACCGTGGTGATGGTGCTGCACGACCTCGGACAGGCCGCCCGCTACGCCGACCACATGGTGGTCCTCAAGGACGGGCGCCTCGCCGCCGCCGGACCACCCGCCGACGTCCTCGACGCGGAACTGGTCAAGTCCGTGTTCGACGTGGACTGCCGGGTGATCCCCGACCCGGAGACCGGCACACCGCTGGTCGTCCCGAGGAGCAGTGCCGTACGACGCGCCACCGCGCCCGCCTGACCCGCACCTGCGCACCCACGCCCGTAAGAGAAGCCCCCTACGAGCAACACCCTTACGAGCAACACCCCTACGAGAAAGACGAACCCCCCATGCTCAAGCGATCCCCCCTGCGCGGAATCGGCCGGCTCCTCGCCGTGCTGCTCGCCGTCGTGCTCGGCACCGCGGCACTGGCCGCCTGTGGCAGCGAGAAGGACTCCGACACGTCGGGGAAGGACGAGGCCAACGCCGGTGCCGCGTCCGCCGGTTTCCCGCGCACCCTCAAGACCGTGATGGGTGACGTGAAGATCCCGTCCCAGCCGAAGAAGGTGGTCGTGCTCGACACCGGCGAGCTGGACGACGTCACCCTGCTCGGCATCGACCCGGTCGGCGCGGTCGCCCCGCACTTCAAAAGCGAGGGCGGCTTCCCGACGTACCTGAAGGGCGAGTTGAGCGGCACCAAGGACGTCGGTCCGCTCCTGGAGCCGAACCTCGAACTGATCGCCTCGCTCAAGCCCGACCTGATCCTGTCGTCCAAGGTCCGGCACGAGAAGGTCTACGACAAGCTCAGCGCCATCGCCCCGACCGTCTTCACCGAGACCACCGGCGGTCCCTGGAAGGCCAACCTGAAGGTGCACGCCAAGGCGCTCGGCCTGGAGAGCGAGGCCGCGGCGAAGCTGAAGGAGTACGAGACCCGCGCCAAGGCGCTCGGTGAGGCCATCAAGAAGAAGGACGGCAACGCGATGCCGACCGCCTCGGTCGTCCGCTTCATCGCCGGGCCGACCCGTCTGTACCAGTCCAACTCCTACAGCGGCGTCGTCCTGAACGACATCGGCTTCAAGCGCCCGGCCTCGCAGGTCTCCGACGACCCGGCCGTGACCATGAAGGACGTCAGCCCCGAGCAGATCGACCGCGCGGACGCCGACCTGATCTTCGTCACCACCGCCGACACCCCGGACAAGACCCAGCGCAAGGACGTCACCTCCAACCCGGTCTGGAAGGACCTGGCGGCCGTCAAGAACAAGAAGGTCTTCGAGGTTCCGGACGAGACCTGGATGTCCGGCATCGGCGTCCAGGCCGCCGAGCAGATGCTCGCGGACGTGGCCAAGGCCACCGGCGTGGACCTCCCGAAGAAGTAACTCCCGCTTACCGGGGCGGGGCCGCACCCGAACCGCGGCCCCGTCCCGCAACCCCCCACCTCCGAGCGGAAGTTGACCCACGCCCGTGCGCCTCTACCTGCTTGCTCTCAACCCCACCGACTCCGTGACCGAAGGGTTCCTGCCCGCCGCGGCACGGCTCGGCCTCGACGTCACCGTCCTCACCGACCAGCCGGACGCCCACCGGGCCGCGTACTTGGGCCCCGAGCATCCGCGGATCGAGATCCTGGAGTGCGACGTACGCGACTTCCGCGCCGTCATCACCCGGATATCGACCCATCACACGCCGGACGCGGTCTTCACCAACAGCGACCACCTCCAGACCCAAGCCGCCCTGGCCGCCGCCTACTTCGGGCTTCCCGCCAAGAACTGGCGGGCCACGCTGCGGACCAAGGACAAGGCCGAGATGCGCCGGCACCTGGCCGCCTCGGGCGTCGACACCGTCTGGTCCGCCGAACTCTCCGAACCGGCCGCCCTCGACGCGCCCTACCCCTGTGTCGTCAAGCCCCGCGAGGGCGTGGCCAGCGAGGACGTCGTCCTGGTCGACAGCTCCGAGGAACTGGTCACACGCTGCAAGGAGATCCTGGCGCGCCGCCCGGGGGCCGTGCTGGTCGTCGAGGAGTACCTGCCCGGCGAGCTCTACACCCTGGAGACCCTCGGCGACGGCCGCACCCGGCACATCTTGGGCGGGTTCCACACCGAGCTGTCCCCGCCGCCGTACTTCATCGAGGACCGGCTGACGTTCGTTCCCGCACATCCCGAGCCGGTCGTCGCACAGGTGCTGGCCCAACTGGACGCGCTCGACGTCGGGTTCGGCGCCTGCCACACCGAGTTCGTCGTGCACGAGGGGCGCGCCCGCATCATCGAGGTCAACTACCGGGCCATCGGCGACCAGTGCGACCTGCTGCTCGGCCGGCTGCTGGAGATCCCGCTCTTCGAGCACATCCTCCGCACCCACCTGGGCGAACCGCTCCCCGCCGACCTCGGCGCCCGCCGCGACGGCGCGGCCCGCCTCGACTACCCCTGCGCCGAGCGCGCCGGGACGTTGACGGCGGCACCGGAGGCCTCGGAACTCGCCGTAGACGGCGTGCAGTTGACGTACCGGCCGCTGCGGGAGACAGGTGAGCGGCACGAGCTGTACCGCACCAACCGCGACTACCTCGGCGTCCTGCGGGCCACCGGAACCGACCAGCGGGCCGTGGACAGGGCGGCCACCGCATTCCTGGCGGCCCAGCGCTGGGAGATCCAGCCGTGACGCCCCAGACCGCGACGGCTCGGACCGCGGTGGACGCCGCGGAGGCCGAGCTGCTCACCCGCGTCCTCTCCGCCCTGCTGCGCGAGGACGTCGTCGGCCTGCGCACCCGCAGCACACTCACGCACCGCCCGGACGGCGCCTGGCTCCGGCTGGAAGGCAAGGACGACGCCCTGCTGTTGCCGGTGTCCGAGGACGGATTCCAGAGCCTGTACGCCGCCCGGCTGCCGCTGCTCGTCAGTGAGGCGGACGGCGAGCTGACCACCGTCGAGACCGTGCTCGCCGCGCTACGGGCGCCGGCCGACCCCCTCGACCGCGACGGCTTCGACGCGTTCGCCGAGGAGTGCCGCCAGACGCTGGCCACCATGCGGCTGCACGGCCGGACGCGCGAGGAGACCGTCGTACGTCTGGCCGCGCGCCACGGCGGCGACCCCGCCGACTGGACCGGCCCGCACCGCAGCCTGGGCCACGACACCCTCGCCGCCCGCCTCGACCACCCCGTCTACCCGACCGCACGAGGCCGCTCCGGACTCGACGAGGAGCAACTGCGGGCATACGCACCCGAGTTCCACCCGCGCTTCGCGCTGCGCTGGCTCGCCGTGCCCCGGGAGGCAGTCACCGCGACGGGAGGCCCGCTCCCGGAGCACTGGCCCACACCCGCCGTCCTCGGGATGCCCGAAGCCGAACGGACTCATGTGGCCCTGCCCGTCCACCCGTTGACCGTCGGCGCCCCGCTGGACGCCGCCCTGCGCGACACGGGACTGACGGGCAGCGCGCTGCTCGCCGACCGCGCCCACCTCGAAGTCGTACCGACCCTGTCCATGCGCACCGTCGCGGTGACCGCCGACCCGGCCCTGCACCTCAAACTGCCGCTGCCCACCGCCACGTTGGGCCTGCGCAACCGGCGCACCATCAAGCCCGGCACCCTCGTCGACGGCGCCGCCGGGCAGCGGCTGCTCCAGACGGTGACGGTCCACGAGCCCCGCTTCCGGGACACGATCCTGCACGCCGACGAGACCGTGTACGCGCACGCCGGGCACGAGTCGCTCGCCGTGCTCTGCCGCCGCCTCCCGGCCGGACTCGAGGACTCACTCGTGGTCCCCCTGGCCGCGCTGCTCGCCGAGGCCCCCGGCGGCCGGCTGGTCGTCGACCGTCTCGCCGACCGCTTCTACGGCGGCGACCCGCTCGCCCTGCTGGACGCCTGGCTGACCCTGCTGTTCGACTGGCAGACCACGCTCTTCGGGTACGGCATCGCGCTGGAGTCGCACCAGCAGAACATCTCCGTGGTGCTGGACCGACGGGCGGACGGCCGGACACGGCTGAGGCTGCTGCTCAAGGACAACGACGGGCCGCGCATCAACGCCGTACGGCTGCGCGAACGGCTCGGTGCCGCAGCTCCCGGACCGGCGGACTTCGACGACCCCAGAGTGTTCGGCGACGACGACGGGCCGGTGGCCGACCTGTTCACCACCATCACCGTCCATCTGTGCGCGGGCGCCTACGCGTTCGGGCTCGCCCGGCACGGGCGCGCACCGCTTCCCGCACTGCTCCGCCTCGTCCGCGACCGGCTGTCCGAAGCCGTCGAACGGCTCGGCACCGGACCGGGGGAGCCCGGCGCCGTCCTGCGCGCCCGGGTGCTGGACGCGGACCGTCTGCCGGTGAAGGCGATGGTCAGTGCCGGAACCCTGCTCACCAAGCAGCGGTCGGGCGCAGCCGACATCAACAAGCACTACACCACCGGCCCCAACTACCTGCGCGGGACGGGGGTGTCGGCATGAGCGCGGGCACCCTGCGGATGCCGCGCCCCGCGTTCGGGCCCCGGCAGGTGCACGCCGTGGCCGGCTGCTACTTCGTGGCGTCCTTCGCCGCGCTGGGGCTGCCGCCGTACCTGACCGAGATCCTTCCCGAACTCGGCGACCGGACGGCTCGCTGGGCGGGTCTGCTGTACGTCGTCCCCACCGTGTTCGGCGCCCTCGGAGCCCCGCTGTGGGGGCGGCTGGCCGACCGCTTCGGACGTAAACGGCTGCTGCTGCGGGCCCAGTTGGGGCTCGCCGTGTCCTTCCTGCTCGCCGGGTGGGCCGATTCACTCGCCACGTTCACGGCGGCGCTGGTGCTCCAGGGCATCCTCGGCGGCACGTTCGCCGCGTCCAACGGATACCTCGGAGCCGCGCTGGAGGGGCCGCACCTGTCGCGGGCGCTCACTCTGATGCAGGGCAGTGCACGGGCGGCCCTGGTCGTCGCCCCGATCGTCGTGGGCTCGCTGTCGTCCTGGCTGTCGCCGCACCGCCAGTACGCGCTGCTCGCCGTACTGCCCCTCACCGCCGCCCTGTTGCTCGCCGCGCTGCCCGAACCGGCCGAGGGGAAGACCACCGAGCGGGCGGAGCAGGTCCTGCCCAGGACGACGGCCCCGATCGTGTCGCTGCGCGCCCTGTACGCGCTCGAGTTCGCCTTCGTCTTCTCCACCGTCATCTCCTTCCCCTATCTGATCTCCCTCGTCGAGAAGCGCCTGCCGGGCGCCTCGCCCACGCTGTCCGGCGTGCTCTTCGCCCTGCCTCACCTGTGCTACCTGGTCTCCGCCCTCGCCGTGCACACCGCCTTCCGGACCCGCCCTCGGGCCGGGATCGCCCTCGGCTTCGCGCTGATCGCGCTCGGCCTGGCCGGGCACGGTTTCGCCGACTCGCTCCCGTCCTTGATCGCCGTACGACTGGTCCTCGGCGCCGGGATGACGCTCGGCCTGGTCTGCCTGTCGATCCTGGCGGCCGACTGTGCCCAGGGCCGGGCGCCCGGCGGGCTGTTCGGCTCGCTGGAGTTCTTCTCCAAGGCCGGCGCGGTCGTCGCCGGCGTGGCCGCGGCTGCGGGCAGTGCCCGCTTCGGACCGGCCGCCCCCGTCCTCACCGGCAGCGCCGTCGCCCTGGCCACCGTCTGCGCGACCACCGCCACCTCTCTCCGCACCCGCTGGAGCCGCTGATGCCCTCGCTGACCGATGCTCTCGGAAGCGCCCCCATCCCCTCCGTCCCAGCCCAACTCCCCACCGCCGACGAGGCCGTGGCCCACACCCTCCTCAACTGCCTGCTGCGCGAGGTCTCGGGACCCGAGCGCCAGACCGCCGTCGATGACGCCCACCTGCTGCTGCGGCTGCCCCGGCGCGGTGCGCTGCTGCGGATCGCCCTGCGCCGTACGTCACTGCTCGGCGCGCATCGCTTCGCCGGGACGGTGAACGAGCAGCGGGAGGACGGGAGTTGGGCGGAAGTCGACTGGCGCCGCCTGGCCGCGTACACGCAGGACGAGCTGTCACTGCGCACCGGTGTGCGCAACGAGGAGTTCGCGGAGCAGATCGAGTCCAGCCATCGGGCCGTGGCCGCGGCACTGGAGGCGTCCGGCTCACCCGGTCCGCGGCTGGACGGTGACCGTCTCGCGGCCTACCTCGCCTCCGAGCAGTCCCTGATGTTCGGGCACCGCTTCCATCCCACGCCCAAGGCCCGTACGGGCGACGCCGCGGCCTGGCAGGCGTACGCGCCGGAGGCCGGGGCCGCCTTCCCGCTGCGGCACCTCGCCGTCCGCGAGCACCTCGTCGCCGAGGAGACCGCCGCACCTGGGGCCGCCGATCCACTGGACCGACAGCGCACCGACGTCCCGGACGGCTACCGGCTGCTGCCCGCGCACCCCTGGCAGTACGCGATGCTGCGCGACCACCCGACGCTGCGCGCGGCTGTCGCACGCGGCGACGTCCTCGACCTGGGCGAGGGCGGCGGGCCCTTCGCCGCGACCGCCTCCGTACGCACGCTCTACGACGGCGAGGCGTTTCTGAAGTTCAGCCTGAACATCCGCATTACCAACTGCCTGCGCAAGAACGCCAGTTATGAGCTGTCCGGCGCGGTCGCCCTCACCCGCGCCCTGGAACCGGCCCTGTCCGACCTGGCCGACCGCTTCCCGGGCAGCGCCGTGCTGCGCGAACCCGCCTACCGCAGCCTCGCCCTGCCCGGACCCGACGGCGCACCGGACCGCTCCCTGCTGGAGGGCTTCGGCGTGATCGTCCGCGAAGGCCTCGCCCAGCGGCTGCTGCCCGGCACCACCCCCCTGCTCGCGGCCGCCGTCGCCGACGAGTACCCGACCGGCCCCGCCCACGTGTCCCGCCTCCTCGCCGGAGCGGGTCCGGAAGCCGTGCTCGCCTGGTGGACGGCGTATCTCAGGCTGCTCGTTCCCCCCGTGCTGGCCGCCTATTTCGACCACGGCCTGGTCCTCGAACCGCATCTGCAGAACGTGCTGATCTGCGTGGACGGCGACGGCATGCCCGCCCAGGTGCTCTTTCGCGACCTGGAGGGCACCAAGCTCGTCCCGGAGCACCACGCCGAGGCGCTGGCCGCGCTGCCGTCCGAGGTCGCGGACCCGATGACGTACGACGCGCAGCGCGGCTGGGACCGCGTCGTCTACTGCCTGCTGGTCAACCACATCGCGGAGCTCCTCGCCGCGCTCGCCGATGTGCACCCGGACACCGAGGCCGCGCTGTGGGCGAAGGTCCGCGGCTGCCTCCAGACGTACGGCGACCGGTACGGCTGCCCGCCGCGCCTCGCCGCCCTGCTCGCCGGGGTCCCGCTGCCCGCCAAGGCCAACCTGCTCACCCGCTGGGAACGCAAGGCCGACCGGGACGCCGGATACGTCCGACTGCCCTCACCCCTCGCCGAGGACATCCTGCGGCACACCACCCGGAGCGCCCGATGACCGACCCGACCCCAGCAGTGCGCTCACGGGTCCTGTCCCTGCCACCGGCCGAACTCCCCGCCTACCTCTACGACTTGGCGGCACTGCGTGCGCACGCGGACACCGTGCGGGCCGCGCTGCCCGAGCGCGTCGAGCTGTACTACGCGGCCAAGGCCAACCCGGAGCCTGAGATCCTGGCCGCGCTCTCCCCGTACGTCGACGGCTACGAGGTCTCCTCCGGCGGCGAACTCGCGCATGTGGACAAGGCGGTGCCCGGACGCCCGCTGGCCTTCGGTGGTCCGGGCAAGACGCCGACGGAGATCGCCGGGGCTCTGGAGCGGGGCGTGGAGCGCTTCCATGTGGAGAGCGAGTACGAACTCGGGGTGCTCGCCGAACTGGCCCTGCGGGTCGCGCCGGGCCGCCGGGTGGCGGTCCTGCCGCGCTTCAACCTTGCCGTGGGCGACGGCGCGCTCGCCGGGAGCTCCCTGGCGATGGGCGGCCGCCCCACCCCCTTCGGCCTCGACCCGGCACGGGCCGACCGAGTGATCCGACGGCTCACCGACGGGAGCCTTCCCCACCTCGAACTCCGGGGCATACACGCCCACTTGGCCAGCGGACTGCACGCGGCCGAACAGCTCGCGGTGGCCGAGACCGTCGTCACCTGGGCCACGGACCTGGCCGCGCGCCACCGCGTCCGCCTCGCCGAGGTGAACGTGGGAGGCGGCATGGCGGTGGACTACGCCGACCCCGAGGCCCGCTTCGACTGGGCCGCGTACGGCAAGGGGCTTGCCCGACTGGCCGACACTCACCGGAACCTGACGTTGCGCATCGAGCCCGGCCGGGCGCTGACCGCGTACTGCGGCTGGTACGCGACCGAGGTGCTGGACGTGAAGACCAGCCACGGCGAGGAGTTCGCCGTGGTCCGCGGCGGCACCCACCATCTGCGCACCCCGGCGACCAAGGGGCACGACCAGCCCTGCACCGTTCTGGCGGTGGACGCCTGGCCGCACCCCTGGCAGCGACCCGTCGCACAGCACGAACAGATCACCCTCACCGGCCAGTTGTGCACGCCGAAGGATCTCCTGGCCCGCGGCGTTCCGGCCGCGGGGCTGCGCGCGGGCGACCGCGTGGCGTTCTCCCTCGCGGGCGCCTACGCCTGGAACATCTCCCACCACGACTTCCTCATGCACCCGGCGCCCGGTTTCCACTTCCTGGACGCGGACGGAGACATGGACCGAGACGCGGACCAGAGCGCGGACCGCGACCCGAGTGGCCCGACGGTCAGGACCGGGGCGGTGCCAGGACCGTGAGGGCCCGCGGCACGACGTCCAGCGTGTAGCGGGAGGCGGCCTTCGGGGCGAGATCGCCGTCGTACTCGAAGAGGACGGGTCGGCCGTCGGTGCGTTCCACGACGATCCGGCGGCCTCGGGCGTACACCACCCCCTTACGGCCCACATGGGCTCCGTCGCGGGCGAGTTGGAGGAGTTCGGGCAGGGGCAGGCCGGGGCCGGCCACGCAGACATCGAGCAGGCCGTCGTCCAGGGCGGAGTGCGGCAGGAGCAGGAAGCGGCCCGCGCGATGACGGCCGCCGCCGACGTTCGCACACACTGTCGGGCCGCGGTGCACCTCGACGCCGTCGACGGTGACCCGGCCCGGATAGGGGCGGAAGCCGTCGGCCACCGCGCGTGTCACCGCCTCCTGGTACCGGTCCCGGCCGGTGCCGGCGACCTCGCGGGCGGTGACCAGGGTCTGTGCGGCCAGCCCCGAGGACGCGCCCAGGAGCGCGAGGCCGCCGGTCTCCGCGACCGCGGCCAGATCGATCCGCCGCACATACGGCGTGGCGAGGACGGCGTCCAGCGCCGCCCGCCACGGCCGGTCCGACCAGATCGCACGGTAGAAGGAGTTGCCGGTGCCGAAGGGGAGCGCGAGGAGGGCCGCGTCGCCGCCCGCGTCCATCAGCCCGGTCATCACCTCGTGGGCCGTACCGTCGCCGCCGATCGCCACCACCGTGTCGGCCGCGCCGGCGGAGACGGCCTCGCGGGCGAGGGTCCGGGCGTGGTCCGGTCCGGCGGTCAGTCGCAGCTCCACGGTCGCGGCCGCCTTGGAGAGCAGCCCGACCGTCTTCTCCACCGCGTCCGGTGTACACGATCCCGCGGCCGGATTGGCCACCACCAGAACGGACTTGAGGACGTCTGGACCGGACTTGAGGACGTCGCTCATCGACGCACCCTCCCGCGCACTCGGCATTGCTCGCGGAGAGGGCAGGATTTGAACCTGCGTGGGCTTGCACCCGATCCGGCTGACGCCGGAACCCCGTTGGGCCGCTGCGGGCACCTCTCCCGGATGTCCTTGCGCCGGAGAGACTGCCGAACTCCGCTGAGATGTCGATGAGATCGTCCTGAGACGCCCGCGCGTCGGTTTCGAGTGGGTGGGTCAGGCGGTGTCGCCCAGCCCTCGATGCGTCAACTCCCGTACGGCTGCCACGATCACCTCGGGATCGACCTGCTCACCCCGGCTGATCAGATCGTCGAGGAGCCCGTCGGCCGCGTGGAAGAGCATCCGGCAGACGAGAGTCGGGTCGTAGGCACGGAACACCCCGGCGCGGGCGCCGCGTCGGACGAACGCGACCATCACGTCCACGACACGCTGGTTGGACGTCCGGCACAGCTCCAGCGCCTTCGCGTTCGCCGACCCGTACACGATGCGGTGCAGGGCGGCGTTGTCGACGGCGTGGTCCACCAGGGCGCGGATGAGCCGGTCGAGTGTGGGCCACCAGTCCCCGTCCGTCTCCAGCAACTCCTGGGTGGACCGCAGGAATCCGTCGACGTACTCCTCCCACATGGCGCCCAGCAGATGGTCCTTGGAGTCGAAGTAGAGGTAGAAGGTGCCCTTGGCGACCTCACCCGCCTCCGCCAGTTCGGCGACCGTCGCGGCGGCGAAGCCCTTCTCGCGGAAGACCCGGCCCGCACCCCGGATGAGCGCCGCCCTGCGGTCCTCGGGGCTCTTGGCCACCCGTTTCCGGCGCGGCGCTGTCGGGGGTGTCGTGCGTATCGCGGCCACGAAGTCTCCTCTGGTCTACGTAAGTTGACTGACCGTCGGTCACTCGGCGTTGACTGACTGACCGTCGGTCATTATGGTCCCGCGTAGCGACCGGTTCGGCCAGGCCCCTCACGTGAGGACGGCGATGAGCGACACCACAAACCACCATGACCTCCGAGGCACGCGTGGCCCTCGCAAGGGGCTGCTGCTCGGCTTCGTCTGCTTCGGCGTGTTCATGGTGTACCTCGACGCCACGATCGTGAATGTGGCGCTGCCCGACATCCAGCAGGATCTCTCCGCGGACATCACCGGGCTGCAGTGGATCGTCGACGCCTACGCGCTGGCCTTCGCCTGTCTGCTGCTCACCTCGGGCACACTCGGCGACGTCGTCGGCCGCAAGCGGCTGTTCCTGGGCGGGCTGATCGGCTTCACGCTGAGCTCGGTCCTGTGCGCGCTGGCGGGCTCGACGAGCGTCCTGCTGGTGGGGCGCGCGATCCAGGGTGTCTGCGGGTCGATCATGATCCCGGTGTCGCTCGCGCTGGTCTCCGCCACGTACACCGAGGCCGTCGCGCGCGCCCGGGCGATCGGCATCTGGGCGGGCATCGGCGGACTCGCACTCTCCGCCGGACCGGTGGTCGGCGGCCTGCTCGTCGACTCGGTCGGCTGGCAGAGCATCTTCTGGGTCAACGTGCCCATCGGGCTGCTCGCCACCGTCGTACTGTCCCGCCTGCTGAGCGAGAACCACGGGCCGCGCGCCCGGCGTCTGGACATCGTGGGACAGCTGCTGTTCGTCGTCGCGATCGCGGCCCTCGCGTACGCGCTCATCGAGGGCAACACCGAGGGCTGGCGCTCCGCGCTCATCCTCGGCGCCTTCGCCGTGTCCGCCGTGACACTGACCGGATTCGTGGCCTGGGAACTGCGGCAGCCCGATCCGATGCTGCCGCTGCACCTGTTCCGCAGGCCGGTCGTGGCGGTAGCCGGAGCCGTCAACTTCCTCAGCCTGTTCGGGCTGTTCGCGGCGATCTTCCTGCTGACGCTGCACCTGCAGACCGTGCAGGGGCTCAGCAGCGTTCAGACCGGCGTACGGTTCCTCGCGCTGACCGTGCCGATCATGATCGCCTCGTTCGCGGCGAGCGTCGTCGCGTCCAGGGCCGGTCCGCGCCGCCCCATCGTGTTCGGCTCGCTGTGCTCCGCGGGCGGCCTGTACGGCCTGACCGTCCTCGACGCCGGAACCGGCTTCGGCGGCTACTGGTGGGCGTTGGCGCTGCTCGGCATCGGTGTCTCGTTCACCGGGGCGCCCGCGACCGTGGCGCTCCTTGGCTCGGTCCCCGCCGAACAGGCCGGCACGGCGTCCGGGATCTCCAACACGTTCCGCCAGGTCGGCGCGGTCTTCGGGGTCGCGCTGGCCGGGGCACTGCTGCTGCGGCACCTGCGCGGCAGCCTGCCGGACGCGCTGTCCGCGGTTGCCATGCCGCGGACGGCGCGAGCACAGGCGTACGACCTCCTCAGCGGGGGCGATCTGTCGCGCACCGACGCGCTGCCGGCCGAACTGCGGCGGTCGGTACAGGACGCCGTCGGTCCCGTCTTCGTCGACGGGATGCATCTGGTGATGCAGGTGGCGGCGGCTGGGACGCTGATCGGAGGACTCTGTGCGCTGGTGCTCCTTCGGGGGAAGCCGGGCCGGGTCGCGGACGCGTACGAGGCGCCCGCGACCGGCCCGGCGGAGCGCGACGCCTCGGCGGAGGCGAGCGCGTGAACGGCCTCGGCGACCGAGGGGGAGCGCAGGCACGCCCCGACGCCGCCCTCCGGCCACACCGGCCAAAGGCCCGCTTGGCCGCGCTGCAAGGGCTTTCGCCCGCCAGAGCGACAGCACACACTCGCTGTGACACTGGCGGCGGGCGCGGGAACAAACCCATGCTTCCCCGGAGCTGCTCAGTTTTCCGACCGGCCGCCCCGGAGCCCACCCCGGGTGCAAGCGCGACCGACAAGGGCGGCGGCCGCGACCGGGAGCCGACGGCATGACCCGGCCCACCCTCATCGGGCAACTCGCCGCCTGGGCCGGCGACATGGAGCTGGGCGACGCCCCCGACCGTGTCGTCGCCCACCTCAAGTGCCAGCTCCTCAGCCAACTCGCCGCCGCCCGCGCCGGATACGCGCACCCGCTCGGCGGTCGGATCGTCCGGGCGTACGGCGGCCCGCTGCACGACGACCCCGCGCGCGCCGCCGTCTCGCTCGCGATGGCGGCCATCTGCCTCGACTACGACGACACCGCGTACGCCGGACACCTCTCGCACTCCTGCGTCACCGTCCCCGTGGCGTACGCGGCGCCGCTCGCCCTCGACGGCCATCAGCTGCTCACCGCGATCCTCGCCGCGAACGAGACGGCGGCCCGCATCACCGCCGCCGCGACCCTGGGCCCCTTCCGCGGCCAGGCCGCCGGACACACCCACCTCGCCGGTGCGGTCGCCGGACGGCTGCGCGCGGAGGAGGCCCCCGCGGGGACCTGGACGGACGCGCTCGGGCTCGCCTTCTCGGTGCCGACATGGCCCCTCGCCCGCGGCTTCCTCGCCACCGACGCCAAGGGGTTCGCGGCGGTCGCGCCCTTGCAGACGGGGCTCAGCGCCTGCGACGGTGCGCACGCGGGGCTGCGCGGACCCGGCGACGTACTGGAACACCCCCAGGGATTCCTGCACCAGTTTGCCGAGGTGCCCCTGCCCGAGGAGGCCGTCGCCGGACTCGGCACCCTCTGGCACACCGAGACCCTCTCCTACAAGGTGCACCCCGGCAGCGCGTACACCAGCGCCGCCGTCGACTGCGCGGTCGACCTGCACACGGCGGGAATCGACGCCGACGACATCGCGGAGGTCGTCGTCGAGGGCTCCCTCTTCACCCACGGCCTCGACCGGACCGCACGGGGGGCGGACATCGGCCCCGGCTCCGGTGTCGCCGCGCTCAACTTCTCCCTCCCGTACAACGTGGCCACCGCCCTCCTCACCGGCGCCCTGCTCCCCGCCGACCTGGCGCCTCCCGCGGTGGAGCGCCCCGAACGATGGGAGCTGGCGGCGAAGGTGCGCACCGTCCACGACCCCGAACTGAGCCGGGCCGCACTGCTCGCCACCGCGCCCCTGGGCCAGGCGCTGCGCCGGGCCGGGAAACGGGCGGAGGCGTGGGTGCGGGCGGCCGACGAGCGGGCGGCCGACGTCCTGCCCCCGCCGTGGCTCGCCCCCGAGACCGACTTCCGGTGGGCGACGAAGCGGCTGGGCGCCCGGGTCGTCGTACGGCTGCGGGACGGGCGGGAACTGCGGGCGGAGCGGCCGGAGGCCGTCGGGGCCGTGGGCAGCGCGGATCACGCCGCGCTCGCGGAACTCACGGGCGAGAAGTTCCTGCGCTGCGGAGGCGATCCCGAAGTCGTCGACCTGGTCGGCGAGTTGCCGGATCTCGGGCCCGCCGGGACCCGGCGGCTGATCACCCTCGCACTCGCGGGGGTGCAGGGCGAGCGGGAGGAGGTGAGGCCCGGAAGGCGGCGCCCTCGCCACATCCGGAAGAAGGTGATGGACACCAGCGCGCTGGAGGCAGCGTACGACCATCTGCGGGGCGCCGCCGTCCCCGACCGGACCCTCGCCGAAGTGGCCCTGGAAGCAGCCGCGTTGGCCGCCACCGCACGTCAGGTGCTGACCGGGGGTGCGCCGGTGCTGGACCCCGTGGCCCCGGAGGCCGTCGCCGAACTCCTGGCCTCGGCGGACCGCGCACTGCTGGCGGATCTGCTGCGACGCAATGCCTCCGACCTGCTCGGCGTACTCGACCGGACCCCGCGGGAGAGCGGTGACACGGCCGTGCGGGTACGGCTGCCGGAGGGCACCGAGCGGCCCGAGCCATGGGCCCGGCTCCTGCACAACCGGACAGCGGGGGCACGATGACCGACGACACTGAGGCACCGCCCAGGCCAGGGCTACTGGCGGGGGAGGACCATGACCCCCACTGTCTGCGCCCGGGTGAGGCCGCGGACCTGCTGGCCGGCACGCCCTGGCGGCGCGCGGTGATCCTCGGCGAGCACGAGGCGCGGCTCGCCCGCTCCGCCGCCGTGCCCGGATACCGCTCCGTGAGCTGGAGCGACCGGGTCGCCGCCGCACTCCGCTCGGCGCACCCCGGCGCGGCCTGCCGCATCGCGCGCGGCCGACGGGACCTGCTCCTCTTCGAGGTGCGCTCCCGGCAGCTGGCGGACGCCCTCGTCTTCCGCGGCGACCTCGCGCTGGTGTCGTGCGGCGGACCCGAGCTGCGCGCACCGGCCTTCGACGCCGACGCCCTGGAGGTCGAACTCTCCCGCATCCTCGACTCGTTGAAGAGCGGGACCTACCGCGACGCCGTGGTGATCACCCCCTTCGAGCGGGCCTCGTCAGACCCGCCGCACGCGGGGCAGCGGGAGGAGACACGTGCACGCCAGCGACAACTGGTCGAGCGGACCGGCCTGGTGACGCTTCATCACGGAGCCCTGCACATCAACCTGATGAGCCACCAGCACGGGCTCGACCTGGCGAGTCTGTGGGGTCCGCACCCCGGTCGGCTGAACAGTCGGGGTCATGCCCTGGCCGCGTCCGTGGTCGTCCGCGCGCTGACACGGCACGCACGCCGAGTCGACACCGTCGCACGGTGAACCGGCGCGATCGGGCGGCGAAGGGGCGCGTCAGGAACGGCGAACGGACTCGACAGGAACAGCAACGTTCACGCTACGGCGTGTCCGTGAGCCCCATGTACGCCAGTCGCCGGACCTGCATCGTCTCGGACCACTCCAGTGCGGTCCCGATGCGCTCCTCGACGGTGGTGTCCACCAACCGCCGGCCCGGCCAGATCTCGTAGTCGCCGACCAGGCCGGCATGCTTGTCCAGGCCTTCCTGGAAGAGGATCTCGCGGCGCAGCACCATGTCGGCCACGGGCAGGTCGTTCCACAACGCCTGCCCCCGCTGGACGAGTTCGAGAAGGCGGGGCTTGTCCTCGGGGTGGGCCAGGAGATGGTCGCGGGCGATGGAGCTGCCGACACTGAGGTGGCGTATCTCGTCGATGCCGGCGCCCCGCTCGATGTCCGCGACCGCCGGGTCGAAGATCCGCCACTTGCGCTCGCTGAGTTCCGCCGCCGGTGCCAGCACACCTTCGACGAGGATGGTCAGAACGACGACACCGCCGATGAAGTCGCCCTGATAGCTGAGGACATGGAGGCCGAGGTCCTCGAGGGGGATCAGCACCGCGTTCCGGTCGGTGCCCGCGAGCTGTCCGAGCGCCTGGGGGGTGGTCTCGACGCCGAGCGCGCGCAGGTGATTGCGGAAGACCATCGCGTGCCGGGCCTCGTCGATGAGCTGGGTGGCGTAGAACTCCATCGTCTCGACGCTCGGGGCCAGCGCGACCAGATGCGCGATCGCCCGCGTGGCCTTCTCCTCGGCGATCGAGCGGAAGGCCAGCTCCTGGGTGAGCGCCTGGTGCAGCGGTCCCGGTTCGCGGGTGACGTCGAGGGGGCGCACGCCCGGATCGTGGCCCAGGACCTGGCCGCGCAGCGTGCCGTTCGGGACCGAGCGCAGCCAGTACCGCAGATCGCAGGAGGCGGCGGTCAGCTCCAGATTCATCGCGCCGTCGACCAGCGAGGGCGCGCGCTCCCAGTCGGCTTCGGCGGGAACTGCCGATACGGAAGGGGTGGCGGGGTCATGCGTCTGCATCGTGGACTCCTGTAGGGGCGAGGTCTGCGGTGGTCAGCAGGGGCGGGCCGGCGCCGGCCCGCGCCGCGAGGACACGGGCCAGCACCAGTTCGTGGTCGCCGACCGCGATGGTGCGCTCCACACGGCACTCCAGCCAGCCGACGGTGTCCCGCAGCAGGGGTGCACCGCAGGAGGTGCGGCCGTCGCACAGGCCGGCGGAGCCCGGGCGGTCCCAGCCGTCGGCGCGGTCGGAGCGGGCGAAGTGCCGCGCCAGGCCCGCCTGTCGGTCGGACAGGCCATTGGCCGCGAACAGTCCGCAGCGCAGCAGCGCCGAGAGTCCCCGGCTCCCGCGGCGCAGCGCCACCGACACCATGAGCGGCCGCAGCGAGGCCACGGCCAGCGTGCTCACCGTGACCCCGTGGGCCTGCCCGGCCGCACCGCACGTCAGCACCGACACGCCGGCCACGGATCGCCATACGCCCGTACGATCCCGGTGCGGCGCGGTGGCCATGTCGGTCATGTCACCCTCGCGTCGAGCATCTCGGCCACCGGGGCCGGGCGGCCACCTGCGGCGAACTCCCGGCGGAACCGCTCGTACGCCGGATCCGCCGCGGGCTCGAAGGCCAGGCCGAACGGCTTGAGGAAATTGCCGAACAGCGCCCGGTCGCCGAAGAGATGGATCGGCAGGGCGAGCAGCGCCCACTCCGCGCCGGACAGCCAGACCCAGGCGAGCGCCACCAGCGTCTGGGTGACCAGGCTGTGCATGACGTTGTAGAGCACGTAGTACGTGCGGGAGATGGGTGCCCCGCGGGCGTGATGGTGGACGATCGCGCCGGGGATGTAGCCGATCAGGTCGATGTAGACGAACAGCGCGATCGCCGCCGGCCAGCGGACCCCGTCGGCATGGGCGAGGAAGAACGCGGACGCGACGACCAGACCGAGCGCGTACTCCAGGCGGATCAGCCGGTAGGTGACGGGCGTCTCGAAGAGGTTCTTCGCGTCCATCAGACGACCACCGTCTGTGCTGCTCGCACCGGGGGTTGCGAGGACGTCGTCGACCGCGGCACGACTTCGGAACTGTCGAACAGCCCCGCCAGCACCGCCGCGATGGTCTCCTTGAGCACCCGCTCGGCGACCGGGTCGAGGATGCCCGCCAGGCTCGGTATCCCGAAGTCGAACTCGGCGGCGAAGTCGATCAGACAGCCGTCACCGTCCTGGCGGACGGACCAGCTGCCGGTGAACTCCTCGAAGTCGCCGTGGAGTTGGCGGAAGGTGATCAACCGGCGCCCCGCATCGAACCGGTCGGCCTCCGTCCAGCGCAGGATGCCGTTGCGGAAGAACACCTCCCAGTCACTATGCTCCTCGTCGCCACCAAGTTGACGGACCATCACGGAACGGACCACTGGTGACAGTTCGGGGTAGCGGGCGAAGTCGGTGATGCGCGCGTATCCGGCGTCGGCTTCGACGCCCGCTGCTCGTACGGTCAGTTGTGCGTTTCGCATGTCTGTCTGTCACCTTCCATAGCGGGCGGACTGCGCACGGCAGGCCCGGTCGAGCGCTTCGTAGAGGAAGTCGAGATCGCCGCGGGTGAGTACGGCGGGCGGGGTCAGGCGCAGCACCAGATGCGAGTTGAGGGAGTGGTTGGCTATCACCCCGTGCTGGATCAGCTCGATGAGCAGGTCGCCCGCGGGGCCCGGATCCGCGAACTCGATGCCGAGCAGCAGACCCCGGCCGCGCACCTCCCGTACCGCGGCGCCGTAGTGCCCGCGGACGATCCGGCGCAGTACGTTGAGGATCTCCTCGCCCAACACCCGTGCTCGTGCGATGAGTTCGTCGTCGTGGAGGGCCGCCAGGGCGCCCCGCACGGCGGCCATGGCGAGTGGGGCGCCCGAGAACGTCGACGTGTGCAGATACGGGTCGCGGTCGAAGGTCGCGTACGCCTCCGGGGTGGCCAGCAGCGCCGAGACGGGGACGACCCCGCCCCCGAGCCCCTTGCCGGTCAGCAGCAGGTCCGGGGAGATGCCCTCGGCGTCCGCGCCCCACCAGGAGCCGAGCCGCCCCAGACCCGTCTGGATCTCGTCGAGGACGAGCAGCGCGCCGTACTCCCGGCAGAGGTCGGCCACGGCCCGCAGATAGCCGGGCGGCGGGACGACCACCCCGGCCTCGCCCTGCACCGGCTCGACGAAGACGCAGGCCTCGCCGGGAGCGGCGGCCAGCACCTCGCGCAACGGCTCCACCTCCCCGTACGGGATGTGGGTCGTGTCGGGCAGCAGAGGGCGGAAGGGCGCCTGGAAGACGTCCCTGCCGGTGAGGCTCAGGGCGCCCATCGTCTTGCCGTGGTAGCCGTCGGCCATCGCGACGAGCCGGGTCCTGCCCCGGGTGCGGGCCACCTTGATCGCGGCCTCCACGGCCTCGGCTCCGGAACCCGCGAAGTGCACGCGCTCCAGGCCCGGCGGCGCCACTGCCACCAGTTCGTCGGCGGCCAGCGCGGCCTGCGGTTCCAGGAAGAGGCGGGTGGCCACCGGGTGGGTGTGCAGTTGTTCGGTCACGTACCGCAGGACGGTGGGGTGCCGGGCGCCGGTCAGGAAGACGCCGTAGCCGCCGCAATTGAGGAAACGACTGCCATCGGATGTGGTGACCCACGCCCCCTGGGAGGCGATTTCTACGTGGCCGCCAAACATCTCGCCCAGGGTCGCGCGGCCTTTGCTCAGCCGGGTCCGGTACAGGCGGCCGAGTGCCTCGCGGGTCGTCTCGGGCGGTGCCAGTGTCATCAGTCGCCTACCTCACGCCAGCCGCAGCGGCTGCCCCGCCACGTGCTCCAGGAACGGGGCGGCGAAGCTCGCCCGGGACGGAGGATGGAAGGCGAGTGCGTGCGAGACGGCGGCGAGGTAGGCGACCTCGGACGACGTGACGAAGGCCATGCCGCCGAGCATCTCGACCGCTCGGGGCACCGCGTCGCCGAGGGCGTCCTGTACGGCGTAGCGGGCCACCAGCGTCTTGGCGAGCGCCTCGTTGCCGGTCTCGCCGTCGCGCAGCATGCGGGCCACGTTCTCCAGGAGCAGTTGCGCCGCTTCGAGCCGGGTCGCCAGTGCCGCGCGCTCCGGCACACTGCCGCGTTCCCGGGCCAGTGCCCGCTCCACCAGAGCGCTGACCGCGCCCAGGTAGCAGGCGGAGATCAGCAGCTCGAACCAGAGGAAGCCCACCGTCTGCAGTTCGTCCAGCTCACCGGGATCGGCCGCCGCGGTGCGCATCAACAGCTGCTCGTCGACGAAGACATGGGACAGTCGCACCTCGTCGCTCTCCGCCCCGGCCAGTGCCCAGCTCTTCCAGAACGGGTGGACGCTGATGCCCTCGGTGAGCCGTGGCAGCAGCAGCACGGCCAGTTCCGTGCCGTCGCCCTCGGTGGGCAGCGCCACGCTCGCCGTCAGCAGGTCCATGGAAGCGGACAGGCTGCACGGCTTCTTGCTGCCGCTCACCAGGTAGCCGCCGTCCACCGGCCGGGCCTGCACCGTCGGCGCGAGAATGCCCTGCCCCGGCCGGCCCTCGGCGAAGCCGGAGGCCACCAACAGCCGCTGCTCCGCGATGCCTTCGAGCAGCGCCCACTCCATGCCGCTGCTCTTGACACTGTCGGCGAGGGTGAACAGGGTGGCGACGGAGAAGTGGTGCATGGTCGTCGCCACGGCCAGCGACGGCGACACCGCGCCGACCGCGCGGACGACGGCGAGCGCCTGGAGTGGGTCGGCGCCGCCGCCCTGGTAGGTCTTCGGAATGACAAGCCCCGGGCCGCCACAGGCCCGGAAGTGGTCGAGCGCCGGACTGCCCGGCGCCTCCCTTTCCGCCAGTGGTATCAATTCGAGTTTGTCGAGCAGGCCGGGGAGGAACGACTCGCAGATCCCCCGGGCATGGTGCATGGAACGCATGAATGTCCTCGAACTCTCGTGACTCGCGTGTGTCTGAGGCATGTTGGATCTCTGGTGGGCCAGGCCGGATCAGCCATCGGGCGCCGTAGGGGGCAGGCCTTCGCCCGGTGTGTCAGGCAGACCTTCGCCCCGTGCCGAAGACGGCGTCGCGGGGGCGGATTCCGGCCGGTGCCACGCTCACGCCCTGCACATGGGTGGTGCGCAGGGTCGGGTAGTTGGCCTCCCCGAACACGCCGCCGGTCAGACCGGTGCCACCGTGCGAGGGCAGATAGGGCAGGAAGCCGATGTGGGAGTCGTTGACCTTCAGCAGCCCGCCCTCGGTGACGCGGTCGACGAACCGGTCGATCACCGTGCGGTCGCAGGCCCACAGCGAGTTGCGCAGACCGTAGCCGTTGCTGTTGACGAAGCCGATGAACCGCTTCAACAGCCGTTCGTCGTCGTCCGGTTCGGCGACGATCACCGGCAGCAGCGGGAAGAACGTCTCATGGCGTACGGCCGTCATCCGCCGGGCGTCGGTCAGGCCGCGGACCAGCACGACGGTGGGCTCCAGGAAGATGCCGGCGCCGTCCCGGGTGCCGTCGACCCGCATCGCATGGCCGCCGCAGACGAGCTCGGCGCCGTGCAGCAGCGCCTCGTCGAGGCAGGAGAAGAACTTCTCGTTGCGCAGCACCGGTGTGAGCAGTACGCCCTCGTCGCCCGGGTGTCCGGGCCGGATGCGCCGCGTCTGCCGGATCAGCTCCTCCAGGAGCCGGTCGGCCACATCGGGGTGGACCAGCACCTGGTTGGGGATCATGCACAGCTGGCCCGAGCCGAAGAAGCCCTCGGTCAGCGCCTCGGCGGCCAGTTCGACGTCGGCGTCCTTCCAGACGGTCACCACGTCGTTGCCGGCGAGTTCGAGGATCGGCTTCTTCGCGGCGGCCACGCACCGCTCCTGGAAGCGGATCCCGGCCTCGCTGCTGCCGAAGTACATGATGTCGTCGACGAGCGGACTCGCCAGCCAGGCATTGAGCATCGGACCGGGATCGCCGCAGACCACCCCGAGAGTGCCGGGCGGAGCCCCCACTTCCGCCAGCACCGGGGCCACCAGCTCCTGCAGTGCGTACATGACACCCAACGGACCGCTTCGTGGGGCGCGTACGACCAGGGCGTTGCCCGCGAAGATCGCGTGCACGCCGAGCAGGGCACTGGCCATCGGGGCGTTCTGCGGCGGGTTCAGGCAGACCACACCGTCCGGCCTGCGGCGCACGGAGATCTCCCGGGCGCCGTGCCGGAACTCCTGGTGCAGTTGCGCATGATAGAAACCGACGGACTCGGGACCCCAGCACTCCAGCATGCCGGAGACCTGCCAGCGGGCGAGCACCCGCGGGTGACCCTCCTGGACCAGGATCTCCTCGATCTCGTCGGCCCGTTCGGCGATCCGGCGGTGCAGCAGCGCACACATCCGGTCGAGCCGGACGTCCAGCGGTGTGGCGCCCCACTCGGGCGCGGCCTCCGCGGCCGCCTCCAGGGCCAGTTGCACCGTCTGGGGGCCCGCCTTCGCGACCCGCCCGACGATCGAGGGCGGCAACTCCCGTGCCGGCACGTATCCCTTCTCCAGCTTGCGCTTGAGCGTCAGGCTGCTGAACGCGTCGTCCAGCAGCGCGGCCGCGTCGACGACGTACACCCACTGGTCTTCCGCGATGTTCTTCCCGTCGATGTACGAGCCGTAAGTCCGCGCCCCCGCACCGAGTTTCACTTCACCTGCCCCAAGCGAAGCACGCGTCTTCGCCTGCATTCCGGTCACACCGGCCCCCGTTTTCCTTCCGCCCGGGAATTGATCCGGACGGTGTACTTGAGCATGGGTCGAACGTTGGTTTCGACAAACTCGCAGCCGGCGCTGAGAAGGTCCTGACACGGGACGGAGACGGGCGTTTCAGCGGCATCGAAGGACCGTGCGCAAGGTTGGGGAGTGGGCGGACGACAGGGGGACGGTAAATGTCAATGGCCCGGGAGACGGTCACATCGCGGACGACCGCGTACGACACGGTCCTGTTCGCGCTGCGCGCCTGTGCGGAGAATCCCAGCGCGTTCCTCGCCCTCAACTCGGGGAACGAGTACTTCACCCGGCCCGGAACCCTCGGTGTGGTGGTGTTCCGCAGGGCGGGCCGTCATCTGATCCAATTCGGCGGCCCCTTCGCCGCAGAGCCGGACCGCCCCGAACTTCTGGGCGCCTTCCTGGAATTCGCGCGTGAGAACCGCCGCAAGGTCGCCGCCGTGCAACTCCAGCGCGCCGACGCCGACCTCTACGCCCGCTCGGGATTCACGGTGAACCAGATCGGCAGCTCCTACGCCCTCCACCTGCCCGAGTTCACTCTCAAGGGCTCGCGCTTCGTGAAGCTGCGCAACAAGATCTCCCGGGCCCGGCGCGGCGGCCTGGAGGTGTGTGAGGCGGAACTCGGTGAGCTGAGCGACGAGGTGGGCGCGGTCGACCGGGAGTGGCTGCGGGCCAAGGGGCGCCATGTGAAGGAGATCGAGTTCCTCATCGGCGAATTGGGCGGCCCGGCGCAGGCCGAACGCCGGCTCTTCGTGGGCCGTGTCGAGGGGCGGGTCGTCGCCTACATCTCGTACGTCCCCGCGTACGGCACCCGCTCCGGGTGGCTGCACGATCTGAGCCGCCGGGTGCCGGGCGGTGTGCCCGGCCTGCTGGAAGCGGTCAACGTGCGGGCGCTGGATACGCTTCGGGCCGAGGGTGCACAGTGGCTGCACTTCGGGTTCACCCCGTTCACCGGGCTGTCCGAGGAGCACGAGGCGGCCACGGCCAGCGCGCTCACCGGCCGCTTTCTGCGCTTCCTCGCCGCACATGGGGAGTCCGTGTACCCGGCCGCCGGCCAGCTGGCCTACAAGGAGAAGTGGGGCCCCGACCTGGTGCTTCCCGAATACCTGGCCTTCCATGGGCGGGCGCGGGCGAGCGCGGTCTGGCAACTGTTGCGCGTGACCAAGTCGGTGTGAGCGTGGGGTGTTGCCGCCCGGTGACGGGCGGGCGGCAAGGGGCCGTGACGCCCGCCCTGGGATGCGGGAGTGCCGCAGGCCGTCAACGGCGTTGTTGGGGGCGGACGGTCAACCGTCGACGGCGTTGGCAGGTGGGTGGTCAACCGTCAACGGCGGTGGCGGGGCGGACGGTCAACCGTCAACGGTGGTCGCGGGGGCGGACCGTCGACGGCCGGCGGGTGTCTCAGACCGTCAACGGCTCACGGCGCAGCACCTTCTCGAACTGCTCGCGCAGCGCGTCACCGGGCTCAAGCCCGAGACTGTCGGCGAGCCGCCGCCGGGTGCGGTGGTAGACGTCGAGCGCCTCGGCCTGCCGTCCCGAGCGGTACAGCGCGCTGATCAGCTGCTCGCAGAACCGCTCCCGCAGCGGGTAGCGATCGTGCAGCGGATGCAACTCGGTGATGATCTCGCGGTGCAGGTCCAGCAGGAGCGCGGCGTCGAAGTAGTACTCGTACGCCGCGAGCCGGGTCTCCGTGAGCCGGGTGTAGGCCATGCGGCTGATCAGGCCCTGCCCCGTGTCGAGGAGTGCGGGGCCGCGCCACAGGGCGAGGGCCCGGGTGAGGAGCAAAAGCGCCTGCGTGGGCGCGGTCCGGTACAACCCCGCGGCCTGCCGGGTGAGTTGGCAGAACAGCGCTGCGTCGATGTCGTTTTCCGGGAGCGCGAGCATATATCCAAAACTCGAGGTCTGAATCAGGTCACGCAGATTGTCCTTTCCGGTATGCGTGTCGATGATGCGGCGAAGTCGGGCGACATGACCATGCAGGGAGTTCTCCGCATTGCGCGGGAGATCCTCGCCCCACAACTCGTCGATGAGATCACTGCGCGAGACCGGTCGGTTCGGTGACAGTGCGAGTGCGGCCATGGTCGCCCGGAGTTTCTCGCCGGGTATCCGGAGCGTGACGAGGTCGTCCGTCAGTTCTAAGGGACCCAGTAGTCGGACCTTCAATGTTTCCCCCGTGATTGCTTGCCATGCGTGCCCGCGATTGCGCGAATGAACGAAACCACTCATGGACGAACACGCTCATGGACGAACGCGTGCGCAGGAACGAACGCGTGAAATAAGGGTAATTCGTGCATCGGTGGAGGAGCAACGGAAGCGGCGCAGAGGTGAGCCGTTCCACTGCGCGTGGATTCAATTGCTCCGCTCAGCCCCGATAGCCCCGCAGTTTTCGGTAGAGCGTCGCCCGGCCGATCCCCAACGCGACCGCCGCGCGGGCCTTGTTGCCGCCGTGACGACGCAGTGCCTCCAGGATCGCTGCGCGCTCGGCATGCTCCACGGGGCTGAGGCGCCGCGCCGCGGGCCCTTCCCGTACGGGATCGGGCAGTTCGTCCCGCCGCACCGGTCCCGCCACTCGACGCTGCTCTGCCAACGCCCGTACGAGGTGGGCGAGTTCTGTGATGTTGCCGGGCCAGGGGTGCTGTTCCAGGGCGCGCAGCGCGTCCCGCGTCCAGGTGAGCGGCGGCTGTCCCGGCGCGGGTTTGGGGGCCAGCTCCTGGAGCAGCGCCCTGATGTCGTCCGGGCGTTCGCGCAGCGCCGGGAGGGCGACCGAGCGGGCGGCCAGGGTGTCCAGGAGCCGCTGGAGACAGGGTCCGGGTGGCGATCCGGGTGTGTAGGTGATGAGCAGGGGGACGTTCGGGTGCTCGTCGAGGAGTGAGTTCAGGGAGGCGATGTCAGAGGGGTCGAGGCGCTCGGCGTGACGCAGGAGGTTGGGTCGACCGTCGGTCAACTCTCTGCAGACGACGGTGAGTTCACCTTCGGTGACGCCTTCTGCCGCATCCACGGTCGACAGTGCGCCCCCGGCCGACAGCTCCCGTGCCAGCAGGGTCTTCCCCGTCCCGCGCTCACCGGTCAGGAGCAGCGGTTCGCGGGTCCGGGCCAGCTCCGTCGCCCGGCCGACCGTGTGCCGCCAGGGGACGGAACGTCCGGCGAGGGTGACCGGCGGAGGCGGCGAGGGCCGGGCGGGTGCGGCCGTGGCCGGTTCGAGGACGGCGACCACGCCGATCACGGCACCCAGATGTCGTACGGGAGTGATCTCGGCGGTGCATCCGGCCCCCTCGGGCAGCTGGATGCCGTACGGCTGCGGGACGGCGTCAAGTCCCTGCCGCAGCATCGACGCCGTGCCCCGTTCCAGGGTCTCCAGGGCCTCCGGCGACAGCAGTTGCTCGGCCGCTTCGCTGATCAGGCGGTTGCGCCCGTCGAGCGCGACGGTGGCGGGCGTCTGCGGCCGGGCCGCTGCGAGATAGGCGTCGAGCAGCGCCCGCTCCACCGCCCGTGACCGCGCGAGGAGTTCGGCCTCCACCGCCGCGGTGGCTGCCTCCGCGAGTGCTGCTCCGGGATGCGGTCCGCATCCGGTGCAGAGCCCGGAGGCGACCGTCACCGTGCCGAGTACCTGTCCGGTCTCCGGCGCCAGCACGGGAACGCTGACCGCGGACACCTCCTGCCACAGGTCGAGGAAGTGCTCGGGCCCGTGCACCTCGGCACGGCGGCGCGTGCGCAACGCGAGAGCCGCGCTGTTGTGACCCACCTCCTGCTCGGACAGGCCGACGCGCCGCCTGTCACCGGACCAGTCCCCGAGCCCGTCACGGGACCGGTCCCTGAACCCTTTCCCCAGCGCGTCCCCAAGCGCCTCCCCAAGCTCATCCCCGGGCTCGCTCCCGGTCACCCAGAGCACCCGCGGTCGCTCGTCGGTGAGTACGAGCGAGGACCGTCCGGTGCCGAGCGCGGGGGCGAGCCGTTCGAGCAGGGGACGGGCCGCGGTCAGGAGAGGCGACTCGGAATGAGCGCCCGGGGAGGACGTCAGGGGCTCCCGCAGGTCGTGCGGCACACCGTAGAACCGGGCGCGCCGCCACGCGGCGACGACCTCGTCCGGTACGCCGTCGGGCAGCGGGCGCCCATCGAGGAAGCGCTCGCGTGCCTCACGCAGCGGTGTGAGGGCGAGACGGGCGGGGGAGTGCTCTGCGATGGTCACGACGCCTCCCACCGTATCGTCCAAGAATCAACCAATCGTGGTCGCCTAGACGATTCCATGGGGGGCTCCATGCGTCCGTCAGCCCGTCAGCCCGTCGCTCCGTCAAACCGTCAGCTCAGTTGCCGTACAGACATGAGCAGATGGCGGTGGTCCTCAAGCGCGGTGTCATCCCCGTCCGCCGCGCCACTGAGCAGCGTCCGCTGGCCCGGTCCCAGAAGCTCAAGGCGCACGTGCGAGGCGTTGAAGGAGGTGAGGGCTTCCAGCAAGTACACGGGGTTGAAGGCGACTGCCATGTCATCGGCGCCGGTCAATGTGGCCGCGAGCTGTTGTGAGGCGATGTCGTCCTCGTACCCCGCTTGCAGGAGGACCGTTCCCCGGGCGGAGAAGTCGAGCCGGATCGGGCTGTTCGGCTCCGCGACGACCGCGACCCGGCGGACCGCGTCGGCGAGCGCCTCCCGCTGCGTGACCGCGACGGCCGGGCTGTCCAGTGTGAACAACTTGTCGTAGCGCGGCAGCCGCCCCTCCAGCAGCCGCAGAGTCGTACGCATCCCGGCGCCCTCGAAGGCGATCAAGCCGCCGCCCGAGCCACCTGAACCGCCTTCGCCGCTCGATCCGCCTTTGCCGCCCCCGGTGTTCAGCCCGATGCGCATCAGCCCGGACTTCGCCAGCGCACGGGAGATCTCCGTCAGCCTGCGGCCGGGAACCACCACCTCCACCGCATCGGAACCCATTGCCTCCACCACGCCGGAACCCACCGCTTCGGAACCCACCGCCTCCGGTTTCCAAGGCACCGTACGCACGGCATACCGGTACCGGTCCGAAGCGGCCAGGGTCATCGACTCGCCGTCCAACCGGAGCTGAATCCCCGTGAGCACCGGGAGGGAATCGTCGCGGCCCGCGGCTGTCACGACCTGCGCCACTGCCGTCGCGAACTCCGCCGCATCCACCATCCCGCGAACGGCGGGAAGTCCGGGAAGCGTCGGGTAGTCCGCGGTGGACAAGGTCGACAGCCCGAAGCGCGTGCCGCCCCCTTCCATCGTGAAGCGCGAGCCCTCCAGCGCGCACTCCACCATCGCTTCGGGCAGCACCCGGCAGATGTCCAGCAGCCTGCGCCCCAGCACGAGCACCTGACCGGCGCTCAGCGTCTCCGCCGGGACCTCGATGCGGGCCGATGCCTCGTAGTCGAAGCCCGAAATACGCAGCCGGCCGTCCCTCGCGTCCAGCAGCAGGCCGCCCAGTACGGGGACGGGTGAACGCGTGGGCAGCGACCTGGCCGCCCAGGCCACAGCCTCGGCGAGGGCGCTTCGCTCGATCCGGAACTCCATCCGTGGATCCCCCATCGTGTCGCGTCAATCGGTCCGCGCACGCTATAGGCCGCCACTGACAACGCCCGGTTCAGCGCTCTCTGCTCAGCGCGGGGCTCCCGCCAGGTACGTGCGGTACCGGGCGGCCGTAGCCCGCTGTCTCGTAATGAGACACCCACGCCCACCGGCACCCCACCATGATCGCGAGTGTTGGTGCCTGTTCCCACCGTTGTTGGTGCCTGTTCCCACCGTCAGGAGCGTTCCTTCGTGCACACCGTCGTCGAGACCGATGTTCTGATCGTGGGCAGTGGCCCGGCCGGCGCCTCGGCGGCGCTCGCGCTCAGCACGTACGGCGTACCCAACATCGTCGTCACCCGTTACGGGAGCCTCGCCGACACGCCCCGCGCGCACATCACCAACCAGCGCACGATGGAGGTGCTGCGCGACCTCGGGGTCGAGCAGGACGTCATCGCTCAGGCCACGCCGCAGCACCTGATGGGCAACACGACCTTCTGCACCAGCCTCGCGGGCGAGGAACTGGGCCGCGTCCGCTCCTGGGGCAACGACCCGCTCGTCCAGGCCGCGCACGAACTGGCCAGCCCCACCCGTATGTGCGACATGCCCCAACACCTCATGGAACCGGTGCTCGTCGACGCGGCCGTCACCCGTGGCACCCGCCTGCGCTTCGACACCGAGTACCTGGCGCACACCCAGGACGCCGACGGCGTGACGGCCACCGTCCGGGACCGGCTGCGCGGGGACACGTACGAGATCCGCGCCAAGTACCTCATCGGCGCGGACGGCGGCCGTTCCAAGGTCGCCGAGGACGCCGGACTGCCCATGGGCGGTCAGATGGGTGTCGCGGGCAGCATCAACATCGTCTTCGACGCGGATCTCGGCAAGTACACCGCGCACCGGCCCTCCACCCTCTACTGGGTGCTCGCCCCGGGCGCCACCGTCGGCGGCATCGGCGCGGGCCTGGTGCGCAACGTCCGCCCCTGGAACGAGTGGCTCATCGTCTGGGGGTACGACGTCACGGCGGGCGCACCCGACCTGACCACCGCGTACGCCGAGTCCGTCGTCCGGCAGCTGGTCGGCGACGACGAGATCCCGGTGACCATCAAGTCGTCGTCGGCATGGACGGTCAACGAGATGTACGCCGAGACGTACTCGAACGGGCGTGTCTTCTGCGCGGGCGACGCCACGCACCGCCATCCGCCGTCGAACGGCCTCGGCTCCAACACGTCGATCCAGGACGCCCACAACCTCGCCTGGAAACTGAAGCTCGTCCTCGACGGCGCGGCGTCGTCGAAGCTTCTCGACACCTACACCGCTGAACGCGCCCCGATCGGCAGGCAGATCGTCACCCGCGCCAACAAGTCCATCGGCGAGACAGCTCCCATCTTCGAGGCCCTGGACGGGCTCTCCCCGGGGACGCCCGAGCAGCTGTGGGCCAACATCGCCGCCCGCAAGGACGCCACCGAGGCCGCCGAGAAGCAGCGCGCCGCACTGCGCGAGGCGATCGCGTTCAAGGTGTACGAGTTCAATGCGCACGGCGTCGACCTCAACCAGCGCTACTCCGCCGACGCCTCGGCCGCGATCGTCCCCGACGGCACCACGGACCCGGGCTTCGCACGCGACCCCGAGCTGTACCATCAGCCCTCCTCGCGTCCCGGCGCCAAGCTCCCGCACGCCTGGATCACCTCCGGCACCCGGACCCTGTCCACCCTGGACACGGTGGGCCGGGGCCGCTTCACACTGATCACCGGCATCGGCGGCGAGGGCTGGGTCAAGGCGGCCGGGGCCCAGGGCCAGGCCCAGGGCCTCGACATCGCGACCGTCGTCATCGGGCCCGGACAGGAGTACGAGGACCCGTACGGGGACTGGGCCCGGCTCAGCGAGGTAGCCGACTCGGGAGCCCTGCTCGTACGTCCCGACGGGTTCGTCGCCTTCCGGTACGCCACGGCGACGCAGGAGGCGGAGCAGTTGCTGACGGACGCGCTGCGGCGGATCCTCGGACATGCCTGATGGGACCGGGGGACGGCACCAGGGGAGCGGAATGACCACCGAACCGACCACGCAGACCAACAGCGACACCGACAGCACGACCCTCACCGACGCGGTCGTCGACAGCCTTCGGGGCACGGCTGACCCCCGGCTGCACCAACTGCTGGCCGCCCTGAGCCGGCATCTCCACGACTTCGTACGGGAGACCCGGCCGAGCATGGCGGAGTGGGAGCGGGCCATCGCCTTCCTCACGGCGACGGGCCGGGCCTGCACGGACACCCGGCAGGAGTTCATCCTCCTGTCGGACGTCCTCGGCGTCTCGATGCTCGTGGAGACGATCAACGGTCACAGCGGCGACGGCGCCACCACCGAGTCGACCGTCCTCGGCCCCTTCCACATGACCGAGTCACCCGTGCGCGAGCTCGGCGCGAACATCGACCTGGTGGGCACCGGCGAACCCTGCGTGGTCAGCGGCCGCGTCCTGTCCCGGGACGGCAGCCCGCTGCCCGGCGCGGTCCTCGATGTCTGGCAGGCGGACGGCGAGGGCTACTACGACGTGCAGCAGCCGGACCTTCAGCCGCCGGGCAACGGCCGGGGGCTGTTCACGGCCGACGCGGAGGGGCGTTTCCGGTTCCGTACCTGCGTTCCGAGCCCGTACCCGATCCCCACCGACGGCCCCGTCGGCGACCTGCTGCGGGCCACCGGACGGCACCCCTACCGCCCCGCCCACATCCACTTCATCGCCTCGGCGAAGGACCACGAACCCGTCACCACGCACATCTTCGTGGCGGGCAGCGACTACCTCGACTCGGACGCGGTGTTCGCCGTCAAGGAGAGCCTGGTCCAGGACTTCGCCGAGACCGACGACCCGTCCCTGGCACGGGAGTTCGGCGTGCCGAACCCGTTCCGGCACGCCCGCTTCGACCTCGTACTGGAGCCATCGGAACCATCGGAACCCTCGGCACCGCTGGAGCGCTCGTGAAGGACTTCCCCGAGACCCCGAAGATCCCCGGGACACTCGACTTCGCCTACGAGACCCAGCCCGCCCGGGTGGTCTTCCGGCCAGGTGCCGCGGTGTCCGCGACGCCGGGCGAGGCCGCACGGCTAGGTCTGCGCAGGCTGCTCGTGGTGTGCGGGAGCCGGGGCCAGGACACGGCGCGCATGGTCGCCGACGCGCTGGGCGACGTCTGCGTGGGCCTCCATGCCGAGGCTCGGATGCACGTACCGGTGGAGATCGTCGAGCGGGCCGTCGAGGTCGCGCGCGCCGCGGGCGCCGACGGCTGTGTCGCGGTCGGCGGCGGCTCCGCGATCGGTCTCGGCAAGGGGATCGCGCTGCGCACCGGCCTGCCGCTGATCGCCGTACCGTCCACGTACGCCGGCTCCGAGATGACCCCGGTCTGGGGCCTCACCGAGAACGGTGCCAAGCGCACCGGCCGCGACCCCTCCGTACAGCCCCGCAGTGTCGTCTACGACCCCGAGCTGACCCTCTCGCTGCCTGTCGACCTCTCCGTGACCAGTGGCGTCAACGCGCTCGCGCACGCCGTGGAGGCGCTGTACGCGCCCGACGGCTCGCCTCTGGTGTCGCTGATGGCGGAGGAGGGCGTGCGTGCCATGACGGGTGCCCTTCCCGGGATCGCCGTTGCTCCGGACGACCTCGACGCGCGCAGCCGTGCCCTGTACGCCGCCTGGCTGTGCGGTGCCTGTCTGGGCTCCACCACCATGGGCCTGCACCACAAGCTGTGCCATGTGCTCGGCGGCACCTTCGGCCTGCCGCACGCCGAGACCCACACTGTGGTCCTCCCGTACGCCCTCGCGTACAACGCCCCCGAGGTCCCGCTCGCCCTCACCGCGCTGAACCGCGCCCTGGACACCGACGACGCTCCACGCGCCCTGCGCGACCTGGCCCGCCGCCTGGGCGCCCCCGGCTCCCTCGCCGAACTGGGCCTCACCGAGGCCGACTTGGAGGTCGCGGCAGCTCAGGTGACCGGCCAGCCGTACCCCAACCCGCGGAAGGTCACCGTCGACGGGGTCCGCGACGTGCTGCGCGCGGCATACGAAGGGCGTACGCCGGAGGGCGGAGTGTCTCGTTCTGAGACACCCACGTCCGCGCGGCGGCCCGCAAGATCGTGAAGGGGTCCGCCCCGTGCCGGCATGGCTCGTTCCGCATGCTCGGGCGACTTCACGCGCGGCCCCGACGCACGTGAAGAAAGGTGAACATCATGGCCCTCGCACTGCTCCGGCGCCGGCGGCCCAAGGGCGGCCCCGCCGAGTCGGCGGGCCTCTCGCTCCCCCTCCCGGCAGGCGCGGGCGCGCTCGGCCGCGAAGTCGTCGACCCGACGGGCGCGCCGATGGCCGCGGCCGACGTCACGGTCACCGCGCTGGACACGCACCGTGTGACGGCCCGCGGGACGACCGACCCGTACGGCTTCTTCCTCGCGGCGCTGCCCCCGGGCCGCTACAGCCTCCTGATCGCGACGGACGGCCTGCAGCCGCACCAGGAGACGGTGGACGTCGTGGCCGGGGCTGCGTCCGCCAATGAGCGCGTCCGGCTCCAGCCGGCGCGCGTCATGGAGCTTCCGGAGCCCGGCACCTGGCTCTTCGACCCTCCGCACACGGCGATCCGCTTCATCGCCAAGCACGTCGGCATGGGCCATGTGCACGGCCGTTTCGAGCGCTTCCAGGGCGGCATCCAGGTCGCCCAGGACATGGCCCGGACCCGCGTGCACGTCCGCATCGACGCGTCGAGCATCACCACCGGCAACACGACCCGCGACAACCACCTGCGCTCCGCCGACTTCCTCGACGTCGAGCGCTTCCCGTACATCGACTTCAACAGCACCCGCTTCGCCTACCGCGGCGGCACCAAGTGGACCCTCCAGGGCTCGCTCACCATGCACGGTGTCAGCCGCTCGGTGGCCCTGGACACCACCTACCTCGGCACGGTCAACGGCGGCTACGGCGAGGAACTCCGCTGCGCCGCCCTCGCCAAGGCGGAACTCCATCGCGAGGACTACACCCTCAACTGGCGTTCCATGCTGGCCCGCGGCATCGCGGTGGTCGGCCCGACGGTCCAACTGGAGCTGGACGTACAGGCGATGTACCGCACGCACGACACGCCGACGCCGCCGGAGTAGCCCGGCTGCCCGGCTGCGCGCCGGTCAGCTGTCGGCTCGCCCGCCCCGCAACCCGTCGAAGAGCACCGCCGTCAGGGCGTCCGCCAGCGCGGCCACCGGCAGCCCTCCCTCCGGGCGGTACCACTCGATGAGGGAGTTGACCGTGCCGAACAGCAGGCGGCTGATCAGGTGCGGGTCGATGTCGTCGCGGACGCCGCCCTCGGCCGCCGCCCGGGCGACCAGCTCGGCGACCCGGTGGTCGAACTCGCGGCGCCGCTCCAGGGCGTGTTGCTCGACGGCGCTGTTGCCGCGGACACGCAGCAGCAGGGTGACGTACGGCAGCTCGGCGGCCAGCACATCGACGCTGCGGTGCACCACGTGCTCCAGCCGGGCGGTCGCCGTGGTGTCCGGGACCGGGTCCTCGTCGAGCACGGCGAACAGGGCGTCCAGGGCGCGGCCGACGGCGAGGCCGAGAAGCTCCTCCTTGCCGGTGACGTGATGGTAGATGCTCGACTTGCTCAGGCCGAGGCGCCTGGCCAGCTCCTCCATGCCGGTGCCGTCGTAGCCGCGCTCGTTGAAGACCACGACCGCGACCTCCAGCAGGGAGGCACGGTCGTAGGCGGGCCGGTCGCGGCGGCCGACGGGACTCTGCACAGGTGTTCTGCTCACGTGACCATTGTGACAAGGCCGGGGACCAGGCTCTGAGGGGCGGAAAACACGCCGCGAAGGCCGGTGATCACGGCTTCCGCAGATCCTTGACCCGGTGGAGCTTGCCGAGCGAGCGTTCCAGCGTCTCCGGGTCGACGATCGCGACCTCGACGCTCACGCCGACGCCGTCCTTGACGCCCTGCGCGATGATCCGGGCCGCCGCCTCGCGCTGGTCGGGGCCCGTCTCGGCGCGTGCCTCGACGCGGACCGTCATGTGGTCCATCCGCTCGCGGCGGGTGAGCTGGAGCTGGAAGTGCGGGGCGACACCGGGCGTGCGGAGCACGATCTCCTCGATCTGGCTGGGGAAGACGTTCACCCCGCGCAGGATGATCATGTCGTCGCTGCGGCCGGTGATCTTCTCGATACGGCGGAACGCGGGCCGGGCGGTGCCGGGCAGCAGGCGCGTCAGGTCACGCGTCCGGTAGCGGATGATCGGCAGCGCCTCCTTGGTGAGGGAGGTGAAGACCAGCTCTCCGTGCTCGCCGTCCGGCAGCACCTCTCCGGTGAACGGGTCGACGACCTCGGGGAGGAAGTTGTCCTCCCAGACGTGCAGCCCGTCCTTGGTCTCCACGCACTCCTGCGCCACGCCCGGACCGATCACCTCGGACAGGCCGTAGATGTCGACGGCGTGGATGTCCATGCGCTCCTCGATCTCGCGGCGCATCTCCTCGGTCCACGGCTCGGCCCCGAAGATGCCGACCTCCAGGGAGGTGGAGCGCGGGTCGACGCCCTGGCGCTCGAACTCGTCGAGGAGGGTGAGCATGTAGGAAGGGGTGACCATGATGATCTCGGGCTTGAAGTCCTGGATGATCTGCACCTGGCGTGCGGTCATGCCGCCCGAGGCGGGGATCACCGTGCACCCGGCCCGCTCGGCCCCGTAGTGCGCGCCGAGACCCCCGGTGAACAGGCCGTAGCCGTAACTGATGTGCACCTTGTGGCCCGCGCGGCCGCCGGCGGCGCGGATGGAGCGGGCGATCATGTCGGCCCACATGGAAATGTCGTTCTCTGTATAGCCGACGACCGTGGGGCGCCCCGTGGTGCCGCTGGACGCATGGATGCGGCGCACATCGGCCATCGGGACGGCGAACATGCCGAAGGGGTACGTGTCCCGCAGGTCGGCCTTGGTGGTGAAGGGGAACCGGGCGAGGTCCCCAAGGGTCCGGCAGTCGTCGGGCTTGACGCCGGCCTCGTCGAATTTCTTCCGGTACTGCTCGACGTTCTCGTACGCATGCCGCAGCGTGGCCCGCAGCCGATCGAGCTGGAGTTCCCCGAGCTGCTCGCGCGTCATCCGCTCGCCGTCGTCCAGCAGTGCCTCGGGGAGCGGCTCTCCCAGGCGGGCTCCCGGGACAGCCGGGGCTGTCAGGTCACTGCTCATGACGACTCCTCTGCATTGGTACTCCGGAGGGTGCGGCTGCGGCCGCGGAACTCCGCGATCGCCTCGTCACCGCGCCGGATGCTCACGTCGTAGATGCCGCTGCGGCCGAACCGGGTGCGCTCGTGCGCGACGGCCACCAGGACGTCGCCCTCGTGGGCGGGGGCGATGAAGTCGATGTCGGCCGCGGCGGCGACGGTCACGGGTCCGTGGCTGTTGCAGGCGCAGGCGAAGGCGGTGTCGGCGAGCAGGAACAGATAGCCGCCGTGGGCGATCCCGTGCCCGTTGACCATCGCCGGCGTCACGGTCATCCGGAGCGCGGCGGACCCCTCACCGTGCTCCAGGAGCTCGATGCCCAGACCGCGGGACGCCTGATCAGCGGCGAACATCGCCTCCGCGGGACTGCGCGACGGGCGGCTCGGCTCCGTGCGGCCGGACGTCCTGTCAGTGGTCCGTGTCACTCTTTCCACCACCTTGTGAGCCGACCGAACATTCGGTTAGCGTGCGGCACGGCCAAGTAATCCAGCATCACCACTGCCTGTCAAGAGGTGGACCACATGCCCGACGAGAAGCCCGAGCGCCCCGACTTCCGCGGCAGCGCCGCCATCGCGGCCGCCTTCAGTGAGGAGCCCGCCCGTGTCTGACGAGGTCTATCTCATCGACGGGGCGCGTACCCCGCAGGGTCGCTACGGCGGCGCCCTGGCCGGTGTACGGCCCGACGACCTGGCCGCGCTCGTCGTCGGGGAGGCCGTCCGCCGCGCCGGGATACCGGCCGAGTCGGTGGACGAGGTGATCCTCGGCGCCGCCAACCAGGCGGGGGAGGACAACCGGGACGTGGCCCGCATGGCCGTGCTGCTGGCCGGTCTTGCGCACACCGTGCCCGGCTACACCGTCAACCGGCTGTGCGCCTCCGGCCTGACGGCGGTCGCGAGCGCTGCCCAGGCGATCCGCTCCGGCGAGGCCGACCTGGTGGTGGCGGGCGGCGTGGAGTCCATGACCCGGGCTCCCTGGGTGATGGCCAAGCCCGGCACCCCGTGGGCCAAGCCGGGCGAGGTGCACGACACCTCGCTGGGCTGGCGCTTCACCAACCCGCGCTTCTCGGCCGCCGACCGGGCCCTGCCCGCCGGGTCCGGTCCGGAGACGGCCAAGGTGACCCTGTCGATGGGGGAGACGGCCGAGGAGGTCGCCGCGCTGGACGGCATCACCCGCGCCGAGTCGGACGCGTTCGCGCTGCGCAGTCACCGGCGGGCCGTCGCCGCCCAGAAAGCCGGTCACTTCGACCGGGAGATCGTGCCGGTCCCGGTCAAGGGCGGCGAGGTCACCCGCGACGAGGGCCCGCGTCCCGGCACGACCCTGGAGAAGCTCGGCACGCTGCGCACGATCTTCCGCGAGGGCGGGGTCGTCACGGCGGGCTCCGCCTCGCCGCTGTCCGACGGGGCCGCCGCGCTGGTCGTCGCGAGCGCCGCGGCCGTCGAGCGGTACGGGCTCACCCCGCGGGCCCGGATCGTCACCTCCGCCTCGGCGGGCGTACAGCCCAACCTCATGGGCCTCGGCCCGGTCCCCGCCACCGAGAAGGCTCTCGCCCGCGCCGGATGGGGGACCGGCGACCTGGACGCGGTCGAGCTGAACGAGGCCTTCGCCGCGCAGGCCCTGGCAGTCATACGGCGCCTCAAGCTCGACGAGGAGAAGGTGAACGCCGACGGCGGCGCCATCGCCCTCGGCCACCCGCTCGGCTGCTCCGGCGCCCGCATCCTGCTCACCCTGATCGGGCGGCTGGAGCGCGAGGACGCCCGGCGGGGCCTTGCGACCCTGTGCGTCGGAGTCGGCCAGGGCGTCGCGATGCTCGTGGAGCGGGTGTGAGCGACATGACGCACGTGTCCCGGGCTGCGCCCTCGGCGCCCGCACTCGTCGGCGTGATCGGCGGCGGCCGCATGGGCGCAGGGATCGCCCAGTCCTTCGCGGCGGCAGGATCGACCGTCATCGTCGTGGAGAGCGGCGAGCAGGCGGCCGCCGCGGCCCGGGACCGGGTCGCCACCGGTCTGAAGCGGGCCGCCGAGCGCGGCCGCCTCGACGAGTCCGCCGAGCAGGTGCTCGCCCGCGTGACGACAGTGGAAACCGTGGACGAGCTGCCCGAGGACGCCGACCTGGTCGTGGAGGCCGTCCCCGAGGACGCCGCGCTCAAGGCCCGGCTCCTCGCGGCGGCCGAGCGCGCGGTCGGTCCGGCGACCGTGCTGGCCACCAACACCAGCTCGCTGTCGGTGACCGACATCGCCGCGGCCCTCGCCCGTCCCGGTCGCTTTCTGGGCATGCACTTCTTCAACCCCGTGCCCGCCTCCGAGCTGGTCGAGATCGTGGTCGCCCCGGACACCGCAGCCGGCGTCGTCGAGGCGGCCCTCGGCTGGACCCACGTCCTCGGCAAGAAGGACGTCGTCGTCAAGGACTCGCCGGGCTTCGCCAGCAGCCGCCTCGGCCTGGCCCTGGGCCTGGAGGCGATCCGCATGGTCGAGGAGGGCGTCGCCGAGCCCGAGGCCATCGACGACGCCATGCACCTCGGCTACAAGCACCCGATGGGCCCACTGCGGCTGACCGACCTGGTCGGCCTCGACGTACGCCTCGCCATCGCGGAGCATCTGCACGCCACCCTCGGCGAACGCTTCGCCCCGCCGCGGCTGCTGCGCGACAAGGTCGCCCGCGGGGAGCTGGGACGCAAGACGGGACAGGGGTTCTACGCATGGCCGTGAGTACGGTCGAAGCGGCCCTGGCGGTCGGCCCGGCGGGAGCCGGCCAAGGACAGGGCTTGCCCATGCGGGGGGATCTCGTCGTATCATTGACCGAACGAATGGTCGGTTGGGAAGTTGGTTTCGATGGCCACCACACAATCCAGTGCCTCACCCTCCGCGCCGTCCGCCGGTCCTGCGGAGCCGGAGCTTCAGGAGCAGTTCGACGCGACGATCGCGCGGGACCAGCGGGTCGAGCCGCGTGACTGGATGCCGGAGGGCTACCGCAAGACGCTCGTCCGGCAGATCGCCCAGCACGCGCACTCGGAGATCATCGGCATGCAGCCGGAGGGCGACTGGATCACCCGGGCGCCGTCGCTGCGCCGCAAGGCGATCCTGTTCGCGAAGGTCCAGGACGAGGCCGGACACGGGCTGTACCTGTACTCGGCGGCGGAGACGCTGGGCGCGGACCGCGCGGACCTGACGGAGCGGCTGATCGAGGGCCGGCAGAAGTACTCGTCGATCTTCAACTACCCGACCCGGAGCTTCGCCGACGTCGGCGTGATCGGCTGGTTCGTGGACGGCGCGGCGATCTGCAACCAGGTCCCGCTGTGCCGCAGTTCGTACGGGCCGTACGCGCGGGCGATGGTGCGGGTCTGCAAGGAGGAGTCGTTCCACCAGCGGCAGGGCTACGAACTGCTGATGACGATGATGCGCGGCACCGACGCACAGCGCGCCATGGTCCAGGACGCGGTGGACCGCTGGTGGTGGCCGTCGCTGATGATGTTCGGCCCGCCCGACGGCGACTCGCCCAACTCGGCCCGGTCGATGGCGTGGAAGATCAAGCGGCACAGCAACGACGAGCTGCGCCAGCGCTTCGTCGACATGACCGTCCCGCAGGCCGAGAAGCTGGGCGTGACGCTGCCCGACCCGGAGCTGCGCTGGAACGAGGAGCGCGGCCGCCACGACTTCGGCACCCCCGACTGGTCCGAACTCCAGCGGGTGATCAGCGGGGACGGGCCGTGCAACACGGAGCGGGTCTCGCGGCGCCGGGCCGCGCACGAGGAAGGCGCCTGGGTGCGCGAGGCGGCCACCGCCCACGCGGCCAAGCAGAGCAAGCGACTTGAGGAAGGCGCGGTGGCATGAGCGACACCGACAGCAGAGGCACGGCGAGCACCGGCGCCGACAGCACGAAGAAGGAATGGCCGCTGTACGAGATATTCGTGCGCGGCAAGCGCGGTCTCAACCATGTCCACGTCGGCTCGCTGCACGCGGCCGACGACCGGATGGCGCTCACCCACGCCCGCGACCTGTACACCCGGCGCAACGAGGGCGTGAGCATCTGGGCGGTGCGCTCGGAGCACATCACCGCCTCCTCACGCGACGAGAAGGACCCCTTCTTCGCCCCGAGCGCCGACAAGGTCTACCGCCACCCCACGTTCTACGACATCCCCGACGACGTCCCCCACATCTAGGAGCAGGGCATGAGTGACGATCACGTCTACCTCTCCCTCGCCGAGGGGCACGACGACGGCAGCGACGCCCGCTGGGCGTTCGGCACCGGATTCGAGGACCCGCTGCACGGCGTCGACACGCGCGTGCCCGAGGGCATCGACGCCGCCGAACTCGTCGCGACCTGCCTGGCGCTCGGCGACGACGCGCTGGTCTCGGCGCAGCGCCTCGCCGAGTGGTGCACGCGCGCACCGGAGCTGGAGGAGGAGGTGGCGCTCGCCAACATCGGTCTCGACCTCCTTGGACAGGCCCGTCTGCTGTACGCGCGCTGCGGCCAGGCCGACGGCAGCGGTCGCGGCGAGGACGCGTACGCCTACTTCCGTGACGCCGGTGACTTCCGCAACGTACGCCTGGCCGAACTCCCGGTCGGCGACTTCGCGTTCTCGATCGTGCGGCTGCTGGTGCTGTCCAGCTGGCGCCTGGCCCACTTCGAGCGGCTCGCCGCGTCCCCCGACCCGGTGCTCGCCGCGATCGCCGCCAAGGGCGTCAAGGAGCTGACCTACCACCGGCAGTACGCCGCCGAGTGGGCCGTGCGGCTGGGGGACGGCACGGCGGAGTCGCACCGCCGGATGGTGGCGGGACTCGACCAAGTCGCGCCGTATATAGGCGAGTTGTTCACCGCGTACGACGTCCGGGACGAGGTGACGGACATCCTGCGCCAGGTCACCGAGGCCGCGGGTCTGCCCATGCCCGCGATCGCGACGCTGCCGGAGCGGGGCCGGGACGGCGACCACACCGAGCATCTCGCGCCGCTGCTGGACGAGTTGCAGAGCGTGGCCCGCGCACACCCGGAGGCGACATGGTGACCGTCATGCCCCGCGCGGACGTGCTCCACGCCCGGCACATCGCCGAGCAGGTGCTGGACCCCGAGCTGCCCATGCTCACCCTGGCCGACCTGGGCGTGCTGCGCGACGTCGAGGTCACAGCGGACGGCACGGTCGTCGCGAGCCTGACCCCCACCTACTCAGGCTGCCCGGCGATGGCCGAGATGCGCGCGGACGTCTCGGCGCGACTGACGGCGGCCGGATTCGACCGCGTCGAGATCCGCACCGTCCTCGACCCGCCGTGGACCACCGACTGGATCACGGCGGCCGGCCGCCGCAAGCTCGCCGAGCACGGCATCGCCCCGCCCGGCCCCGCGCCCAGGCGCACGTCCGGGCCGGTGCCGCTGGACCTCTCGCCGACCCGCCGCACGGTGTCCTGCCCGCAGTGCGGCTCGGCGGACACCGAGGAAACCTCCCGCTTCGCCGCCACGTCCTGCAAGGCCCTGTGGCGCTGCCGCGTCTGCCGCGAGCCGTTCGAGTACGTCAAGGAGATCTGATGGAAGACCTGCTGGCCCCGGCCGCCCGCGCTCAGGCCGCGGCGCCGCGCACCCGCCGCCGCCCGGCCTTCCACACGCTCCGCGTGGCCGCGGTGCAGCGGCTGTGCGAGGACGCGGTCGCCGTCAGCTTCGAGGTACCGGGCGAACTGGCCGAGGAGTTCGCGTTCGCGCCCGGCCAGTCGCTCACGCTGCGGCGCCGAACCGACGGGCGGGACGAGCGGCGCTCGTACTCGATCTGCGCCCCGGTCGGCGCGGAGCCCCGTATCGGCGTACGGGTGGTGCCCGGCGGCCTGTTCTCCTCCTGGCTCGTCCACGACGTGCGCCCCGGAGACAGCGTCGAAGTGATGGCCCCCACCGGCGCGTTCACGCCTGACCCGAGCACGCCCGGCCACCACGTCCTCATCGCGGCCGGCAGCGGCATCACGCCCATGATGTCCATCGCCGAGTCCGTCCTCGCCGTCGACTCCCGCTCCCGCGTCACCCTCTTCTACGGCAACCGGCGCACCGACACGGTGATGTTCGCCGACGAACTCGCCGACCTGAAGGACGAGTACCCCACCCGCTTCCAGCTGGCGCACGTCCTCTCCCGCGAACCGCGCGAGGCCGACCTGCTCACCGGCCGTCTCGACGGTGACCGCCTCGCCGCGCTCATCGACGGCCTGGTCGACGTGGCGAGCGCCGACCACTGGTGGCTGTGCGGCCCGCACGGCATGGTCCGCGACGCCCAGGCGGTCCTCGCCGGGCTCGGTGTCCCCGGCGACCGGGTCCACCAGGAGCTGTTCTATGCCGACGATGATCCCGTAGAGCCCGTACGCCACAAGGACGCGTCCGTGGAGGGTCCCGTCAGCCGGGTCACCCTCACCCTCGACGGCCGCTCCACCACCTCCCCGATCTCCCGCGACACCACCATCCTCGACTCGGCCACCCGCCTCCGCCCGGACATGCCCTTCGCCTGCAAGGGCGGTGTCTGTGGCACCTGCCGTGCCCTGGTCACCGAGGGCGAGGCCGACATGCGCCGCAACTACGCCCTCGAACCCGCCGAGGTCGACGCGGGCTACGTCCTGACCTGCCAGACGTTCCCCGTCTCGGACACACTGACGGTCGACTACGACAGCTGAGCGCACCGTACGGCTCCTTCGTAACTGGGCGGAGGCTCAACTGAGCTGACTGCAGGGCTAGTTGGAGAGCAGTCGCTCCTGGTGGGCGGGCGGTGTCCCCTCGCGCCAGGGCACGACCTCGCCGAAGCGGACGAGTTCGCCGTACGTCGCCGGGTCGACGCGTTCGGCCAGCAGCAGGTCGAGTACGGCGACCGCGGCCTGCGCCGGGGTCTGCGCGTGGCTGAAGTCGGCGAACCACGGCCGGGAGAGCGGGGTGTCCACGAGCCCGGGGCACACCGCCGCGATCAGGGTGTTCTGCGCCAGGTCGGCGGCCCGGCGCTCGGCCGCGACCGCGCGCACGGCGGCGACCTGGGCCACCTTGGACGGGACGTTGATCCACTGTGGCCAGCCCGACTCCTCCGACGTGCCCGCCCGGATCGCGGCGAGCCAGGACGCGACGACCTTCTCCACCTCGTCGAGGGAGGCGCCGTCGAACAGCGGCCGGAGCGGGGGATCGAGATGGCCGAGCGTGCCGAGCGAACTGGCCACCACGAGCAGGCGCCCGCCCGGACGCAGCACCGGGCCGAACGAGCGGAGCACCGCGTGCGCGCCCCCGTTGGCGACTCCGATGAACGCGTCGGCCTGTTCGGCCTGCGTCAGGTCGGGCGTGAGCATGGCGCTGGCGTTGGACACGACGATGTCCACTCCGCCGTAGCGCGCCCGGAGTTCGGCGGCCGCACGGGCCACGGCGTCGGCGTCGGAGACGTCGAGCACCCGGCCCTCCACCCGGCTGCGGGTGGCGGGAGCCTCGGCGACGCGTGACGCGGCGTCCGCGACCCGCTGGGCATTGCGCCCGGTGAGCAGGACCAGGTCGTCCGGGCCCAGCCGGGCGGCCAGCCCCGCGGCGAGGGCGAAGCCGAGGCCCTGGTTGGCGCCGGTGACAAGAGCAATGCGTGCAACAGTCATGACCACCACGCTAGGAACGGTTCGGCCATGCGTCCAACGAAAGCTGCTCACCTCTGGTATGCGTAAAAGTCATGGACTTCACCGATGTCTCGCTCGTCGCGCTCCGCGTCTTCCGTGAGGTGGCCGAACGTGGCACGCTCACCGCGGCCGCGGCGGCGCTCGGATACACCCAGTCCGCGGTGTCCCGGCAGATCGCCTCACTGGAACGGGCCGCACGGGCACCCCTGTTGGAGCGGCGCCGCGACGGAGTACGGCTGACCGACGCCGGGCACATCGTGCTGCGCCGCGCCGTGACGGTGCTCGACCAGATCGACGCCACGGCGCGCGAACTCGCCGGGCTGCCCGCCGAAGCGGGAACCGTGCGCCTGGGCTGGTTCGCCAGCGCGGGCGCCGTTCTGCTCCCGCGAGCCGTCGCCGCGCTGCGCCGCAGCCACCCGGCCATCACCGTCACCACCCGGGAGGGCAGCACCCCGGCCCTGGTCCGCGCGCTGCGCGCCGGCACGCTGGACCTCGCCCTGCTGGCATCGATGCCGCCCTTCCGGCCGCTCGACACGGAGACGCCGCCGCTGAGAGTGCAGACCCTCAGCGAGCGCAGCCTGTGCCTGGCCGTCCCCGCAAGTCATCCCCTCGCCGCGCACGACTGCGTCGATATCGCCGAACTCCGCGGCCAACACTGGATCGCCGGCGCCTCCTCGGGCGACGAACGGCTGATGGGCGTCTGGCCCGGCCTCGACGAGCGCCCCGTCATCGCGCACACGGCCCGCGACTGGCTGGCCAAGCTCAACCTCGTCGCCGCCGGCTGCGGCCTGACCACCGTGCCCGCCTCCCTCACCGCCGCCGCGCCCCCCGGCGTACGCATCCTGACGGTCCGCGGTGGCCCCGAGGAACACCGCCGCCTCGTCCTGGCCGGCCTCCCGCGCCCCCTCCCGGAACCGGCTGCCCGCCTTGCCGACGCGCTGCGCACCGCGGCGGCGGACCTGCACGCGCCGGTCCGGGCCAGCCCCGCTGCTCGCGTGCGGTAGGGTTTACCTGCACGATCACGCGGGAAACCGCGGGTGAACGCACCGGGACGTGGCGCAGCTTGGTAGCGCACTTGACTGGGGGTCAAGGGGTCGCAGGTTCAAATCCTGTCGTCCCGACGGTGCGAAGGGTCTTCGCAGACGAGAGTCTGCGAGGGCCCTTTTTTCGCGTGTCCCCTTCGGCAGACGGCCAGGAGCGTCCGGGAACCGACCTGCGTGATCGGTAAAGCCACAGAAATGAAAAGAAACGTTCATGATCGGTCGAATCGTCTGCTGAATCCCATATGTCGGGACCGAATGTGGCGTGCCATTACATCTTCGTGGCCATCGGCCGCCGATCTTCGTGCGGAGCCGCTCGGGCGGGCAGGCTTGTGGCTCCCTTCCTCAACCTCCCCTCGTGCCACAGGAGTTGTCCGCATGCCGTACGACAGCCCGCTGTCCCGCCGTACCGTCCTCGCCTCGGCGGCCGGGCTCGCCCTGGCCCTCGCCACCCCCGTCACCGCCTCGGCCGCGAACTTCGGCTACACCGACGACGGCACCAACTACGTCGTCGACACCGGCGCCGGCCTGGTCTTCAAGGTCAACCACAGCAACGGCGACCTCTCGTCCTTCGTCTACAACGGCACCGAGTACCAGGGCTATGACGGCAAGAACTCGCACATCGAGAGCGGTCTCGGCACCTCGACGGTGACGATCTCCACGCCCGCCACCGGAGTCGTCCTCATCAAGGTCGTCCACGGCACTCTGATCCACTACTACGCGGCACGCAGCGGCCAGAACAACATCTACCTCTTCACCTACAAGCCCGACACCTCCGTCACCGCCAGCCGCTACATCGCGCGCCTGAAGCCCGCCATCTTCCCCACCACCTACTCGGACACCTGGTCCAACTCCGACACCGTCATCGAGTCCGCCGACATCTTCGCCAAGGCCGACGGGACCACCAGGGCCAAGCACTTCTCCAACCTGCGGACCATCGACTACGACTACTTCGGCTTCAGCTCCTCCGCCGCTTCGATCTGGGTCGTCCGCTCCACCAAGGAGAAGGACTCCGGCGGCCCCTTCATCCGTCAGCTGCTACGGCACGGCAACGAGTCCGGCGCCGGGCTCTACGAGCACCTCTACTACGCCGAGGGCCAGACGGAGGCCGAGCGCTTCGGCCTGCACGGCCCGTACGTCCTGGCCTTCACCGACGGGTCCGCGCCGACCGCCGCCGTGTCCGGGCGCGACAACACCGCCTGGGTGGATGCCCTCGGGCTGGCGGGCTGGACCGGGGCGGGCGGTCGCGGGCGGATCGTCGGCAACGGGCTCGCGGGGCGGGACACTGCGTACCCCTATGTCGTGGGCGTGTCCAACTCCGATGCCCAGTACTGGGGGAAGGCGGACGCCGGCACCGGCAAGTACGCGGTCCCCGGCATCCTGCCCGGCACGTACACCCTCACCGTCTACAAGGGCGAACTCGCCGTGCACACCCAGGACGTCACAGTCACCGCGGGCGCCGTCACCACCGTGCACACCATCACGATCACCGGCGACCCCGCCGCCGACCCCGCCATCTGGCGCATCGGCGACTGGAACGGCACCCCGGCCGGCTTCAAGAACGCCGCCCTCGTCACCTATGCCCACCCCTCCGACTCCCGCGCCGCCCCTTGGACCGCCGGCACCTACGTCATCGGCACCTCGACGGCCTCGGCCTGGCCCGCCTACCAGTTCAAGGAGATCAACCAGGGCCTGTTGGTCTCCTTCACCCTCACCGCCGCCCAGGCCGCCACCGACCGCACCCTCCGTATCGGCATCACCACCGCCAAGGCGGGCGGCCGCCCCCAGATCACCGTCAACGACACCTGGACCTCCGGCATCCCGGCCGCCGCCACCGAGCCCTCCACCCGGACCCTGACGGTCGGCAGCTACCGCGGCAACAACCACACGTACGAATACGTCATCCCCGCCGCCCAGTTGCTGACCGGCACCAACACCCTGCGCATCGACGCCGCCAGCGGCTCGGCGGGCGGTGGAGGCTACCTCAGCCCCAGCTACGCGTTCGACGCGCTCGACCTGGTCTGAGGAGTGCCACGTGCGTGCATACGGATTCAAGTCGAATGGCGGACCTGAGGTCCTGGAGGAGGTCCAGGTGCCGACACCGGCGCCCGGCCCCGGCCAGGTGCTGATCGAGGTCGCGTACGCCGGGGTGAACTTCGCCGAGGTGCAGCACCGGCGTGGCGAGTTCGGCGAGCCCGATGGCCCCGGTGGCTATGACGTGCCCGGGCTGGAGGTCTCCGGCACGGTGGCCGCGCTCGGCAGCGCAGTGCACGGGCCGGCTGTCGGTGAGCAGGTGGCCGCCTACCTTCCGGGCTTCGGAGGGTACGCCGAGTTCGTCGTGGTCGACGCGGACTTCGTCCGGCCGGTGGGCGGGCTCCCGTTGGCACACGCGGCGGGGGTGCCGTGCGTGTATCCGACGGCTTACGGCGTGCTGGCGGACGCCGGGCGGCTGGGCGACGGCGAGAGCGTGCTCATTCATGCGGCGGCCGGCGGGGTCGGTTCGGCCGCGGCGCGGATCGCGCGTGGGCTCGGCGCGGCGCGCGTCTTCGGCACCGTGGGTTCCACGGAAAAGACGCAGCTGGCCGCCGCGCTGGGCTACGACGCGTTGTTCGTCCGGGAAGACTTCGAGGACGCGGTCCGGGAGGTCACCGAAGGTCGTGGGGTGGACCTGGTGCTGGACCCGGTCGGAGGCCCGGTGCGGCAGGCGAGCCTGCAGGTCCTGGCCCCCTTCGGCCGGGTCGTCGCCTATGGGGACCTGGGGCGGCACGCGGACTGGAGGGCGGACGTGTTCGACCTGTGGAAGAACAGCCGGACCGTCGCCGGGTACAACATCGGTGACGTCGCCCGCCGTTCCCCCGCCACGATCGGCGAGCACCTGTCCAGGGCGCTGTCCGCGCTCGCCTCCGGAGCGCTTCCCTACGCCCCTCCGACCGTCCTCCCGTGGGCGGATGTCGCCGAGGTCCACCGGCTCTTCGAGGCCGGGGGCACCCACGGGAAGACCGTGCTCGCTGTCGCGGAGCAAGGAGCCGGGTGAGTCCCTGACAAGCGCCCGGCAGGTCTTCGGGAGCTGCCACGCGGCGGGCATCCCTGACTGGTCCGCCCCTCTGGTGTGAGGTGCCTCAGCCGTTCGCCAGCTCGCCGAGCAGCTTCCAGGTACGGCGCCGGTCCTCCTCGCCGCCGAGGTCCGTCGCGGTGAACACCACCTCCGTCGCGCCGGCTTCGCGGTAGCGGCGTACCTCGGCGGCGACGGTCTCCTCGTCACCGATGACGGCCAGGTCGGCGGCCCGGGTGCCGCCGGAGAGGCCGATGACGCGCTGGTAGGAGGGGAACTGCTCGTAGAAGGCGAGCGTCTCGGTCGCGGTCTCCCGTACCGTCTCGACGTCGGCGGTGACCACACCGGGCACGAAGGCCACGATCCGGGGTGCCGTCCGGCCCGCCGACTCGGCCGCGGCGGTGACGGCCGGGACGATGTGCTCGGCGAGGGCCCGCGGGCCGGCCAGCAGCGGCAGGATGCCGTCGGCGAGTTCGCCGGAGGCGCGCAGTGCCTGCGGCGCCATGGCTGCGACGAGGAGCGGCACCGGCGGCTCGGCGCCGCCCGGCACCGCCGCCGGCAGCGGTGTGGTGGCGGTCAGCAGTTCTCCGCGGAAGTCGGCGCTGCCGGTTTCCACGAGCTGGCGCAGGGCGATCAGGAACTCACGGAGCCGGGCGATGGGGCGCTCGTACGGGATACCGAAGCCCGTCTCGGTGAGGTGCTTCGTGCCGAGCGCCAGGCCGAGGTGGTAGCGGCCGCCGGTCGCGGCCTGGGCCGTCTGGGCCTGGCTGGAGAGCAGCAACGGATGGCGGCCGAAGACGGGGATCGCGGCGGTCCCGACGTGCAGTCCGGGCACCTCGCGGCCGACGATCGCGGCGAGCGTGGGGGAGTCGTACGCGAAGGTCTGGCCCAACCACGCCGAGCGCAGTCCGGCCTCGTGGGCCTCCCGCGCGAGATGCACCGTGCTGTCGATCCGGTTGTGGAGGGGGAGTGCGACGCCAACGGTCATAGCAGCCCAATCGACAGGAGCGTGACGGGCATTGCTGCCCGGGCCGCCGCGGTGCGAGTGCGGGGGGCGAACGGCTCATGGGTGTGGGTTTCCAGCCGTACGGTCGGCTCCTGCGAATCGGGGGTCACCGGCCGGCCTCGTGCAGCAGCGCGGAGTCGGGCCGCCAGCCCAGTTCGGGTGCGATCAAGTGCCGTACGTCGTGCAGGATCTGCTCGTAGTCGGCTCGCTGGAACTCGTACGGCAGCTCCAGGCGCAGCTCCGAGACGGCCGAGACCACGGGATCCGCGCTCAGTTGCTCCAGGATCTGTTCGGCGGTCCCGACCACATCCGGGGCGAACAGGATCCGCTGTGGGCCTTGCGGTGCAAGGGTGCGCGCGTGCCGACCGGCCGCGTACTCCCGGTAGCGGGCCCGCGTGGACGCGTCCGCGCTGTCGAACGGCACGATCACCCGCCCCAGCGCCACCCGTGTCGGGCGGTCCCTAGGGAGAGCGCGCCGGTACTCGGAGAGCAGGGCGAGCTGGGCTGTGGTGAAGTCGTCCGTTCCCTCGCCGGTGACGATGTTGCCGCTGAGCAGGTTCAGGCCGTGCTCGGCTGCCCACCGGATCGAGCGCTGACTGCCGCCGCCGTACCAGACCCGGTCCACCAGGCCGGGGTTGTGCGGCTGCAGGCGTGGCCGCTGGGTGTTGCCGGGCGACCGGATCACCGTGTCCGGGCCGCCGAGGTAGTCGCCGCGCAGGTGGTCGATGACGCGGGCGATCCTGCCGTAGGACAGGTCGAAGCTGCGCCAGTCCCCGTCGTACACCAGATCGCCGAGGAGTTCGGCGTGCGGCATGCCGGTGCTGAAGCCGGCCTGGAGCCGGCCGCGGGACAGTACATCGGCCAGTGCCAGGTCCTCGGCGAGCCGGAACGGGCTTTCGTAGCCGATCGGGATGACCGCGGTGCCCAGTTCGACCCGCTCGGTGCGCTGGCCGGCCGCAGCCAGGAAGACCGCGGCCGAGCCGACGCCGTGTTCGAGATGGCGTTGCCGGATCCAGCCGCCGTCGAAGCCGAGCCGTTCGCCGTACTCGAACAGTTGCAGCGTCTCCTCCAGGCCGGTGTACGGGTCGTCGTCGGTGAAGTTGCCCGGGGTGAGAAAGGCCAGCGAGTCGATCGCGGGGGTGCTCATAGGGTGTTCGTCCCTCTCGGTCGTGGTCGTTCCGGTGGCGCCCGGTACTCAGGACCCGCCTCGCTCGCGGGGGATCTTCTCCCCGGCCTCGATCGCCACGGGCAGCCGGTTCTCGGCCGGGGGCAGCGGGCAGGTGGCCAGATCGGTGTAGGCGCACGGCAGGTTCGCCGCTCGGTTGAAGTCCAGGACGACCGTGCCGTCGGCAGCGGGCGGATCCAGCGCGAGGGCCCGGTTGGCCGCGTAGGTGGTGACCCCGGAGGTCGCGTCGGTGAACAGCACCAGCAGACTGCCCGGGCCGCGCCCGGGGAACGCGGTCAGCGCCAGGGGGCGTCCGTCCAGCTCGAACTCGACCCGGCCGGGCGCGTCGTACACGTGCTCAAGGCCCTCGACCGCCGCACCCACGGTCGTCGCTCGCGGCTCGGCGAAGGCCGTGTAGCGGCCGGTCAGCGCCCAGCGGGGATGCGGGGTGTAGGCGGGCGTACCGGTGAAGGCGGTCCGCAGCGGGGTGTCCGGGTGCCGGGGGCGGACGATGTCGTGTCCGCCGCGCTTGGCCACCTCGATCACGGCGTCGCCCCAGACCGCGTCGACTCCGCTGCGCTCCGGGAGCACCCCGAAGCGGTGCTCGCCGCGGACGGGGGTTCCGTCGACGACCAGTTCCTCATCGTCGCCGAGGACCACGACGACTCCGTCGGCGCCGGTCGACCAGACGCCCGGGGCGTCCGGGAAGCGCTGCGGCTCGTCGCCGAGCCAGTGCAGGCCGGTGATCGCGAGGAACCCGTGCGGGTCGGCGAGTCGTGCCTCCTGCCTGGCATGCCACTCCTGCCATTCGCGGGTGAAGGCGGACAGGTCTGCGGTGGTGTCCTGAACGGTCATGCGTGCTCCTTCGCTTGTAGCGGTTCGGATGCGGCCGTGACGCAACTGCGCCGGGGATCGCCGCGAGCAGCTCGTGGGTGCAGGCGTGGATGGTGTTGCTCCTGAGAAAGAGCGACACAGTTAAAGAGAATGAGGGGGAAGGGGAAGGCCAGGAATGTGCCGCGGGCGCGTCAAAACCAGCGGTGAAGGTTCTCAGACAGCCGACGGGACGCAGTCAGCCATGACACAGGCAGCTGGTGATGCGCTGCAGGTCGATGTGGCGTCGGCGGGAGAATCGGGAGAAAGCCGCCGCAGCCGTGAGGGAGGGACTGGAGACGCCGCTGTGCCGCATGCTCGTACCTCCATGCTCCAGGCCCCTGCCACGGGGCCACACGCTTGCCGGGTGGGCGACCCGGCCGGGCTTTCACCTGGAGCACCCCACCGCGTCGGAGGGTTGCCGGTCAGCAAGCCAGGGCTTGACGCTGACACTCAATGCCAGTTGAAACTTTAGCTATCGCCGCCGCAGCCCGTCAACGGCGCGCCCGCGCCGGGCAGCGGTCGTGACCGGTGCCCTCAGCCGCGATCGTGGAGTTTCTCCCGGCCGTCGCAGACCCGGACGGCTCGGACATCGAACCAGCCGAAGGAGAGCCACTCATGACCACATTCCCCACCGCGCAGGCCGTTCGGGCCACCCCCGAGGGGCTCCTGTGGGAGCCGAGCGAGCGCTGGGTGCGCGGCCGCAAGGGCGAGGTGACGGTCGTCGACAGCCGGCACCCCGTTCTCGTCTGGGAGCCGGGTGTTCCCGTGCCGCTGTACGCGTTCCCGCGTGCGGAGGTGCGCGAGGACCTCCTGCGCCCCGCGAAGAACCCGCCGACCGGCACGCACACCGGCTCGCGGATCTTCTACGACGTCGAAGTCGACGGCGAGCTGCTGGAGAACGCCGCCTGGACCTTCCCGGCCGCCGACCTGGCCGACCACATCGCCTTCGAGTGGTTCCGGCGCGTCGGGCGGGGCCTGGACCACTGGTACGAGGAGGAGGAAGAGATCTTCATCCACCCCCGCGACCCGCACAAGCGGGTGGACGCCCTCCCCAGCAGCCGTCACCTCGTGGTCGAGATCGACGGCACGGTCGTCGCGGACACCCACCGGCCGGTCCTGCTCTTCGAGACCGGCCTGCCCACCCGTTATTACATCCCGCGCGAGGACGTCCGCCTCGACCTGCTCGAAACCACCGACCACCACACCGGCTGCCCGTACAAGGGCACCGCCGAGTACTGGTCGTGGCGCGGTGCGGCCGACGTCCCGCCCAATCTCGTCTGGAGTTACCCGGACCCGCTGCCCGCGGCCGGCGCCATCCAGGGGCTCCTCGCCTTCTACAACGAGGCGGTCGACATCACCCTGGACGGCGAACGAGTGGAGCGCCCCGTCACCCACTTCACCAAGACGCTCGCGGAGCAAGCGCGGACATGACGAGGAACGACCGTAACGGGCGCATGGCGGCGACACGAAGCCGTCGTTGCAATGCCAAGCGGTCAACTCACTTTCGTTGACCGGGAATTGGGGCGTGGATAGCGTCTTTGGAATGCGGATCTCCCTGCGGATCTCTCTGCGGTTCACCCGGCGGCGCGCCGTTGATCTGTTGCGTGTCGCCGCCGCGCTGTGTTGCTGACCCTCATCGCACCGCCGCCGTCCCAACCCCGTCCGCCCTCGGCGGCGGTGTCGAGCGCGTGCAGGTCGGTGTGTGCCCCCCCCGGCAACAGCAGTCACCCCGCATATCCGCGAAGGAGTATCCGTGAACCCGCTCAGAACCCGCCGCTCCGCCCTGAAGGCGCTGGGCTCGGCCGCCCTGCTGGCCGCCTCCGTCACCGTCCCGTCCGCCACGGCCGCCGTGGCGGACGAACGGGCTGCGCGCGCGTCCGTGGCGCTCGACTGGTACGACGCGACGGCCGCAACCATCGAGGCGGCCGGCGCCGCCACCCAAGTCACCAACAGCCGTACGTGGGCCATCAGTTGGCTCGCGGCGGCCCGGGCCACGAGCCTGGTGCCGCGCGGCCTCGACCGCGGTGTGTTCCAGGACGCGGCACTGGCATCCGCCGTACACGACGCCCTGGTGGCCCTGGTCCCCTCCCGCACCCAGGAACTGGACACCACGCTGCGCACGACACTGGACCGTGTCCCGGACGGACCGGCCAAAACGAAGGGCGCGGCGGCCGGTGCCCGCCAGGCACGGCTGGTCCTCGCCTCCCGCGAGGGCGACGGTCTCGACCCGGCTTCGGTGAACGCGCCGTTCTCCGTGCCGACGGCGGCCCCCGGCGTGTGGCAGCCGACGCCGCCCGCCTACGCCCCGGCCGCGCAGTACGGCAACCGGATCGCGAGGCCGTTCCTGCTGGACAGCGCCGACCAGTACCGGCTGTCCGCGCCGCCCGGCCTGGACTCGCTGCGCTACCGTTCCGACCTGGCCGAAGTGCGGGCGTACGGGGCCGTGGACAGCACCGCGCGTACGGCGCGGCAGACCGAGACCGCCAACTTCTGGTTCGGCTCCTCACTGACCCTGTACACCGAGCCGCTGCGAGTCGCAGTGGCCCGCGCCCAGCGCCCCACTCCGGAGCAGGCCGCGCTGGTGGCCCTGTTCCACGTCGCCCTGGTGGACACGCAGATCGCCACCTCCGACACCAAGTACGCCTACCTGCGCTGGCGCCCCGTCACGGCCATCCGTACCGGCACGATCGATCTCGACCCCGACTGGACGCCGCTGCACATCACGCCGGCCCACCCCGATTATCCGAGCGGACACAACACCTACGCCGGGGCGGCGGAAGCGGTCCTCACGGCGCTCACCGGTCCACGGACTGCGCCGTTCGAGCTGACCAGCCCCACAGCTCCCGGCGTGACCCGCACGTACACGGCCTGGCGCCAGCTGTCCCAGGACAACCTGGACGCCCGGGTCTACTCCGGCATCCACACCCGCTCCGCCGACGAGGCGGGCCTCCTCCTCGGCAAGCGGGTCGCGGGGCACGCGCTGCACAACTCGGAACGCTTGTTTGACGTGTTGTGAGCGACGCCGGGCCGGCGATCCGTCGGCCCGGTCCCGAACGTTCACAACTCGAACGCCGCCGCCTCACGCAGTGCCTGAGCCACCGCGTGGGGCGAGTCCGGGGCCGGTGCGCGCGGTCGGTCAGGGCAGGTCGAGGCGATGAACCAGCGTGACCAGTGAGTCGAGGGCCCCTTGTCCTGCGGTGTCGAGCCCCCTTCGGGGGCGGGAGCGTCGGCGCTTCGACTTGCCGCAGCCCGAGTTCCCAGGAGGGTGGCGAACCTCCTGGGAACTCATCGGTGTGCCGGGTTACTTGGCGCCGAGACCGGCGTCGGTGACCGTGCTCTCGCCCGCGGCCTTGAGGACCTTGTTGAGCAGGGTCAGGTCGTAGATCCCGTTCAGGTCGGGCTTGTCGAGGAGACCGGCCTTGACCGCGTGTGCCGCCTCGGTGTTGAGGGTGGAGGCCAGCGGGTCGTTGGTGATCTGGATGGACTTCCAGGCCGGGTCCAGCACGCCGGCCGGCAGTTCCTTGCCGGAGTCCGTCTTGAGCTGGGCGTTCGCGGCGGCCTTCGCCTCGTCCGGGTTGGCGTTGATCCACTTGTTGGTCTCGACGGAGCCCTTGAGGACGGCCTCGACGACCTTCGGGTGGGCCTTGAGGAACTTCTGCGACACGATGATGTTAGTGATCACGAACTTCTTGTCGGGCCACAGGGTCGACTCGTCGAGCAGCACCTTGCCGCCCTCGGCGACCAGCTTGGACGCGGTCGGCTCCGGCACCCAGGCGCCGTCGATGGAGCCGGACTTGTAGGCGTCCGGGGTGATCTTGTTGTCCGTGCGGACGACCGAGACGTCGCCCTTGCCGCTCTCCGCGTCGACCTTCCAGCCCTGCTCCGCGGCCCAGTTGAGGAACGCGACGTCCTGTGTGTTGCCGAGCTGCGGGGTCGCGATCTTCTTGCCCTTGACGTCCTTGAGGGACTTGATCTTCTTCGGGTTCACCACGAGCTTCACGCCGCCGGACGCCGAGCCGCCGATGATGCGCAGGTTCTTGCCGGCGGACTTGGTGTAGCCGTTGATCGCCGGGGAGGGGCCGATCCAGCCGATGTCGATCGAGTCGGAGTTCAGCGCCTCGATCTCGGAGGGGCCGGCGTTGAAGATCGAGTACTTGGCCTCGGTGGCGCCGAGCTCCTTCTGGAAGAAGCCCTTCTGGTTGCCGACCAGCGCCGTGGCGTGGGTGAGGTTGCCGAAGTAGCCGATCTTCACGGTGTCGAGACCGTCGATCTTCTTCGACCCGGCGGCGACCTTCGCCTTCGTGTCGTCCTTGGCCTCGGAGCCGTAACTGCACGCAGTGAGGGCGAGGAGCGGGAGCGCGGCTACGGCGGCGATGGTGCGCAGGGCGGTGAGCGGTCTTGCGGCAGACACGGAGGTGTCCTCTCAAGGGATGGGTGATCACGGAGGTACGGAAATGCGAGGCGTACTGCTGTGTCGGCACGAACCAGCACTCCACTCCTCGGCCATCGGCGGGAGGCATGCCGCAGGTGACCGAGAAGTGCAACGTGGGGGGCCTAGTCAGGCCAGGCTGTCCGATCCGCCGGCGGAGGCGGAGCGGCGGGGAGGCAGCGCTGGTTCGGAGAGCTCAGGTTCTGTGCCGTCAGAAGGGGCGACAGATGGCGCTGGATGTACGACCGAGGTCGATGTGACGACGCGCGGTCAGAAGGGGCAGCAACCGGGCTGAGCGGTCGAGCGTTCTCATGGCCACCCCCACGGATCCCTAGTTTTCCCACCTGGTTGCTAGGGATCGTGGCAGAAGACAGTGCCCGCCCCAAGGGGGTGTTCACATCATGGACGGGGGCATCTCGCTTTTTGGGATCAGCTGTGAGTGGCCCAGCGTGTCAGGGGTTTACCCAGGCGCTCGGGGCGTTGGTCAACGCGGATACATCGGCGGGCAGTTGGGCCGATGCGACGTCGGCGAGCGACACGCCCTCAAGGATCTCGCGCACGTTGGACCGCAGAGCGATCCACAAGGGAAGCAGCGACTCGGCGGGACCGGTGTAGGACAGTTCCGGGGGGCGGACCCCGCGCACCGAGACCAGCGGTCCGTCCACGACGCGGATGACGTCGGCGATGCTGATGGACTCGGCGGGCCTGGCGAGTCGGTAGCCGCCGTTGCCGCCGCGCTGGCTGAGGACGAGGCCGCCCCGGCGCATGTCGTTCAGGATGCTTTCGAGGAATTTGTGCGGGATGTCCTGGGCGTCGGCGATGGCCTCCGTCTTCAATGGCCGGTCGTCCCGTGACGCTGCGAGTTGCAGCGCGGCACGTACCGCGTAGTCCGCCCTGGCTGAGATCCGCATGTGTGCATTATCCCGTACGGCCTCGGTCGGTGTCCGCTGAGGTCGGCCGCCGTCACGGTCAGGCAAGCGGGATGAGCGGAGGGTGCGCACCGTTGAGGAAGTAGTCCCCGACATCGCGGAGTCGGTGGGCGACGGGCTCGTACAAGGTGTGGGTCCGGGCATTGCGCCAGAAGCGGTCGAGGCCCAGCCGCGATGACGCGGAGCGGGCGCCGATGATGTCGAGGGCACGGGCGGTGGATTCCAGCGCGGCCCGGGAGGCGGCGGCTTCGGCCATGGCCACGAGGACGGAGATCTCCGCGCACTCGTCGTAGGTGAGGTCTTCGCCGCGTGCCAGTCCGCCATGCACGGCCAGCAGTGCTTGATCGGTGAGCGCCGACGCGGAGCGGGTGAGGACGGTGAGTTCTCCGTAGGTGGTCAGCAGCTGCGGGTCCTGGGGGGAGCCGACCGGCCAGGCGGGGTGCCAGGGGGCGTGGCCGGCCCTGCTGTACTCACGGGCTTCGGCGAGCACTCCCTCGGCCATGCCGAGACAGAGCTGGACCGAGACAAGACGCCCGACCGGCGATGCCAGAGCGGCCAGGGGTGACACAACGTCCTCGTCCGCGGACAGGGAGCCGAGTACGTCGTCGGCAACGACCGGCACGGCGTCGAACTCCACGCTGCCGCCGGCCGCGAGCCGCTGGCCGAAGGTGTCGGCGTCGCCGTCGATCCGTACGCCGTGGCGTGCGGAATCGACGACGACGGCGAGTGGTTCGCCGGTGTCGGCGCGTATGGCCCGCATGGCGAGACGGTCGGCGACCAGGACTCCGGTGGCGTAGCTCTGCCGACCGTCGAGTACATAGCCACCGGCTTTCCTGGCCAGCGTCAGAGGCATTTCCTGATAGGCGAAACCACCACCCCAGCACCACTGCTCCGCCGCCGACTGCCGCTCGACCCGAGCGGCGAGAGCGGGCTCGCCGAAGAACCGGGCGCTCCACGACAGGAAGTAGTGACAGCCGAGCAGCTGGCCGATCGCGCCGTCGGCCACGGCGATCTCCCGCACGACAGCGTAGGCCGTGGGCCAGTCCGCGCCGCCTCCCCCGAGTTCGGCCGGTATCAGGAGCGTCAGGAGTCCCGCCTCGCGCAGCCGGGACACCTCGTCGAACGGGGCCTTGCCCGCCTGCTCCCTGGCCACCGCGTCCGTGGCGAGGTCGTCCGCCGTCTCGCGGGCGACGCGCAGCCAGTGCGCACGGCCGGGCCCGGTCCGGTCGGATTCCGATACGGGGCCGGACGGCGCGGTGGCAACGCCCATGGCGGTGGTCTCCCTCAAGGTCGGCGGCAACGTGCGGTGTTGGAGTTCTCTTGCTGGTCGGGCACGTACTTGTAGCCCACACGCCGTACGGTGACGATCCGGTGTCGGTGATCCGTGCCCAGCTTGCGGCGCAGCCGCGCGATGTGGACATCCACGGTGCGACCGTCACCGATGTGGCCGTAGCCCCATATGCCGGCCATCAGCTGCTCGCGCGAGTGCACTTGGTGGGGGTGCAGAACGAGATGGGCCAGCAGCCCGAACTCCAGGTAGGTGAGGTCGAGTTCATGTCCGTCCACATCTGCGACATGTCGCTCGGGATCGATGTGGACGGCGCCGGCGCCCGTCTGCTGCACAGGAGGTGAGTCCGTGTAGGAGACCGGTCGGATCTCCAGCCGTGGCACGTCCTTGGCGAACAGCTGGGCGGGATCGGTGCCCTCGGGGACGAGCAGGAGGTAGCCGACGAGGGGTGCAGAACCGCGTTCCTCGGTTGCGCCCTGCGCGGTGTCGCCCACGAGGCGGAGGTGGCGCGTGTCGGGGAGTGGTGAAGCCGGTGGAGTGGCCTGGGCCGGAATTGCCGTGGTCATGGCGGTCGTCCTTCAGGAGTGCGTCGGGCCATCAGGCGCAGTGGGCGGGTCCGCCTGATCACCTGGGGTGAGAGAAGGGGCGGAGTGGCACGCGCAATGTGTGAGCCGCGTGCCCTACGCGCGACAGCAGGCGGCGCTGACGACGTGACCAAAGTCGACATGCCGACGACGAACGAGTCGTTGCTGCGTGTGGGACATGTGCATCATCCTGCGCACCCGCCGGGCGGGCCGTCAACGCTTTCCTAGTAAATCGATAGGAAATGTAGGGAAGGCAACACGCGTCCACCTCAAGAGGGGGAGGATGTCAAAGCCGTACTCGATCGAGGAGCCGGAGTCCGTCGCCGGTCGTGAACCACCGGGTGTGGTCCACCAGATACTGGTACGCCAGATCGGCGTTGGCCCGCGATCCGGTGATGCCGTGGAAATAACCCAGCTCGGACAGGGCGAACTCCGCGTGTACGAGCGGCAGCAGTTCCGGCAGGGCAGCCGATTCGGCGGAGCTCAGTGGGCGCAGCGAGGTGTACCCGTCGAGGAGCGCGTCCACGTCGTCCGGGCGGACGGGGCAGGACGGGTCGAGCCACTGGACGGTGTTGCGCTCGATGGCGGTCGCGAGGTCGTGGACGGCGGTCGTGCGGTCGCTGAGGCCGAAGTCGAGGACGGTCGAGACCGTGCCGGCCGCCGCGTCCCACAGCAGGTTCGAGGCATGCCAGTCGTTGTGCGTCCACAGCGGCGCGAGGTGGCCGAGGTGGGGCAACAGGCGCCGGTGGAAGGGAAGATGAACCGCGCGCAGGTCGTCCCGCCAGGGACGGCCCGCCAACGCCGCGACCACTGTCGGGCGCTCGGCCGCATACGCCTCCAGCGCGGCCACGGGGTCGACCGCCGCGAAGACACTGAACGAGGACACGAGGGGCTGCGGGCGCCTGCTCGGGGCGTCGAATCCCTCCGCCGCCAAGTGGAGTTGGGCCAGTGCGCTGCCTGCGGCCCGGGCATGGGCCACGGACGCGAACGGTGACCACGACAGCGCGTCCCGGTAGAGATCCGTCCCCGTTCCGGTCGTATGGACCTCGTACACCCACTTCCCGAGCGACGTGGCCCCCAGCACTTCTACGACCGGCGCACCCCGCTCCCGCAGATGCCGCAGGAAAGCGTGCTCCTCGGCCAGGCCTTCCAGCGTGCGTACGTCGCGGTGGTGCCGTTTCACGAAGAGCCGTTCTCCGCCCCGCTCGACCAGGGCGGCCGCCGACAGGGGGCGCGGGCTGCGCCACAGCACGGTCACGGGACCGACGACGGCCTCGACCTCCGCCTCGGTGAGCGGCGGCCAGTCGGGGGCCACCGGTTCCGTACCCATGCCGTGGGTCAGGATCACGCTCATCCGGCCGTCACCTCTTTCACCTGGCTCGCCCGGCCGCTGAGGGCGTCCAGCAGCCGTCGCTCGGTCGCCGCGAACTCGGGCTCGGTGAGGGCGTCGAGACCGCGCGGGCCGGAACGCGGCACCTCGATGCGTTCCACGACCGTGGCCGGGCGGGGCGAAAGGACGTGCACCGTGTCGGCGAGCAGGACGGCCTCGCGGATGTCGTGCGTGACCAGTACGACCGTCCAGCGGTAGCGCTGCCACATGTCGGCCAGCCACAGCTGCATCTCGGTGCGGGTGAGTGAGTCGAGCGCGCCGAAGGGCTCATCGAGCAGCAGCACCGGCCGCTCCAGGACGACCGTGCGCAGCAGGGCCGCGCGCTGGCGCATACCGCCGCTGAGCTGGAAGGGATAGGAGGCCTGGAAGCCGTCGAGTCCGAAGGCCTCGAAGAGTGCGCCGGCCCTGCGCCGTGCCTCCTTCTTCCGTACCCCCTGGGCCTCCAGCCCCAGGGCCGTGTTGTCGAGCACGGTGCGCCAGGGGAACAGCAGGTCCTTCTGGGGCATGTAGGCGACCTTGCCCGAGGCCACGGACGCGGGGGCGCCCTCGACCAGGATCTCGCCCGAAGTGGGCCTGTCCAGACCGGAGATCAGGTTGAACAGTGTGCTCTTGCCGCTGCCGCTCGGACCGATGACGGCGGCGAACTCGCCGGGCTTCACACTGAGATCGAGGTCGCGCAGCACGGCCAGCGACCCGAACGCCTTTCCCGCACCACGTACTTCGAGACTCATGACCGGCCCTCCTTCGTCAGTGCCCGCTCCCACGGCAGGACGAGCCGCTGCAGCAGACAGGTCGCCCCGAACAGGGCGATGCTCAACAGGGCGGTCACCGTGACCGCCGCGAACACCAGATCCGTGCGGAACGCGCTCTTCTGCGCCTGCATATAGATGCCGAGGCCGTTCTCGGCGCCCGCGTACTCCGCGAAGACGGCGCCCACCACGGCGTACGTGATGCTCACCCGCAGCCCCGTGAAGAAGTGGGGCAGCGCGCTCGGTACCCGGACCAGCCGGAAGGCGCGCACCCGGCCCGTGCCCAGCGAGCGCAGCAGCCGCATCGCGTCGCGGTCGGTGGCCGCGAAGCCCGCCGCCAGGTTCGCCGCGAGCGGGAAGAACGTCGTCAGGGTCACCACCAGCATCTTCGGCAGCAGACCGAAGCCGAACCAGATGATCAGCAGCGGCGCGACGGCCACGATCGGGATCGTCTGGGAGGCCACCAGGAGCGGATACAAGCCCCGGCGGGCCGCAGCCGAGAAGTCCAGCACCACGGCCACCAGCCAGGCGGCGGCGAAGGACAGTGCGAAGCCGAGAAGGGTCTCCTGGAGGGTGGGCAGCGTCTGGCGCCACAGGTCGCCACGGTTCGCCCACCCCTGCGACAGGACGCGGCCGGGGCTGGGCAGCACCGTCGGATCGACGCCGGCGTCGGTCACGTACACCTGCCAGCCCGTCACGAGCACGGCGAGGACGAGCAGCGGCGGCCAGATCGCCCGCAGAGCCGTCCTCACTTGGAGTCCGGGAGGTAGGCGTCGGTGAAGAACGTCGAGGCGTCCGGCACCTTGGTGAGCTTCTTGCCGTTCTCGTCCACCAGCAGGCCGGACGTGAATTCGAAGTCGGCGAAGTCCTGCCAGCGCTTCGCGGTCTGGGTGCCGATCCTGCCGTCGGCGGCGCGGTAGTACTCCTTGGCCAGCAACGTCTCGCTCTTCTTGACCAGTTCGGTGTTGGTGAGTGTGCTCCTGTTGGCCGCGATGAGGAGGCCGGCGGCCTGGCCGGGGTGGTCGGCGGCGTACTCGTACCCCTTGTCGACCACGGCCAGGAACTTCTTGGCGACCTCCGGGTTCTGCTTCAGGTACTGCCCGGAGGAGGCGATGAGGGTCGAGTAGATGGCCGGGAAGCCGTAGTCGGCGAGCTGGAAGTCCTTGAGGGGCTTGCCCGTGAGCTTCGCCTCCAGGCCCTCCCAGGTGGGCATGGGCATCGCGAAGTCCGCCCTGCCCGCGTAAAGGGCCGCGTAAGCCGAGGTGTTGAGCGTGATCTGCCTGAACGTGCCCTTGCCGCCGTCCTCCTGGACGACCTTCTGAAGCAGGGCCTTCTCATAGGGGGCACCGAAGCCCGCGTATGTCTTGCCGTCGAGGTCCTTGGGGGACGTGATGTCGTCGCGGTCGGCGCGCACGGAGACCGTGACGTTCGTCTTCTGTGTGACGGCGTACACGGAGGTGACGTCCTGACCCGCGGCGCGCGCGGTGGTGACGCCCTCCTGGTACGAGATCCCGAAGTCCGCCTTGTGGCTCGCGACCAGCGTCTCCGGCGCGGTGGAGCCGTACGGCACGATCTTCAGGTCGATGCCGGCGTCCTTGAACCAGCCCTTCTGCTGGGCGACGTAGATGCCGGTGTGGTTGGTGTTGGGCGTCCAGTCCAGGGCGAGGGTGACCTGGGTGGTGCCGTTCTTCGTGGCGGCGGACGTGGAGTCCTGCGCGGCACAGCCCGTCGTGGCGAGCACGGCGGCGGTGGCCGCGGAGAGCAGGGCGGTCGTACGGGATCTCATGGGGTTTCCTCGGATGGGCGCGGCGGTGCTGGGGGCGTGAGGGAGTTGCTCTTCACGTCCGACACAGCGCGCTGTCGGCCCGCATGAGGTCGATGGCCACGCGCCTCGTCAATTCCCTTGCCTGGCAGGTCATTCGGCGCCCGCCGGGACGGTGGCCAGCAGGTCGTTCGTGTACGACGACCGCCAGCCGCGGGCGTGCGGGACGGCGTTGTGGCGCGCGAGCCAGTCGGCGTAGGGGCCCATGCGGGTCTCGTCGATGACACCCCAGTTCCCGTCGGCGTCGGTCCAGGTCGGGGCGACCAGGCTGAGGGAACGGGCTATCAGGGGGCGCGAGAAGTAGGGGATCACGCGTTCCAGCAGGGCGAGGGCGCCGGTCCGGTCGGCTGACGCGGAGGCGTAGCCGCGAGCGGTGGCGGCCAGGAAGGCGCGTACCAGGTCGGGGCGGGTGTCGGCGAGGCTCTCGCTCGTGCCGAGGAGGTAGCTGTGGTAGCGGGGGGCGCCGATCTCGTCGACCGGCCAGGTCAGGCGCTGGTCTTCGGGCAGGTCGCCGCGCAGGGCGTCCCAGGACCAGTAGGTGCCGAAGGTGGCGTCCGCCTCGCCGGCCGCTATGTCGTCGACGGTCAGCTCGCGGTAGCCCGCGTCGACGGTGATCACGGCATCCGGATCGCCGCCGTCGGCCGCGACCAGGTGCCGGACCATGGCGCGTCCACGCGGGGTGGGGTTGTAGGCGAGGCGGCGTCCTGCCAGGTCGCGGGGGCGGGTGATGCCGGTGGGGCGGGCCGTCTGGATCGCTTCCAGGGCGCGGTGGTTGACGGCGGCCACGGCGAGCAGCGGCTGGCCGGGGGCGGCGCGGCGGGCGAGCAGCCGGTTGGGCGGGAAGAGGCCGAAGTCCACCTCGCCCCGGGCCAGATACTCCAGGGTGTCGCCGCGTCCCGGATCCTGGACGGTGAGTTCCACATCCAGGCCCGCCTCGCGGTACCAGCCGCGCTCCCGGGCAACGTACAAACCGGCAGAATTCGGCCAAGGGTGGAAGTAGTCGAGCATGACTCGGACGTGCGGCATGGACAGACGGCTCCGTGGACGGCAGACGGCGGACGGCCGAATGCGGACGGCACTCAGGTGTGCGGGCCCGTGGCCCGGCTGCCTGGTGAGATAAGGAAGGAGAAGGGGGAGGCCGGGCGGGTCAACAACAGGAGCGGGCCGCCGCGGCGAAAGCCGGGGGACACTGCTGCTCGACTGCTGAAGACATCCGGTACTCCTACGCGGGCACTGTGGCTCAAGTGATGCGGTCGGCGTTCCCATGGGGAGCGGGCCGACGGATGTCGGTATCGCTCCCAGACGCCCTCTCAGCCCAACCGGGTAGGGGCTCCCGCGTAGATGGCCGAAACCATAACCCCGGGCAGCCGATGCTGTGCAAGCGAATCCCACCATGTGGGACGATCTTGCTTGTTGAGTGAGATCGCACAGATCAGGCGGGTCTCCGGCGGGCGTCGCCGGGTTAGCATCCCCGCCATGACCGATCCCCTGCTCCCCGGACCTCTGGTCGACGACGCGTGGCTCGCGGCCCGCCTCGACGACCCCCGGCTGATCGTCCTCGACGCCACCGCGCTGCTGCCCTCACCCCGCCACGACGGTGACTACCGGTCCGGCAGCGGCCGCGCCGAGTGGGCCGGGCGCCACATCCCCGGCTCGCGCCACGCGGACCTCACCGGCGAACTGTCGGACCAGGGAGCACCGTTCCACTTCACGGTCCCGGCACCGGAGGCGCTGGCCGCCGCCCTTCAGCGGCTCGGTGTCCGCGACGGCTCGGAGGTCGTCGCCTACGACAGCGGCGGTGGCATCTGGGCTGCCCGGCTGTGGTGGATGCTGCGGTCGATCTCCGTACCGGCGGCGGTACTTGACGGCGGATGGCAGGCGTGGGAGGCGGGCGGACACCCGATCGCCCGCGGCGACGAGACGGGCGGCGGCGAGACGAGTGCCACACCGGTCGCCGGGCGCCTCACGCCCGTACCCCGTCCCGGCATGTGGACCGACCTCGAGACGGTGGGAGCCGTCAGCCGCGGCGAGCGTCCCGGCACGCTGGTGTGTGCGCTGCCGCCCGGCGGCTTCGACGGTTCCGCTCCCACCCGCTACAGCCGACGCGGTCACATCCCCGGCAGTCTCAGCCTGCCGGGGCGCGGCCTTCTCGACGACACGGGCCGGTTCCTGCCCGTCGACGAACTCGCCGAACGCGTCGGCACGGTGCTCAAGGGCGATGAGTCGCCGGTGATCCTCTACTGCGGCGGCGGCATCTCCGCTGCCGGCACCGCGCTCGCCCTCACGCTCCTGGGCCGCAAGGACATAGCCCTGTACGACGGTTCGCTGGAGGAATGGTCCCGGGATCCGTCCCGGCCGCTCGCGACGGGCACCTGAGTCCCTGGGCTCATGCCACGTCGGCCACCGCGTCGGTCCTGCCCCGGAAGGCTGGGTGGTCGCCGAGGCGGCGTACGTAGTCCCGGAGCCGGGGGTGCGAGCAGAGGGTGCGGGCCGGGCCGAGATGGACGAGCGCCACCCACAGGTCCACGTCCGCGGCCGTCAGCTCCTCGCCCAGCGCATAGGGCTGCCCGACGAGCCGACGGTCCAACAGGTCCAGTGCCGCCGATCGGTTCGAGGGCTCGGCGGCCGGGGTGACGTCCAGCTCCAACAGGTCACGGAGGGCGTCGATGTCCGCGGTGAGGCCCGGTGGGCGCAGCGCGGAGGGGCAGGCTCCGTCGTGGCCGGACAACAGGCCCGCGAGGTCGCGGAGGATGTCGGGGGTGTGGTTGCTGACGATGCGCCCGCTCCACCGGTCGCACAACGCGGGCGCGGTCAGTGGTCCGTCGTAGTGGTGCACCGTGGCCTCGTACGCACGGCGCAGGGAGGTGAAGGCGTCGGGCGTCTCGCCGGGGTGCCCCAGGAGCGTGGTGGCGACCGAGTCCTTCAGGCCGAGCAGGCCGAGGCTGATCGAGATGCGCAGCGAGCGGGGACAACTCACTGACAGAAACAGCTCGTAGCGGTGCGGTGCCGGGTAGAAGCCGCCGGCCAGACCGACGCCGATACGGCTGTGGAAGTGGTGGGGGAGGGGGGACGGTACGGCCGCTCCGGGGCGATGGCCCGAAGCGAACGAACTCTGGTTACAGGCACTGGGGTTGTCTGTGCTGGAACTGCGCGAAGCTGTCTCGGGCATGACTCTCCCTTTGGGAACGAGGAAGCCACCGCCGCCTTGTGGGCACCAGCGGCCGAATGCGGAGCGACTGCGCTTGTCGCACCGGTCCGGATCGCACGGACCGGTGGCGGATCAGTAAGCGCTGGAGACACGCAACAGATCGATGTGCAGGCGCCTCGTCAAGCCGTTCCAGGCCATTCCCACCGGTCCCACCTTCGGGGCTCGCGAGACGCGAGACCACGCTTGCCCCGCCACACCGGCGGGACCCGGTCGTCACCCGGGGCACCCCGTCGCGGTGGAAGGGTTGCCTGCCAGCGGGCCGGGGCCGATGACCACCTGAGCGGGGCTAACCCGCGCCGTGGCGCTGACAATCGTGACCGTCCAGGCCAGTTTCGGTGTGCCCCGCGGCGCCGTCAAGAAGGCCGGGCACGCGGTCTCACCTGGTGGTCATTCGGATGGACAGGTCGCTTGCCGCGCCCTGTGCCAAGGCTGACCGCTTTCTGAGTGCCTGACGACCGCCGCTGCGGCCGGATCGTTCTCCTCGACGAAGGGGGATCGTCGAACAGGGCCCGCCCGTCGCGGTGTTGGACCACCAGGCGGGCGACCCGGTCGGCGATGGCCCTTTCGCGTGGGGCCCTCCGGAGCGCCCCACCCGACGGCGTCACCCCCCGCCGTCGAGGTCGGCGCGTCGGCGCAGCACCCGCAGCTCGTGGCCGAGGAACTGCATCTCGTACAGCTT